>JBBRDQ010000034.1:0-29696 GCA_038203695.1 Chitinophagales bacterium
ATCAACTTTTTTTTGGCATAGTTCGCTCAAAATTTATAGGTGAAATAATGATGCGAATCTATGCCTTTTTGTGGCTACCTTTGGGCAGCGTGTGCGCTTTGTATCGGGCGGAGCGGTTGCCGTAGGCTTAGTTCAACAAAGGCTAAAACGCCAATAGCGGCTATATGCCGCTATTACGTTTAGCCAAACGTTAGCGCCAACAAAAAGAAGGAAAAAATAAAAATGAAAGAGTTCGTAATCGTCATACATCTATTTCAAATGCAATTATGCAAGGTCAACCCGTTGCCAATAGGGATATATAGTTCATTTGAAAAAGCCGAACTAAAAGGAAAGAAATTACATATGGAGGAATGGAGGAAAATAATTAGAGAAGGAAATGGTATAAGGAATGATGCTTTTGCTTATTATGCTGAGAATATAAAATCAAGAGGTTACAATTTTGACAAAGATGCCACTGAACAAGAAATTATTGATTTTGTAGATTTTCTTGATACTGGTGAAGGTGACAATCCCTATACAATGGGTAAATCAAATTTAAAAGAATTAAGAATTGTTGATATTGAACCCATAGATGTCGTAATCGTTAATCCTGGCTCTACAACAAGGTATCTAATCAAAGAAGACGAATTGCACTCGGCTGGCGAAAACATGTGGAATGTTCCGAATAATAAATATGGCAAACCAATTTTTATAACAGATGAAATAGAGATAGCAAAATCAAAAATTGAAGAATTAGAATACCATAAATTTATAAAAACAGTACTTGGACATAATGCGAGAATGAATATAGAGTCTTCTTTATACTATAAAGAAACCACAGGAGCAAGCGAAGAACAGTTAGATATAATTGAAGCAAAGCTAATTCAAAAAGGCGTTTTTTGGAACAGTCCAACAGACACTAATCAAGTCAATGAAATCAAGAGAACAATTTTAGAAGTTGCTGGAGTTGGTTTGATTGATAACTTTTATAGCATTGATACTTTTGAAGTGATTAAATAAATTGTGCTAACTCTTAGGGCTTAACCGCCTGCGGGGGGAGCGTAGCCGCACAAACCATCCCCTACCCACAAGTCCCCCCGCTGGCGGTTGAGCCTTGTTGAACGAAGCCGGCACTACATGCGATTCCAAGCAGTAGTGCTGGCTTTTTTTCGCCCTGATCGGTCGGGCATTATGGGTTTTCAACCTGGGCCTGCCCCGCTTTCTGACCGGGACTTTCCCGGTTTTTTCTAAAAACCTGTTCGGATTTTGTCGGCCAGGCCTGTTTCGGACAGTTGATTGCGAACATTTGCTTCGGTACAGGCAATCCCATTTATGTTCGTACCGCAACAGCGCGGCACAGCATGGTTCTTATGGGATTAGCAGTATCAATTCGCCCAAACGGTCACCGATTGCCAGTGTGGCATCGGGTCGGGCGGTGCTCGCGCGCCGTTCATGACGGGCAGGGGCTGTGGCGGAACGACGCCGATGCGAACCATCGTCGGCGTTTTGCAACAGGCGCACCAGTTCGGCGGGCGACCGTTCAAGAGTTTGGCCAAAGCCGCTGTACGGAGTTCCCGGCGCGTTTTCTTCGGCACGGCCACTGCATTTGGAGCAAGGCTTTGTCGGCATGCGGCCAGTGCTTTCCCTTTTTGCGCGTTCGACAGGATGCCGTAATGCCGCATCCTGCGAAAGCCTTTCGGCGGGAAGTGCAGCGCAAAGCGCCGCAAAAACTCCACACCGTCAAGCATCATCTCCTTCTTTTTGCCCTCCGAACGGTAGTCTTTGTAGGAGAACCGCACGGCCGTGTCCGTCACCTCCAGCAGCCGGTGGTTCGAGATCGCCGTCTTGTGCGTGTAGCGGCCCAGGTACTCGATCACCTGCTTGGGGCCTCCGAACGGACGCTTGGCGCAGGTACAGGAGCGTGGAGCCTATCTCGGAGTGCCCCAGCAATTGCTGCAAGCGTCCGCAAATACGCGAATTGACGGTGGAAGACCCCAGGTCATGCTCGTCGCGGTACTTGTTCAAGTGGCTGATCGCTTCCTCGTCCGTGATCTCCAGCGGTATTTTGCCGATGTCTTCCATCAGGTCGCGCACCGAGCGCGTGTAAGCGATGATGGTGCTCTTGGGGCGGCCATCCAGCAGCATGTATTGCCGAAGCCGGGCCAACACATCTGTGAACGGTTGCTGGGACGCTTCAAAGACCTTGCTTTGAAGCCAGTCTGCTAACTTTTTTTGGCATGTCGCGCAAAATTTTATGGTGAAATGATGCGCCAAGATAGGATGTGATTGTACCTTTATTCGGATTTAGGGCGGTTAACGCGGAGCTGTTGCTGTAGGCTTTGTTCAACTAACGCTTCCCTGCCAACCGCTCGCTAAACGCAGCGGTTTGGCAGGGAAGCAAACGTTCCCGGTAACAAAATAAAGAAATATGAAACCATTGTTCGGTAATGAATTGGTGCAAGAATTAAGAAAAAGGACAGAAAAAGTAAAAAGAAGACTTTGGGTTTGTGTACCTTATTTGGGCAAAACTGATGCAGTTTTAAAAATTCTTGGTAAAAATTGGCTTGAAAACGAAGCAGTAGAGGTTCGGCTTTTAACTGATGTGGCAGACATGAGAGCGATAAATGCCGTCATGCTCAAAACCTTCCACGAAAGAGGAGATGTAAAAACGTTGGCAGGAGTTCATGCAAAAATTTATATAATTGACGATAGTGCCTTGATTTCGTCCGCAAATTTGACAGAGACAGCATTTTCAAAGAGATATGAAATTGGGGTTTTTCTCGAAGATGCAACTCAAATTGCTGCGATATTTCAAGAATGGTGGTCAAAAGCCGAAAAACTAAACTCGGTAGAAACCGCAATAATTTATAGGCCAGCAAAAGAAAAAGATGAAACAACTGCCACCAATTTACCTAAGATATGGGATTTGCCAAAAAGCCCTGAAAAAGTTGCAAAGAAACGGAGCGAGTACACTAAATACGATAGAATTTTAATCGACTTCGATGATTTTGCAGAGAAATATAAAAAGGCTCAACGAATTTGGGAAACCGAGCCAATTTACTGGGAGATAGATGGTTTTTTAAATTTTCTCTTTCACCAAGACAATACACCATCAAAAGATTTCCATGAAAAGACACCAAGAGTTCTATCCGAGGAAGCTCAATGGAAAGAAATACAAAAATGGTCAAAAAAATATAAAAATTGGAATGACCGACAAGAGCATGATGATATTGAATGGCGGAGAAATAACACAAAAATTGTTCAAAGACTGCTTTCAAAGAAGAGAATTGAGACAATTCAACAAGCCGAGATTGAAGATATATTAGGTTGCCTCAATTCGATGAACTCATACGCTATAAACAAAACTAAGGTAATAAATAACAATTCAATTGAGAATATCAGAGAAGCGTTTACCCAGTTGATTTATGGAACAGGTACAGTTGCGTCAAGAATCGCCACTTGCGAAAAAAGCATAAAGTTTTTCGGCAAATCATCTACGAACGAACTGATTGGATGCTTTTTCCCAGATAAATATCCACTGGTAAACCAAAATTCAATTTCTGGACTTCGCTTCTTTGGCTACCAGTCAAAAATGTAATCGTCAGCACAAGCCATTGAAAATGAGTAAAATATAGAAACTGAGAACAATCCACTACCTATCATGCCTCCTAAGCGTCGGCACGTCGGCAGTGCGAAAGTTCTATGCAATTAGGGCACACACAAAAGATCGCAAAAGCCTTTTCTAACAGAAAAAAGTTAAAAATTTATTTTTAACTTTCTGATAATCAACGGAATAAAAGCCGTTGGTCAGAATAATAACTTTAACATTTGTCATAAAAAAATACAATGAAAAGACTGCGATTAATAAGTTTCCTTTTGACGGTTCTCACTGGCTCCAGCTTTGCGCAATGTGGTATGAATGAAGTTGAAGTGAAGGTTGAAATCAAAACCGATCCTTACGGAAACGAAACCTATTGGACCTTGACCGATTTAACAGGCACGGTTATCCTGCAAGGTGGTCAGGGAGGTGTTTACCAAAACAACACCAGTTACTCAGACAGTCTCTGCGTTCTTGCTGATGGTTGCTTTTTCTTTAAGATCTATGATACTTACGGAGACGGCATTTTTGCGCCTAACGGGTATCGTCTTTATGTGAATGAAATCCTGGTTTCCAGCGGTGCCGATAACATCAAGAGTTATGCCGCTGTAACAGCAAGTTGCCCGAATGCATGTAGCATGACACTGGATGCGCTGAATGACCTTCATGCACATATCAATGGCACCATCACACTGAATGCCGGTGAACTGACCCTGATCAGAAATATCTTCGTTCAATTCCCAGACTGTCTCGCCGAAAATGAGTCCGTCATATTGCTTTGTAAAAGTGTGGTTGAAGATTATGACAATCAGATCGGAGTACTTTTTACTACCCCCAACACCCAAAATGGCTTTTCCAAGAACCCTGCATCTGCTCCCGGCCTGGAAGTAGAACGGGCAATGCTTGCCCTTCAGCAAGGAATATTCGATCAGGTATTTACCCCGGAAGTTTATGCAGATTATCCACAACACATTGATGGTTGGAAATTCAATTCGTGCTATAATTTCCCCGGATACATTGACCCGCCGGCAGATTCGTCGGGTAGTCATTCGGTACTGATCCGCGCAAATTTTGCCGACCCGGATGGCATGAATCCATACTTCGATATTAATCAGGATAGAATGAATCACGCGCTTCGACCAACCGGCCTGTACTTATCTCCTGGAAGTGTAGTCAGCGTTACGGTG
The DNA here is from genome assembly GCA_038203695.1 of Chitinophagales bacterium. Taxonomy (GTDB): domain Bacteria; phylum Bacteroidota; class Bacteroidia; order Chitinophagales; family Saprospiraceae; genus M3007. The sequence goes on from JBBRDQ010000034.1 coordinate 4,765, forward strand.
CCAGATAGCTTGGTGGGCCAGGACTATTGGGTTAGGGTGGGTTCTCATGATTGGGATCTGACAGAAAGAACTCGATTCATGCGGTTGGACAGGATATCGAGGAGGTTTTCCATCGATTCAACGACAATTGAAGTGTTCAATCCACTTGGAGGAGCGATTTCGATTCTTGTTCCCTACGGAGCCAATGATGGTATTGTCGAGGTCAGCGTGCGTAACGGTGTGGAAGCCCCTTTCTTTTCGCTGAAATCGTTTTATGAAACGCCTGACTTCAACGCAGAACTGAGTAAGCCCGCCCCTTGGGCCGTTTTTGAAACAGACAATGTGATGTACACTATTCCCAAACATTCCATTGTTCCTGGTGAATATGATCTCAAGCAAACCTTGCAGGACTGGGAAACGGCATTACGGGGTGTCAATTCCATTTTAGCCAGACAGATCATTCCCGATAAACACAATATGTACATGATTGCTGATCTGGACATTAGATTTGGCGCTTATTCAATCGGTTATCCGATGTCGAATACACCGCTGAACTATTCGGATGTACCCGGACCTGCTTATTTTATTAACGGTCCAGGACCTGATGATGAGACAAACTTTCATGAAACCGGGCATGCATTGGCGATGTCTAAATTTTCGGGTGAGGAGGAGGCTTTGGTCAATTTTCCATACATCATGGCTATGAATTATGGCTTGAATACAGACTTGAATGAAGCCGTGAATTACAGCTTTGTTCCAAATACATTTGACATTGACAAGACCGTTACCCACAGGATAGTTTCTAATACATTTGGTGCAGAAAGAGATATTTCAAACACCACAACAGACGAAGTACGTTACCAGCACAGAGGGTACGGACACTATTTTGAGATAGTCAATATGTTTGGGTGGTGTCCGCTCAGAAACTTCTGGAAAAAGGAATTTATTGACTTTGAAAATGGGATCAATCATGGCATTAATGACCAGAACATTGATGGCAGGATCATCAGAATGTCGGTTGCCGCGCAAGCAGATCTGCGCCCCTTATTCCATGTTTTCGGAATTCTTCCACAAGATTCAATTGCACTACAGGACACACTGGCCCAGATCGGAATTCTGCCTTCTCTAACAATTTACAATAGACTACAAGACTATTTCGACCTGATTCCGAAAGACAAAACAGCATTCATCAATTACGCCCTGTCTGTATATCCAAATCTCTACACGGATGGTCCAACAGAAAATCCTGATTACGGGGTAGGATGGCATTACCTCAAGTCATTGACTTACGATGCAGCCGAAGCCCAGAACCTAACTGATATTCTGCAAACCATCATAAACCTTTATTATCCAAATGGTGAACCTGCGAGCAATGGAAATCCAGGCGTTTGTTGCTTGCTGGACACCCTGAATATCAACTTGGCAAATGAAGCGGTGATCGTAACAGGAGGCGTAGAACCCTATGATATTTCAATTGACACAACTGGAAATGTAAAGACTGTTACAGTAGTAGATTTCGACGGATGTGCATCCACTGTTCAGTACACACTCTCTGGTTTGTCGGAAGAAAACCTGAAAGGAATAAGCATATTCCCCAATCCGGCTTCGACGGAAATCCATATTGATTTGACCGGAGGTGCTAACCCAATAGAGTGTTTACAAATTGTTTCGATTAATGGCCAAACATTAAAGCATTATCAAAATGATGGTCGCACAATAGACATATCTGCACTGAGTGAAGGTGTGTATATACTACAAATCGTTTTGGTTGATGGTGCACAAATTACTAAACGAGTTTTGATTTTGAGATAGAGACGGCTAATAAAATAAGAACTGCATCGAACGTTACGTTAGCCTTCATTGCAAAGCGACACCACAGCATTCCAATACAAACAAACCTCGTAACAGACTAAACATTGACAAATAATTTCAAAATATTTATACAACAAATAACGCCAATTTCAGACAAAGAATTTGACGAAACAGTTATATTTTTCAAAGAACAAACTTTGAAAAAAGGCAACCTATTTGTAAGGAAAGGGAAAATTTGCAAACAAATTGCATTTATAAATACGGGTGTTTTAAGAACTTTTTATTTGAACGACAAAGCGGAAGAAATAACTTCTTGCTTTTGTACTAAAAACAGTTTAACTACTTCTTACAAAAGTTTTATTCTGCAACAGCCTTCCACACTTTCAATTCAAGCATTAGAAGACACCGAACTTTTGGTAATTGACTACGAACATTTGCAAAAATTATACAGTACAAGTATTGTTTGGCAAAATATTGGTAGAGCAGTTGCAGAAAAAGAATATATCGTTATGGAACAATATGCTTCGGTTTTAAATAATGAAACTGCCAAAGAAAAATATTTGCGATTATTGAAAGAACAACCAAACGTTTTACAAAAAGCAAACATTGAAGATATTGCTTCTTATTTGGGTATTACAAGAAGAACTTTATCAAGAATTCGTCAAGAAATTTCAAAATAATTATTAGAGGACATTTGTCCTTTCAAAGCATTTGAAGTTATCTCACCTTTGCATTATCATTCACAATTAAAATAATGTAAAATGAATAACGAGCAAATTCAAGAAAATGTAAAAAGTGGTTACGCAGAAATTGTAAAGCGAAACACCAAAAAACCTTTTCTTTCTAATCTTTTCCAATGTTGCGACCCAAAACAAATTGCCAGCGACATAGGAAAGAGAATTGGTTACAGCGAAGAAGATTTAAAAAATGTTCCCGAAGATGCTAATTTAGGAATTGGTTGTGGCAACCCAACAGCGTTGGCTTCTATTAAAAAAGGTGAAACCATTTTAGACCTTGGTTCAGGTGCAGGTTTTGACTGTTTTTTGGCATCAAGAGAAACTGGCGAAACAGGAAAAGTAATTGGTGTGGATATTACACCTGAAATGGTTTTGCAAGCCCAAAAAAATGCAGAAAAAGGAAAATACAAAAATGTAGCATTCAAAATTGGCGAAATAGAAAATTTGCCAATTGAAAGCAGCAGCATTGATTTGATAATTTCCAACTGCGTTATAAATTTATCTAACCAAAAGGAACGCGTTTTTGAAGAAGCGTTTCGGGTAGCAAAACCTTATGGTCGAATAATGATTTCGGACATTATTTTACTAAATGACTTGCCCGATTATGTAAAAAATTCGGTTGAAGGACACATTGCTTGCTTGGCAGGTGCTGTAAGAAAAGAGCATTACATTGATGCCATTTCAAAAGCAGGATTTACTGAAATTAGTATTGATAAACAAGCATCATTTCCGATAGAATTGATGCTAAATGACCCAATTGCTGAAAAGATTGTTAGAGAAAATAATCTAACTGAAAAAGAAATTAAGGACATTGCAAATTCAATTGCGAGTATTTCGATAAGTGCTAAAAAACCTAACTATGAGAACTAATTATGAAAAATCATTTTTTGGAAGCATACTTGCATTTATTTTAGGGACAAGTTGCTGTTGGCTTACTTCGGTAGCAGTTTGGTTAGGTGGTGCAACAGTTTTGACAGTTATTTCAAGATCTGTACATCAATACAACGCAATTATTTTATCAGTTGCTATCTTGTTTTTTATTGTTGGACTTTATCAGTTTTGGAAACTCAAAAAGGAGAAAGTCAATAAGTAAGAAAATAAATAGGACAAAAATACTGGGGGGTAAATAAATAGTTGACAATCAACTACATACAAAAAATAAAAAAGAGAAAAAAGAAAGAATGCAGGTAACGATACATCTACGTCCATGCTGCCCCAAGCCCAACACACAAAAGCCCACGCAGGGCGGTACGGGCGTAGATGTGACCGTTCGATGAAATAAAACCATCGAGCAAAATGAAAAAATACATAATCATAATTCTCTTAATGATGGGCTTTCTACCAATGCTTGTTGCACAGAAAGAAAATACTCGTATGTGGTCAGAGAAAGACAGGCAATTTTTGTTGGAGAGGCTTAAATCAATACAAAGTGGTTTAACGAAAAAAATTGATGACCTTAACGAGGTTCAATTTGCATTCAAGCCGGATAGCAATAAATGGTCTATCGCTGAAATAGTTGAGCATTTAGACGTTTACGAAGAACTTTTGTATTATGATTTGTTAAACAACCAATATACCGACGAAAAACCTGACCTTGTTGATTCTGTAAGAGAACTATATTCGATAATGCTAGCAGACGCTGCCGACCCAAACAAAGGAATTACTACGTTTATCATGTTACCTAATTTTGGATTGCCCATATTGAAGGGCATCTAAATCTAATAAAAAGAATAAAAATTAATCCATATTTTTCTAACCAATCAATTTTTTAACAATGAAAAAAAAATCAATTTTCGCCGTTTTCTTTGTTCTGACATTTTTGTCTTGCAATGAACCAGCAGACAGAAAAACTGAAAACCCACCCAAAGCAACATTTGATGAATCGGTTGAACTTCAAGCAATTATGAAAGTAATTGATAATGAAACCAAATGTTTTTTTGATGGGAATTATGACTGTTGGGCAAGTAATTGGAGCCATCAAAATTATGCGATGCAAGCATGGAACAATAGCGACGGGTCTTCGGATGCTGCCATTGGGTGGGAAAAAATCAATTCGCAAGGGAAAGAATGGATTGAAAAATATTACAAAAATGGAAAAAACATAGTCCATCCTGAAGTAAAAAAGAAAAAGCCATTAGTTAAGTTTTTCAATGAAAAATCAGCATATTTGAATTGGGAACAATATAATGCCGATTCAGAAAAGAAATATTACAGGATAAGTCATGAAACACGAATCATGGAAAAGGAATCTGATGGTTGGAAAATTGTAAATGTTGCAGCGTTTTGGAATGTGCGGCCCAAAGTCCTTGCAGACAGCCTTAACATAGAATAATTCATCGAACGGTCGTATCTACGCCTATTTGCGGCAACCCAACCCGCAACCCCAACGCAGCCGCAAACAGCGTAGATGCGACCGTTCCCTGCAAATAGAGAAATCCGAAGCAACAACAAATACCGAGTAAATGAAGTAAAAACCCTACGAAACGTTTTAGCCGCAGCAGTGTCTTTGACCTGCTGCCAACGTATGGCAGTAAGCCTCCCACGAACTCCATCGTTTCGCGCCTGCGGCTGACGACTTTCAGGCGAGTGGTTTCCAGAAAGGTGACAGTAAATTTGTAGGCTAGGCGTCAGCCTGCCAGAAAATCCGCTTTAATCCGGGTAATCCGTTTTCCAATCCTGCGCTAACGGGAAAAAAGGAAGACCTGCTGCGGCTAAAAAATTAACCCCCTCCATATCCGGATCAAAGCCCAAAGATAGTACCTTGCGGCATGGCAATTCCCCGGCTACGCCACCCGATAACCAAATACCTTTGTTCGACGTTTTACCACCTTCAAAGCCAAGGAACCCGATATTGTGCCGCCCACCTTTCCAAATGAACATAGATTTTCGAGGTGGTGTCTATCTCTAAAAAAGATAGCCCTTAATCTGTTTGGCTTTCTGCTGGTTTATCCCGGTTTTGGCCAGACCATCGCCCCCGCCAAGGTAGATGTTGCGCATTTTTCCGTCGAGCAGGGCCTGTCCGATCGCACGGTGAATTATATGACCAAAGACCGACAGGGGTTTCTGTGGATCGCTACGGACAACGGCCTGAATCGCTTCGACGGATATTCCTTTCTTCAGTACGACTGCCGCCCGCGCAGCAAACATAAAATCCGCTACAACCGCACCTATGCGATCCTGCCCGACCGGGCTGGTAATCTGCTAATCGGGTACGACTATCCGCAGAATGGCGCGCTGGATCACCTCGATCCGCTGGTAGGTGCCGTCACCTCCTTCAGTTATACGAAAAACGCGGGATTTCATGGTACCTTCCAAAGTTTTTTTCAGGCACCCGACGGTAGCCTGTATTTCCTGGTATTGCATAAGGATCAGGCAGTTGTATACCAGTTCAACGAACAAACAGGGCAATATAACAAGGTACTGGAGGCGGCGCAACCCGGCGTAAATTATGATTGTTACGCTGCTTTTTTAAAGGCTGCCGACGGTACATTCTGGTTTGCCTACAACTGGAATGAAAATAAGGGACCATTTTTGATTCATTCAACGGCATCCGGCCGTACACTGCAATGGTATGACGAGCGCAATTTTTCACGGTCGCCCGGATCGTCATCCGGCAACGTAACGCTGACGGAAGCCGCCGATGGCAAAATCTGGTGTACCTTGTATGGCACAGGCGTGTACGGGATCGATACAACAGCGACCGTTTTCAAACGCCATCCGCAATTGCCGGCAGCGGGATACTATTTTGCCAAGGATAAAAAGGGCAATTTGCTGGCCTATCAAACCAAACCTGCGGATATCACGCAAGGTGCCTACCTGCTTACTGCGACCGGACAATTGGTCAATTACAGCTGGATATACGCAAACCAGGCAATCGTCGATCCAGTGTTCAGCGACGATTTTACGGCGGGATTCCTGGCCGGCTCCGGCAACGGATTCAACAGTTACCAGTTGCGCTCCGAACGGTTTCAGACGTTTCTGGGAACAAATCTGGGCATCGCTCCGTATGGCATCAGTACCCGGGGCATGGTAAAATCTGGAACGGATAAATTGTTTATCGCCACCGAACGCGATGGCCTTTTTGAACTCGACTTAAAAACCAATGCGGTTACCCGTACCGGCGATCGCTTGCCGCAACTGGCATCCCTTAATAAAATCGTATTTCCACGCAACTTGCTGGCGCAGGGGGATAGCGTGCTGTGGATCCCGTGTGTAGAGGGGGTGCTGAAATACGCCATCCCGCAAAGCGCGATTACCGTTTACAAGTCTGGCTTTAAAGAAGCAGCGGCGATCAATTTTGGTACCGACGGTAAACTCTGGATGGCCTTGCGCGACAATCGCCTGGCGCAACTGAATCCCGTTTCCGGCGAAATTACCGTTTACTACAATAAAGATGGCAGTCAGCCGCTCGAGAGAAGTCAACCGGGCTGTATGCTGACCGCGCGCGACGGAACCCTCTGGATTGGCACCGCTATGGCAGGTTTAATCAAAATCAACCCGGAAAAAGGTCAAAGTCAGCGTTTTACCGCCAATGCGGATGATCCGGCGGGTTTCAACAGCAACCACATTACCTGCATCTATGAGGATGAAAAAGGCCTGCTCTGGCTCGGCACCATGGAAGGGGGCGTACACGTATTCGATCCGGTCACCAGCCGGGTAGTGGCGATCTATGCGCACGAAAATGGCTTGCGCAACAACAATGCCGTGGGAATTCTACCCGATAACCAGGGCAATTACTGGGTAAGTACATTCAATGGCTTGTCGTACCTGGATACCAAGCGAAAAACCTTCCGCAACTACACCACCGCTGATGGGTTGTCGCACAATGAGTTCAACCGCTTTTCGTGCTTCCTCGACCGCGAAAATAACCGCTTTTACTTCGGTGGCATGAATGGCATTAATGCGTTTGACCAGTATGAGCCGCAGTCTGTTGCCAACGATGCGCCCTTGCTTATCAGTGAGATGACCTTTGCCGGAGGCCGTGACAGTATGATTGTGCGGAGTGAGGGCATTGTCGATGGCACTACCCTGACCTTACTGCCCGGCAGTCGTTTTCTGCACCTGAGTCTGGCCCTGGGCGCTTATTACAATTCGGCCGGCAATCAATTCTCCTACAAGATAGAAGGACTGGATAAAGGCTGGAATTATCTGGGGATGGACCACGATCTGCGCATCGACTACCTGCCGGCCGGCACCTACACACTGCGCCTGCGGGGCGCGGATGACCGTGGCAACTGGAGTACGCGGGAAATTGCGCTGCGGTTGATCGTGCTGGAATACTGGTATAAACGCTGGTGGGCATACCTGATCTACGCCACGCTGCTCGTCGCGGGCAGTTTTTACTTTTACCGGTTTCAATTGAGACGCAGCATTGCGGAAAAAGAAGCCCAGCGATTGCAGCAACTGGATGTATTCAAAAGTCAGTTTTTTACCAATATCACCCACGAATTCCGGACGCCATTAACCGTGATCCTGGGGACGACGGACGCGTTGATCGATGAAAATAACGGACCGGCCATGACCGGAAATCACCCGCATTCGCCCTTGCAATTAATAAAACGCAATGGCGAAGGGCTGCTCCGGTTGATCAATCAAATTCTGGATCTGGCCAAAATAGAGAGCAATGCCTGGCAATTTAAGGATGTGCAAGGCGATGTATTGCCTTATTTGCGGTATTTGTGTGAGAGTGTGCAGACGATAGCCCGCATCCAAAATATACAACTGACCGTAGAGAGCCCTGAATCGGAGATCGTGCTAGATTACGATCCGGAATGCCTGCGGCAGATCGTCCATAATTTACTGTCAAATGCGCTGAAATTCACCCCTGCCGGCGGGCGAGTGACCGTCCGGGCTGATTTGATCCTTCCGGATAGCCCCTCCAGCAAAATACCGACCTTTAAAATCACCGTATCGGATACCGGAACCGGCATTGCGCCGCAGGATTTACCGTATATTTTCGACCGGTTTTACCAGGCCGGCAATCTGATAAAAGCAGGGGCGGGCGGAACGGGCATTGGCCTGGCGCTGACCAAAGAACTGGTGCAGTTGATGGGCGGAGCGATCGTTGCGACCAGTGCATTGGATAAAGGAACCACGGTTACGGCCAGTTGGCCGGTTACCCGGCACGCGCGAAAGGAGCCTGAATTTGCAGCACCGGGCAAGATTCGGGCGGCAGCGGATCCGGACACCTCCGAGTTGCGCACAATACCGGTAGCCCCGGTGCCAGAACGGCCCTCGTTGTTGCTCCTGGAGGACAATCTGGATGTAGTCACCTTTCTGACTACCTGTTTGCAGGATAAATACCAGCTCGATTTTACTTACAATGGTCAAACCGGCATTGCACGCGCCCTGGAAACGGTGCCCGATCTGATTATCTCCGACGTAATGATGCCGGGAAAAGACGGTTTTGAAGTCTGCGAAACCCTGAAAAACGACCTGCGCACCAGCCACATTCCCCTTGTATTGCTGACCGCCCGGGCGGATTTTGAAAGTCGCATCGCTGGTTTGCAGCGCGGCGCGGATGCGTATATAGCCAAGCCTTTTCGCCGCGAAGAATTATTGCTGACGCTGCACAACCTGTTGCGGGCGCAGACCGCATTGAAAAGCAGATTCGACAAAAACGCGTTAGTAGCCGCTATACCCCATCCGGCTAATGCCGGTATTCCAGCACTATCCTTTGATCCGGAAGATGTTTTTGTACAAAAATTGCGGCAGTATGTACTGGACAACCTGGATAAAACTGATCTGTCGGTAGAAGACCTGAGTCGGGCCATGACCATGAGTTATCAGAACCTGCACCGCAAACTTTCCGTGCTGACCGGTCTTGCTCCGGTACAATTTATCCGCTTACTGCGGCTGGCCCATGCCCGCACCCTCCTGCAAACCACCGGCCGCTCCATCGGCGATATTGCCGGAGCGGTCGGATTTAACGACGCCAAATATTTCAGCCGCGTTTTCACGGAAGAATATGGAAAGCCGCCCAGCGCCGAGCGTACAAGCCAGATACCGCGTTAATTGGAGATTTGTCCACCTCATTTGAGAGTATTGTGGGAGTGGACTGGCCGCTGCTGGTCGACCTTTGTGGCACCCTACACCCAAACGCAATCGCTGGGAAAACCCAAAACCACTGTTCGGAAAGTACAATCGGTGTTCCGATAAGTACGACCGGGCAACAGGCAGTAACTTACTAGATTTGTGACCCTACAGCGCTATTTTCTTCCCCCGTAAAACTACCTGTTTTTAAAATCAGGCACGTTTATATGGCGCTTCAAGGAAACCAATACAATACCTTTGATTTGCAAAAGATTCAAAATCGTGTAGCGTAACTGCTACCAAAACTACTTATCGCTGTTTCCCCGACAGCCATAAGTGCCCACACCGATTCATTTAAAAACAACACTAACAATGCGCTTTATGCTCATCTTTCCCATGAATAAAATGCTGCGATCTTCCTTTTTTCTGATCTTTATGCTGACAATTGCCAGCCGGATACAGGCCCAGATTAACCCAACCCTCAGCGTGCAGGGTATTCTGAAAAGTGGTGATACCGCATTAATGTGCGTCTAACCATAAAAGTTTTCTTTTAATCCCTTTGTGAATAAGGACGCTTAAGTTTTCAGGTACTCTACCTCCCAGTACCGTATATTTTTCGCACGCCTGATTCTTTTCCATCCCCCTGTTTGACCCGGTGTTTGCACCGGATGCAAGACAATTTATTTTTACAGCGACGGTATTTATTCCGATTGGGAAAGATGCGAAGCGTGGCTGTAATTAATACCTGGTTATATCATCACAACAATCATTTTTCAATAAATTAAATTTTTTTTCCAGATGAAAAAAATGATACTTTTCCGCAGCGCATCGCTTGCTTTCCTTGCACAAATTTTTGTCGTATTCATGCTGGTTTGTGCCTTTACCATACAAGCCCAGGCGCAAAACCCGAAGATCAGTATCCAGGGTACGCTCAAATCTGCCAATGGCGCTTCGGTTCCTGACGGTACGTATGCCGTACGGTTCAACTTGTACACCGTTGAGAGTGGCGGCACCGCCGTGTGGTTTGAGGACGCTTCGGTAGAAGTGGTCGGAAGCATTTACAGCCACTATTTAGGCAGTATTACCCCGCTAAATGCCCAGGATTTTGCCGTTACGTTGTATCTGGGTGTAAAGGTGGGTTCTTATGAGTTGATCCCGCGGAGCGAACTCGCCTATTCGCCGTATGCATTTGCGGTGTATGCAGCCCAGACCGTGGTCTGCTCTGGTGCAGTGGGAGATATCAAATACTCTATTCTGAATCCGGCTCAATTCGATGCCGCAAACGGCGATTGCTGGGTACCGATGGACGGCCGGGCGCTGGCTGCAACCGATAAACTGAGAATAATTACCGGACTAGCTACCGTACCGGATGGCAGTGGTATGTTCCTGCGTTCCCAGGAATTTAGCGGCGGCGCCAACAATGACCAGAGCAGAACCTCGGCTACCGCGATCGCTACTGTTGAAACCCAGGCAGTGCAGGCGCACAGCCACACCATCAGTGATCCGGGCCACAGCCACGGCTACGACGACTTTAGACGCGGCACCACCAACGTGGCCGCTGCCGAATCGTGCTGTAGTGGTGTAGGTGATGACTCCGGCTCGGACGTGGGCAGAACCTCCAGTTCCGCTGGTACGGGAGTTACAGTTACCGCCGCCGGTAACGGCCCGGAAACCCGCCCTGTAAACCTGAACTTCTGGATCTACATACGCATCAATTAATGGACGGATCACTTCATTTTTTTACCATTTAAAAACGTTGATTGATCATGTTCAAACGAATATTATTCTATGCGTTGCTGTTATTGTGCAGCGGCATAGCAGCTCCGGCTTTCGCCCAGCAACAAGACCCCAAATGTAGCTTTATAAACGAGCCAATTACAAAGGGAGAAGTGTTTTTCAATTACGGTAGCGCGACTGATGCTTTTTCGATCCGCAACCGGTCGAGTTATTCGATCGGGGAGCCGGTCGTCGGTAGTGGCGTCTCGCAGTCCAACATCTCGCAGATGGGCTTCTGGTCGCGCTTTCTGATCACGCCGCTTGCGCCGCTCGTTACGGCTACACAGGGCGAATTGCTGGACCGCATCCAGTTATCCTGGGCCGTCAATCCCCTGGGCGCACCCCCTTCCGAGGGTTTTAAATTGTACCGCGACGGCGTTTTTTTAGCGCTGGTCGATAATAACACCCGCAACTTCAACGACTTCAATGTCATTGCCGGGCGGGCATACCATTACGAAGTGCGCTGCATTAATCAGTACGGGGAAGGGTTCCCGGGTACCGCTATCGGTTTCCAGGTACCCAATGGGGTAGTGACTGGCTGGGTACAAACGCTCAATAACCGCCCGGTTCCGGATGCCTTTGTCACACTTACCCCCTTGCAGGGTTTCTCATCCAAATTCAGTGCGACTGCCGGCGCTTTCGCCGAAGCGGATGCGAGTACAGGCAACAGTTTCCTGCCGGTTAGTGGTGCCTGGTCGATCGCCTTCTGGATCAAGACGGATGTGGCTACGGCCAATGCCGGTATTTTTCAATTATCGCCCTATCCATTGTATATCACGGCGCTCAACAGCGGTGGCGGAACGGAAGGCATTGCCGTTTCTACCGCAGTGCCGGGTGCGTCTATTCTGAGCGGCACCTTCCCGGCAGCCACGAAAAATGGCTGGCACCACGTCGCCATTGCTTCCGACGGCAATACGCAGGGACGGCTCTATATCGACGGTGTGCTGGTCTCGCTGGCCACCATGAACACGCTGCCCTCCGCAGACCTGTTAAATGTAGGCGTCCGTACCAATACACCGGGTACTTGGGCCGGTCGTCTCGATGAATTACGCATCTACAACCGCCGACTGGACGAACTCGACCTCGGCGAGATCATGATGGGTACGGCTTCGTCGCAAACCCCCGACCTGACTTATTACTGGAAAATGGACGAAGAACTTGGTACAGGTTCCTTCGACGTACTGCGCCGCAACAAACTGTTTTTCTGCGGCGCTGACTTCGATGCGGATCGTCCGCAGGTGCGCACGATGGGCAAAACCAACTCGGAAGGGTACTACCGGATCGAGTCGGCCAGTTATGGCACCGGTACTACGTTTCTGGCGCAACCGATGAAGAATTTTTACATGTACCGGGCGCTCAAATTTGTGCGCAACGAAAGCGATTACGCTACGCTGCCCGATTTTTCGGTCACGCCAAAAGCAACCCTCGAATTGTGGGTAAACAGTGCCGGACCGGATGGTACGCAATGTGCATTGTCCAAAAAGTGGAGCAGCAATGATTTCCGTCTTTTGCTCAAACAAAGCGGCGCAACCAACAACGTGTGGTTCTACCTCAACGGGCAGGAGCACAACTTCGGCACGCTGGGCATGGGTTACCAGCACCTGGCCTTTACCATCAGCACCAGCGGCACCAGCCGCACAGTTACCGCCTACAAAAACGGTGTATTGTTCGGTGTCGCGCACACTTTCACCGGCATTACCGGCGATTGGTCGGATCCGGCACAGCCATGGGTGATGGGCGCTCGTCCGAGCGGCGGTGGCAACACCGATTTTTACGACGGTCTGGTCGATGAGGTGGCCCTGTATGACACTACCTTGAGTATACCTACGATCCTGGGGCACTTTAATACGCCGCGCAATATGCAGGAAAGAGGCTTGCGTGTCTATTTCTCGCTAGATGAAGGCAATGGCAGCCGCCTGAACAACAGCGGCTCCGTATTGCTGTCTTTTGGCACTAACTTCGGCGCCGACTGGTCGCCGTTCGCTGCTAAACAGTTAACTACGCCGCACATCTTTACCCCGGTTACCCGGCAGGTAACGCTCAATCCGAGCGTCACTTCGGTCGACCAGGTGGATTTTACCGACCTTTCTACCGTGGCGGTATCGGGTTTTGTGCGGTACAAAAACACCGACTGCTTCGCGCCCAACGTCGAGATCCTGGTCAACGGGGCCTCCTTCTCGCCGAAGATATTTACCGATTCTACGGGTAAGTTTATTATTGACTTTGACCCGGGTGCGACTGCGACCCTCACGCCCAAGTTTGAAGACCATCTATTCGTGCCCGCCTTCTGGGATGTGACCAATGTAACCAATCCCATTGCCGGGGTCCTGTTCAACGACATCACCACGCATAAGGTCAAAGGCCAGGTAGTCGGTGGGCTTTGTAAAAAATCCATCATTAAAGCCCCTCCCGGCGTAGGCCAGGGTACGGTGTGTATCGTTAAAGTCCGCTCCGCTGATGGTTGTCTGGAACGGCAGATCACCATCGACAACCAGGAAGGCGATTACGAATTTTTGGAATTACCGCCCCTGGAAAGTCTGACCGTAGCTGTCGTGGAACACTCCGATCCGCTCGTTAAAACCGCCTTTCAGGTACTGGGCGGCTCCACGGTAAATTTGACTAAAAGAGATACAATCATTGATTTTATCTATTTTGCAGTACCGGAAGTAGCCATTAATAGCGGTCTTGTCCCTATTCCTGGCTGTATTCCGCCGACTTATGTCCTGGATCAGGGTGAAATCGTAACCCTTTCTATCTCGCTCAACGAGCAATATGTACCGATTTTGAATGGTATGGGGATGGTTGTTGACGATGGTATTTGTCCATTGGATACGGCCAATTTTCGCATTATCAATGGCTTTATCGATGCGACGCTGGATACAACTATGTCTAACGGTATCCTGAAATACAAGTTTAAGGTAGGCGACCCGAATCCATCGCCGCCATTTTTAAAAACCCTGCAAATTCTTGGCACTTCGCTGGCCGGAAGAGAAGGTAGTTTGACCAGACAAGCGATCGTGACTGGCATACGCAACAAGGAGAATACGTTCACAACCCTGTTGCCGGAGACACCGAGTTTGATCCTGCGTGACCCGCCAGGGGACGGTAGTTCTGCGTTTTTGGAAAAAAACACCAAAATGTGTAAAACCTACCAGACCTCGTTTGCCTACGAAGTAGGCGGCGGCGGCGGATTGGAACTCCATCTCGGCGGTGCATTGCAGGTCGTGACTGCACCATTAGGTATCGGTACCATTGGAGAAGCAGGGCCAGTCTTTGATATCGCTGCGGAAGCACAGGTAACGTACAAAAAGATCACGGACTCTACTTTCCAGACCTGTACTACCATCAATCAGAAAATCTCGACGAGTGATCAGGAATTAATCGTCGGTGGCGAACGGGGTGCTGACCTTTACATGGGCGACGCAATCAATATTATTTTCGGGTTTGCCGATCAAGTCACCTTCGACCCTATGACTTGTTCCGCCAGTACCAACACTGTCCTGAACGTAGAACCCGGTAATTTTTCAACGGTGTTCATCTACTCTGAATTTCACATCGTCAACAATGTGATGCGTTACCTGGGCGCTTTAGCAGCGGACCCCACTGCAACGCCGGCAGATGTCGCGCAGTACACCGAATCCAGGAATAGGTGGCAGGCAATTCTGGACAAGAATAAAGCACTGAAGGAAAAAGCAAAATTAGTCCGCAACATTTCATTTGATGCTGGAATTACCTACGAGTATGCTGAATCCAGTGATACGACTACGGCCAGTTCGACCGAGGAACAACTCAACAGCGAAGAGTCACTCGTCACCCATATCGGGTTCGAGTTCAACAAAGCAGGGTTTATAGGTACCCTGAAGTTCGTATCTTCCACCAGCGACGGCGAGAAAAATGAAAATGGTACTGAAAAAGGTATTACAACGGGTTATACGCTTGCGGACAATGATCCGGGGGATGCTTTTACCGTGGACGTTGCGATGGACTCTATCTACAAAACGCCGGTGTTCCGGCTCAAAGCAGGCCAGTCATCCTGTCCCTGGGAGCCCATTACGGCCAACCGCGAGGGGCCGAACCTGCAATTAGCGCCTGGCTCTCAGTTTAAGGCCATTAATGTACCCGCCAATGAACCCGCCGTGTTCCAGATGAAACTCGGCAACCTCAGTGCATCCAACGAGGATTGGACCTATGGCTTTACCTCCATAGCGGCCAATAATCCCAATGGTGCGGTCATTAAACTCAACGGACAGCCGCTGACTTATACCCAAAAATTCATTGTCCCGTACGGAACCTCTAAAATGGTGACCCTGACGGTGGAACGGGGACCGCTGGCGTACGAATACGACAGCCTCTTGGTTGCGCTCTACTCCGAATGTGAATACGAGCGAAATTTTGCGCTTTCCCTGCCATTAGACGGCGATCCGAAATTTTTCTCGCCGATCTATCTCGGGGTGGATTTCATCCGCCCGTGCAGCGAAGTGAACATTAACGTGCCGGAACAGGACTGGGTTATTTTCCCCGATCCTCTCACCCCCGGACCGGATGATATCCGACGCATTACGGTATCAGGGTACGATACCACCGCAGTCGATTTCCAACTCATCCGGGTGCAATACCGCCGCTCGGACGGCGACGGGGCATGGATCAATATTCCCGGCATTTCCGATCGGTATAATCCGAACTGGGTTGGGTATGCAGCCCTCCCGCTTCCAAGACCACCGGTATTGCTGCCAGGGTTTACCCAGTTTTTCTGGGAAACTACCGGCTTGTCCGATGGACCGTACGAAATCCGCGCGGTGGCGATCTGCACCGGGGATGCGAGCGAAAAGCCTGGCTACTCAGCAGTTATCAAAGGCCGCATCGACCGCGAACCACCAAGTTTGGTCGGTAACCCGCAACCTTCGGATGGCGTGTACAATGTAGGCGATGAAATCTCCTTTACATTCAACAAACACATTAACTGCGACAAATTGATCCCGGGCGACCAGACCCAGCCTAACAATGTAGCGCTGTACGATGCCACGACGGATGACCTGATCGATATCGATATTACCTGTTTCGAAAACAAGATTGTGATCGATCCGAATTTCCAGAACGAGTTTTTTGAAAACCGCATTCTGCGCGCCGAACTGCATAACATCGAAGACCTGACCGGAAATAAACGTCCGTTCCTCAAATGGGAATTCTATGTAGATCGCAACGAACTGGCCTGGCTCACCGACAGTCTCGGCATGACCAAGTTTGAAGATCAGACCAAAACGGTCACCGCCAGCATTCACAACCGCGGCGGTTCGCCCGTACCGTTTACCATCACCGGCGCGCCGAGTTGGCTGCGCATCGTGCCGAATTCCGGTACGCTGGTCGCCAACGAAATCCGCCCGATCTCCTTCGAGGCCGATTCGACGCTGGGTTTTGGTAACTGGCGGGATACGATCATTTTACACACGGAAACCGGTCAAAATCCATTCTTTATGGGTGGAGACGAAGCGTTGCCGGTCGGTGTGCGGGTCGTGTGCCGTCCACCCAACTGGAATATCAGCGCCGGTTTGTTTGAAAATACGATGAATATGGTGCTGCGCCTCAATATCCAGGGCGTATTCTCCAATGATGAAGAGGATATTGTGGCTGCCTACATCGGCGACGAACTGCGCGGTCGCGCCCGCGTTCAGTACGTACCGGAGCTCAATACCTATCTGGCGTATCTTACGGTATATGGGGATCCGAGCGATCAACTGGATCCCGTAAGACTGGAGATCTGGGACGCTTCGGCGTGCCTGCGCTACGGTCAGGTCATCGAAACATTTGCGTTCCAACCCGACCTGGTGATCGGCATACCGGACAATCCGCAGGTAGTGCATACCAATAGTCTGGTGTTGCGCGAAGTGCCGTTCGGATATGGCTGGAACTGGCTGTCCTTCAATCTGGCCTTCCCGGATAACAGTCTGAACGCGGCTTTGGCTTCGCTCAAACATCCGGAGAACGACCTGATGAAATCGCAGTCTGCCTTCTCGACCTACAGCGGTGGCTGGTTTGGTTCGCTCACCAACCTGGGCAATACCACCATGTACATTTACCGTGCTGACATACCGGATACGCTGAAAATGATGGGCAATATAATCGACCCAGCCACCACCAATATCCCGCTGGTAACCGGCTGGAACTGGATTGGGTATGTGCCGAATTACGCCCTGCCGATCAACGAAGCCCTGAGTTCGCTGCCGTCGCAGGCAGGTGACCTGATCAAAGGTCAACTCTCGTTTGCGCAGTATATCAATCCGACCTTCGGCTGGATCGGCAACCTGAAATACCTGCAGCCACCGAACGGCTATCAGATCAAAATAGCGACTCCGGGCACCCTGACCTACCCGCCATCCAGCCAGTTCCGGCCGGCCGAGGCGGTGGAAAGCCGGGATAATAACAATCCTTTCTGGACGGTCAACCCGACGCAGTATGAGTACAGTATGACGCTGATCGGCATGTTGAAAAACAACGAGGCGAATACGACGAGCGCAAGTATGGAACTGGGTGCTTTTGCCGGCAATGAAATACGCGGTTCAAGTCCCGCGATTTTTATCGCCCCGATGAATGCCTATATGTTTTTCCTGACGATGTACGCCAATGCGAGCGGTGAGTTACTACAATTCAAACTATTCGACAGCACCACCGGCACCGTGCAGGTCTTGAACGAACAGCTGTATTTCTCACCCAATCAGCACCAGGGCAGCATCGAAGTACCGGTACCGTTTACGCTTCAATCTTCCGGATCAGTAGAGGCTGCGGTGTCGCAATCCTTTGATGTACAACCGAATCCGTTCCAGACCGAGACGATGTTCCGTTTCGCATTGCCCAATGCACAGGACGTGCAGATAACGGTCACCAATGTGAGCGGACAATCTGTAGCCAGCCTGCGGACTGCTGCGCATGAAGGACTGAACACGGTGATCTGGAAAGGTCAGGCGGATACCGGTGCACAATTGGATGCCGGTATTTATTTCGTGCGGTTGCAAACCGAGTTCGGCAGTGTAGTGCGCAAGGTTGTATTGCAATAAGGGACTGTTTTACGGTCGTATCTGTTTAATTGATTGACGATACAACCCAATATTTGCATTTATTGCTATTTTCATCAATACGTAATTGTTTGCCACATAGTACACATAATAATAAGCAGTCATAATTGCCTATGGTTTCTATGTGAAACTGCTATGTGTCCTATGTGGTAACTAATTACTCAAAAAAATACAAAACATGAATTGGTATTTCCAATACTGCCTGCGCGCATTTTTGTTGCTCGCGTGGCTGCTGCCCAGCCATTTGGCTTGGGCGGGCGGCCCCAAACCGGCTGAGAATAAGGATGTTTTGACGCTCCCCCCGCCTGCCTGGTCCATTAATTTCGACGATTACGAGTTCAGTATGAACATGGTAATCCGGGTTCGTTATAATGGCACGGCCAGTAACAATGCCGCTAATCTACTCGGTGTGTTTGTGGGAAATGAATTGCGCGGCGTGGCTACACCTATTTTTTACAACGGAGACGCTTACTTTTTTACAAATATTTACTCCAACGTCTACACGGGTGAAGTACTGAATTTCCGGCTTTATTATGCGCCGGACGATCAGATCTACCCGAGTGCGGATCATGTGGTTTTTTTACACCATAAAAGTGTCGGCACGCTGGGTACGCCATTTTGGATCGATATCGACCCCAATGCAGATTTCCCGCCCGAACTGGAGCCCATCCTTGCCGATACCACACTTCAGAACATCCCTTTCGACCCGATAGCGCTGGTAGATTACCTGATCAGTGCGGATGGCGATCCGGTGACCTGGAGCGCGCAGCCCGGCCCGAATCTCAATGCATCCATCGTCAACGGTGTGTTGACCGTCACACCGGTGCTGCCCATGTGGATCGGTACTGATTTTGTACGCATTATCGTGACCGAAAATACGGCTAATCAATATGCCGATACGATCGTGGGTCTGTTTACGGTACTGGCCGATTACGGTCCGCCGATGTTGCAGACCATCCCCGATCAATCGATCTTTCCGGGACAGGTCTTTACGTCTTTTGACCTGGATAACTACCTGACTTTCAATGGGGATTGCCGGCAGTTCGACCTCGATGTATTTCCGTTCACCGGCACTGCCGTCAACCCGGCCTGGCCACCCGTGCCGCCCGCCGCGCAACCGATGACGGTGATCGCACGGGTCCTCTTCGGCGATGAACAACTGTCCGGAGGAAGCGCCAGACTGGCGGCTTTTGTCAATGGCGTTTTGGCTGGCTCGGGCACTCCGACGGGTGTACCAAGCAGTATCAGTTACAGTCTGCAACTGCAAAACGTAGGTGCCGGACCAATTACGTTCAAGTTTTACGATGCGACCAACCAGTATTTGTATGAAAAACTCACTTCGCTGGTTTTCACCCCGGGTGGTTCGACCGGTTCTGTAGCAGCGCCCTACCTGATCCAACTTTCGCCGATTGTGCCCACACTGGCCGCCAATGGGGAAGTGCAGATCGCGATTGCCGATACGGCCTGGCGTGGTTCTTTTCCGGTGGATTTTATCGTATGGGATTGCGATTTTCCGGTACAACGCCGCGATACCATGCGGGTCACTTTCAGCGTGGTCGTCAACAACAATCCGCAGATCACGTCTCCACAGGCGGTCAATTTCAAAGAAGCCTCCTGTGCTCCGCTATACGATACGCAGGCCACCGATCCAAACGACAGTGAAGGCAGCGGCCTGACCTACAGCATTACCGGTGGTGCCGATGCCCTCAAGTTTTCTATCAATGCCACGAATGGCAAACTGTCCTGGATCACGCCGCCCGATTTTGAAATGCCGGGCGATGCTAATGCGGACAACCAGTATATCGTACTCATCCGGGTAACCAATTCAATGAATCTTACCGATGAAATCACCCTGACGATCACCGTCACCAACAACCCGGTAGAAATGTTCCTGCCCAAGGTCAACGGGGGCGTGACGGCCGTATGCTTAGTCGCAACAGCAAGCCTGCAAGCCACCGGCGGCACGATGTACAGCTGGAGCAATGGCGATCCCGCTGCTACTATAACCGTCAATACACCAGGCATTTATACGGTTACGATCACGGATGACGGGGCTTGTTCCGCCAGCATTACAGTTACGGTAAGTCTGCGGCCGACGATTACGGCGACCGGTAGTGCGGTACCCGTTTGTATCGGTTCCAACATCAGTCTGAAAAGTACACCGGTCGGTGGTTCAGGCACTTACAGCACTTTCGTTTGGGCAGGTCCGAACAACTTCGCATCGGCGCTGGAGGATCCGACGCCGTTCCCGGCAACTGCTTTAGCGGCAGGAATCTACACCGTAACGCTGACCGACAATGCGGGCTGCACGGCGACAGCCAGTACCACAATCACCGTATCCGGTAGCACTGCGCCGGCCATTGTAGCTGCCAACAACGGTCCCCTGTGTAACGGCACCAGTGTTACCCTGACTGCTACGCCGAGCGGCGGTTCTGGTACGTACACCCAGTACAAATGGGCCGGACCGAATACGTACGCCTCATCGGCCCAGAATCCGGCAAGTTTTCCGATCTCACCACTCAATGCCGGTACGTACACCGTTACCGTGACCGACAATGCCGGATGTACGGCTACCGATATTACGACTTTGCAGGTGAATCCATTGCCAACGACCGTGGCGGGCAGCAATTCGCCGCTCTGCATAAATGGACAATCCATTGCATTGAATTCCACCGCTTCCGGTGGCTCGGGCGTGTATTCCCAGTATAAATGGGCGGGTCCAAACGGTTATGTGAACTTTGTGGAAGATCCGGGCGGTTTTCCAGCCTCCCTCGCTGCCGCCGGTGTCTATACCGTAACGGTAACCGACAACGCGGGCTGTAAAGGAACCGCTACCACTACGGTATCGGTCAGCGGTCTGCCGACGATTACGGCTGCGGTACTCGGACCGGTTTGCACAAACGGTATGCTTTTGTTAGGCTCAACACCAGCCGGCGGTTCAGGCACTTACACTGCTTTCCAATGGGCGGGGCCGAATGACTATGTCGCAAATGTGGAAGACCCGGCGCCCATTCCGGTCACACCGTCAGTCGTCGGCAACTATGTAGTCGTAGTGACCGACCAGACCGGCTGTACGGGCATCGCCAGCGTGTCGATAACCATCAATTCATTGCCTGCTATCACGGCTGCCAACAACGGACCGGTTTGTGAAAATAGCAGCCTGCTGCTGTCTTCGACCCCTTCGGGTGGTTCCGGAACGTACCCTTTATTTAACTGGACCGGCCCCGACAACTACGTGGCTTCGGTAGAAGATCCGGCGTCCTTTTCTGTCACTACGGCTTCCAACGGGGTTTACCAGGTGAAAGTAACCGATAGCAATGGCTGTACGGCTACTGCGACGACAACGGCAGTAATACGGCCTAAACCATCCATCGTTATTGCTACTAACAGCCCCGTTTGCAATACGGGTATTTTGAACCTGCAATCTACCCCATCGGGTGGCTCCAGCGTTTACAGTACCTTTAGTTGGGCCGGACCGAACAGTTTCATGGCTACGGTAGAAGACCCGCCGGGTTTTGCCGTTAACCTGAGCAGTACCGGCACTTACCGGGTCACTGTAACCGATAATGCCGGATGTACGGCTACTGCTACGACCAATGTGGCGGTGTCGACTAATCTTGCACCTACCGTTATCGCAACAGTACTGAATACGCCCATCTGCGCCGGGAACAATATAACGCTCAATGCTACCCCCGGCGGCGGATCGGGTATCTATGCCGGTTTTTCGTGGGCAGGTCCCAATAGTTACATGGCCGCTCAGCAAAATCCCACACCTTTTGCCGGATCCATGGCGTCCTCCGGGGTATATACAGTAACGGTGACCGACAGCAAGAGTTGTAAAGGAACAGCGACCGTATCGGTTAGCGTTTTTGGCACTATTTCGTTACCCACCAGTAACAGTCCGCTTTGTCCGGGAAATTTGATTTTATTGAATGGCGGACCCGCTCCGGCTGGGCCCGGGGTGACGTATACGTGGACGGGACCAAACGGTTTTGCCTCGATGCAACGGAATCCGCCGGGTTTTGCGGCCACGTTGGCTGCGGCAGGTACTTATACATTGACCATCAGCGATAATGGTTGTATCGACGTAGGCACGACCGACGTATTTGTCGGCGACAATACGCCACCGATGATTACCTGTCCGGCCAATACGACGATCAATACCGGCATCACCTGTTCGAGCCCGGTGGGCGCTTACACGGCGCTGTCGGTAAGTGACAATTGTGCGGCCAATCCATCCGTGACCCAAAGTCCGGTTGCCAGTGCCGTCATCAGCGGGCATAACACGGTTCAAACCGTAACGCTCACGGCGAACGATGGAAACGGTAACATGCAGGGCTGCACCTTTACAGTCACACTGCTTGACCTGACGAAACCGACGATTGTGTGTCCGGCTCCACAGATCGTGAGCGCGAACGCCAGTTGCGGCGGCGTAGTCGGCACGTATGCGCCCGTTACCTTGTCCGACAACTGTGCCGCGAGCCCGACCCTGATCCAGAGTCCGGTCGCAACCACGGTGCTGAATGGTCACAACGATGCAAAAACGTTGACCCTGACGGCCAACGACGGCAATGGCAACACGCAAAGTTGCACGTTCACGGTGACGTTGAAAGACCTGACGCTACCGACGATCGTATGTCCGGCCAATCAAACCGTGGCACCCACCGATCCACTCACCTGCACCGCAGTCATCAGCAACATCAATGCCGTGACCAACGACAACTGCAGTCCTACGGTACTTACCTACCTGCTGACCGGCGCTAGCACCGGTTCGGGGACTGGTCAGGTCAGCGGACAAGCGTTTATAACCGGACAGACTACGGTGAAATACACGGTTACCGACGTTGGTGGCAATACGGCTACCTGTACGTTTGTGATCTCGATCAATCCTTGTATCAATGGCCGGATCATCTGGAAACAGGATAATATTACCGGCGTAAAAGATGTGATTGTGACGGCATCGGGCGACCAGAATGCGACGTATACGACGGGTTTGGATGGCAGATATGGCTTTATTTTCACCGCTGGAAATAATTTCATGATCACGCCGGCTAAAAACATCAACAAACTGAATGGGGTTGATGCGCAGGACGTATTCCGCGTGCAGCAACACAATTCCGGCAATCTGCTCACCAATCCGTACCAGTTGATGGCGGCGGATGTGAACGTCAATAATACGATCACGCCGCTGGATGCCAATATCATTCAGTTGTCCATTCTTGGCAATCCGCAAGCGCTGGCCCAATTCATCAAATCCTGGCGGTTTGTGCCAACTACCTACACCGTGCCCAACCCGCCGTGGGGATTTCCGGAAAAAGTGAATCTGACCGGTGGTGCGACGAATATTGATTTTTACGGGATTAAAATGGGCGATATCGTTTCGGTTTTTGCCAATCCAGCCAATTTAGGCCCGGAACCCGCTTTTGTGTTGACGACTCCCGACCGGGTGTTACAGGCTGGCGAAGACCTGCAAGTAGACTTTCAGGCCGGGCAGACGGACGATCTCTCTGCCTTCCAGTTGGCGCTGCATTTTGACACGCAACGCCTGCAACTGTCGGAAATTCAATCGCTGGATGCTGTGCCGCTGGCAGAAGAAAACTTCGGCACGTACCAGTTGGATGAAGGCAGTATTAAAGTACTGTGGGCCGGAATGGGCGGTACGAACCTGCCGGAAGCCGCACCAATATTCCGCCTGAAATTCAAGGTATTGCAGAGCGGCGGTGATCTGAGCGAGTCTTTGTACCTGTACGACGACGAAACGTTGATTTCTCGCGCCTACAAAGGCAATTCAGCCGCAGCCGAACTGGTGTTGCAGTACCTCGGAGAAACCAGCGCAGTGGGTCCGACCCCGGCGCAACCCCGCCTGCAATTGCTGCAAAACCAGCCGAATCCATTCAGTACCCAGACGCAAATCGGCTTTGAATTGCCGGAATCGTGCACCGCGCAACTGCGCATTATCGACGTCAGTGGCCGGGTGCTGGCTCTGCGCAACAAACAATACGCAGTGGGTAAACACAGCGAAGTATTTGACCTGGAAAATGTTTCCGGGGTATTGTACTACGAATTGACGACGCCTTTTGGCGTGCTGAGCAAGAAAATGCTCGTCCTGGATAAATAACGGGAAAGGGAATTATTGGGGTAATAAAGTCAGCCGCCTTCCGGGTAATCGGGAGGCGGCTTTTTTGCCTATCGTCTGATTTTCTATAACCCGCAAATTACTCTGGCAATTTTATACACATTAAATAATAATTATCAGATACAAAAAGCACCTTCCGCACCGGGTCTATCACCACCCCACTCCAACCAAAGGACACGTCCGGGGTGCGGTTGGAATAATTGGGACTCCGCTCGGCCCAGATAGACTTGCCGTTGGTAGCATTGATACAGTATAAAGTGCTGTTGCCGGAACTGGTAAAATACACCCGGCCTTCAAAACACTTCGCCTGATATACACTCCCAACTATGGTAGCGTTGTGCCACATGATCGCCCCTGTGGCTTTATCTAATCCCCACATACCCATATAGTCTG
>JBBRDQ010000035.1:0-29680 GCA_038203695.1 Chitinophagales bacterium
GGGTGCTAAATTTGCGCAGGTGTGGCGGAAGCATAGATGTTTATGTCGTCAGAAAACACAAAAATCGGCTTTCGCCATCACTTTTTCAAAAATGTCCAGTAGTATGCAGGGTTCTATTAATTATTCAGACCCTAGATTTTCTTGGATAAAATACAATTTGGGTCAAATTACATCATATTAATAAGATGTAATAGGAGTTAGTTAACTTTGTAAAATAAATTAAGTATTATGAAGTACATATTTTTATTTTATTTTATTTTATTTTTTCTATCATGTAATGATCATAAACGATCTAAGGGAATAGCCATTGATCAATTACAACATCCCGATTCACTCAAAAATGAACTGCCGTATCTTTGGCGTGAAAACTGTAAAAATTCCGACTTCAAACTACTTTTTGATTGTGACAACTCTGAAAAGGAATATTATCAAATTGAATTATTCCATGATCCCTTTAAGGATATGGCAGTAATGTCTTTAATATTTAGAAATGGGGCAATTTATGAAATTTATGTAACCCGATTTCATATTGTAACAAGTAGAAATAAAGTAAATTCAAAAAGATTTACCAAAAAACTATTACTAATTATGCCTTATTCTAACGATACATTATACTGCTTCTATAATAAGCCCAAAAACGTAACCACATTAGGTAATGTGGAAAGATTAAGTCACTTTTTTTCAAGCACATTATGGACAATGCCAAGGCGAGAAAGTAGTAGATCTGAACTTGATCCAGAGACTTGGACTATAAAAGGAAGAAAAAATGGTGAACAATCTACTTGGGAAAGGCATTTATCACAGGATTCTGTTTTTTATACTAATATACAACAAGTTATTGATTTATGCAAAATTAAAGATTATAAATATAAAAAAAGATAGGACATATGGCATCAATTAATATTAGAAGCAAGTATGAACTAGCGCACCTGCTACGAGAGTTAAATGCCCTGATAGAAAATGGAACTCAATGGGCCATTCAATTCCATGCCTTTTTACTCGATTTATACTGCCAAACAGACCAGGGGAAAAACAGGTTGCTGCCGGAAAAGCACAAAAAAACGCTCCTCCGATACAAACAAATCCTTCAATTGGCTGATCAGGAGGAACCTCTGCCTATTCTCAGTCCACGTGGCAAGCCAAAGCAAACAAAAGGTAGAAATCTGTTCGACCGACTAACCAAACATCAAAACGCTGTTCTTGCCTTTGCTTTCCACACAGAGGTGCCTTTCACCAACAATCAGGTAGAAAGGGATATTCGGCCAACTAAAACAAAAATGAAAGTCAGTGGATGTTTCCGTACCGAATACGGCGCACATATTTATGCCCGTATTCAATCCTTCGTTTCAACCGTTCGTAAACTCCAATTTAATCCTTTCAATGAACTATTTGCCGCTTTATCGGGCCGTACGCCTCAGTATCGTGTCTGCTCTTGCTAACCAGTTACAAAATTAAAACATAAAAATGTGGAAATTAGTATTTTTAATTTTGTCATTTGCTTTGCTTATGCATTGCTCAAAAAGAACAGATATAGAAATATTTAAAGAAAAGACAACTTATTTTGATTCTACTGGATATAAGATATTCGAAAATTATCAAATTCACAATATGCGAGAAGGCAAAAGGGCAAGTTATCAGGTAAGCAGATATGACACATTGCATGATTATGCAGTAATAAAATTATATCCTGAATCAGTGATAGAAAAAAATTTCAAAAGTGATACAATCAATGTTAATTTTGTAAATTCATTTAAAATGATTGGTTGTCATTATTTAGAATATAGAAACGGTGGCATAAGATTAGATTTTAATTTTGATAATAAAAATTTTGTGCTATTCAAAAACTATAACGGCCATAATATTAGCCTTCCTTTTGACACAACAAATTCAATTAAAATAGATAAAAACTGGAGTTATTTTGTATTTCTGAAACATAATAATTAGGCTCATAGGGTGCATTTCAAAATGTCGCACAAAAAATAATGTTTTCTTGAAAATATAAGCAACTATGCAGTTGCTTGCCTATATCATGCGACATTTTGAAATGCACCCGCTCATAAGTAATTCATTTTCAGCCGCAGAAGGTCTTCCTTTGCGTCTTCTTTCAAACCCAAGCCCAGCGCCTCCGTAGTGTCTTCGACCTGCGGTGGCGCTGGGCTTGGGTTGGGGCGGAACACCTGAAGAGGCGTAAAACTTAGTACTGCTAATTAATCACAAATCTTCCAATACGAATTACAAATACCCGATTTCCTATCCAGCTGCTCCAAGTATTCGTAATGAAAGATTCGTAATTGCTTACGCCTCAATCGTCGTACTCATCACCATCTTCTGATGCTCGATACTCTCTTGGTGAATAGCAGTCAGGTATTTTTCCACAAAAGCATCGCTCAAACCGCGGGCCCGGCCTTCGGCATAGGCTTTTTCCAGTATCTCGTTCCAGCGGGCGGCTTGCAGAATAGCGATATTGTTGCGTTGTTTATTGCGGCCGATATCTTCGGCCAGGCGCATCCGGCGGGACAGCAAATTCAGCAGTTCTTTATCCACTTCGTCGATTTTGTGGCGCAGGTTTTCCAGCGTTTCGATGAAATCGGCGTTGTCGGTCGTCTCGCGGCGCACTAACAGGCGCTGTAGCAATTCGCCGTACGTGAATGGCGTGATCTGTTGTTTTGCATCGCTCCAGGCGTCGTCGGGGGTATTGTGCACTTCCGTCATCACGCCGTCGTAGTTGAGGTCGAGCGCTTGCTGCGCTACTTCCAGCAGGTCTTCGCGGTTGCCGCAAATGTGCGAGTTGTCGCAAATGATCGGCAAATCCGGCATGCGGCGGCGCAGTTCGATCGGGATTTCCCAGTATGGGGCATTGCGGAATTTCGTCTTCGCATAAGCCGAAAAACCGCGGTGAATGGCACCGATCCGGCTAATGCCGGCTTTCTGGATGCGCTCGATGGCGCCCATCCATAATTCGAGGTCCGGGTTGACCGGATTTTTGACCAGGACCGGTACGTCTACGCCGCGCAGCGCATCGGCAATCTCCTGCACGGAGAACGGATTGACGGTAGTCCGCGCGCCAATCCACAACACATCTACCCCGAATTTGAGGGCTTCATACACTTGGTTGGCGTTGGCTACTTCGATCGTAGTCTTTAATCCGGTTTCTTCCTTAACGCGTTTCAGCCAAGGCAGGGCCACCGCGCCGTTGCCTTCAAATGCACCGGGACGGGTGCGCGGTTTCCAGATGCCAGCCCGGTATAGGTCTACTTTCGGGCGACCGGCATCATCCTTGAGCGCAGCCAGTCCGTGGGCAATGGTCATTACTTGTTCCTCTGTTTCTGCCGAGCATGGCCCGGCAATAAGGAAGGGGCGGTCATTCTTTTTCTGAAACATAATCAATGTGTTATAGGGATGAATTGTTTGTTATGGAGCGACTCGAAAGGGACTTCAAGTCTTGGTAATGGCAATGTTTGCATTGATCAGCCAATAATGCGCCGGATATCATTGGCCTGGCCGATCAACGCTTCAAAGGTGTCAAAATCTTTCTTGATCAGCAGAGTGCGAAAACGACTGACCGTATTGATAAACTCATCTAAAACATCCAGCACGTTGTCCCGGTTTTGCCGAAAAATCGGCACCCAAGTTTCCGGATTACTTTTCGCCAGACGCACGGTACTGCTAAACCCACCGCTCGCCAGTTCGAAAATTCGCTGCTCTTCCCGTTCTTTTTCCAGCACGGTGAGGGCCAGGGCAAAAGATGCGATGTGCGAAATATGGCTGACGTATGCCGTATGCAAATCGTGCGCCGTCCCGTCGAGGTGGGCAATCCGCATCCCGATCGCCGTGTAAAACCGGGTTGCGGTGTCCACTGCATCCGGCGCACTCTGTGCAGCATCACAAAAAACGCAGCATTTTCCCGCATACAATTCCGCCACTGCCGCTTCCGGACCAGAATATTCCGTCCCGGCCATCGGGTGCGTTGCCACGAATCGCGCCCGGTTCGGGTGTTTTTCCACCGCCTGTAAAACCGGCAATTTGGTCGAACCCGCATCGATTACGGTTTGCTGCCCATGTACCAGATCCAGTACCTGCGGCAACAAGGTCAACAAACTGTCGACCGGCGTGGCCACAATGATCAAATCGCTCGCTGCAATCGCTTCCGCCAGCGGCAGTATTTCATCCACCAACCCGAGTTCGAGGGCTTTTTGGATGTGTGCCGCGTTTTTATCTACGCCAATCCGATGCACTGCTACCCCGTGATCCCGCGCCGCTACCCCGAATGAACCGCCAATAAGCCCCAGACCGATAATTGAAATTGTCATGTTTTTATGCTGTTGAAATAAAGAACTAAATGACTAAACTCGTAAACTAAACAGTGGCCAATCATGCATATTAAAATTAATCATTAACCATTAATCGTTAACCATTAACCGTTAACCATTAATCCAACTCGCTCCGCCGCCTCGGCCAAAACGCTTACCGGGCTGCACAGCGAAACGCGCACGTACCCGTCGCCGTTGCTGCCAAAAATGCCACCTGGTGTAAGAAAAACGTGCTTTTCCTGTAGCAATTGATCAGTCAATTCGTAGCCATCGCGATAAGCAGGCGGAATTTTCGCCCAGACAAACAGCCCCTGTTGCTGCCGGTCGAACTGGCAACCAATGCGTTCCAGAATCGTATAAACAACTTTCTGGCGAACGTGATAAATATCGTTCAGTCCGTCGTACCAGTTTTGCGGCAACTGCAATGCCTGCACGGCCGCCAACTGCATCGGCATAAATTGACCAGAATCCATGTTGCTTTTGAAACGCAGAATTGCTTTGATATAATCCGGATGACCAGCCACCATGCCCACGCGCCAGCCCGCCATATTGTGCGACTTGGACAGCGAGTTGAGTTCCAGCGCCACGCCGTGCGCACCGTGCGCAGCGAGGATACTGCGCGGCGTTTCATTCAGGATAAAACTGTATGGATTATCATTGACAATCAGGATATTATGTCGTTTGCCAAAGTCGACCAATTGCTGAAAAACAGCCGCCGAACCCGGCGCTCCGGTGGGCATATTCGGATAATTAGCCCAAAGTATTTTTACCCGCGATAGGTCCATTGCTTCCAGTGCAGCAAAATCGGGCAGCCAGTCATTCGCAGCGGTAAGATCGTACAATTGCACTTCCGCACCGGCCAGCAATGCCGCCGCGCGATAGGCGGGATAACCTGGATTGGGCACCAGGGCCACATCGCCGGCCTCCAGAAAAGTCATGGCAATGTGTACAATGCCTTCCTTTGAGCCCATGAGCGGCAGAATCTCGTTGTCCGGGTTTAAGGTCGTTGCATAGTGCTGCTGGTACCACGTTGCCCAGGCATTGCGGAGTTCGGCCAGCCCCGTATACGACTGGTAGGCATGCGCTCTGGGCAACTGCTGTGCTTCCACCAAAGCATGCTGCACGATCGCGGCCGGCGGCAGATCCGGGCTGCCGATACCGAGATTGAGCACGGGTTTGCCAGACTGCTGCATGGCCGCAATTTCACGCAGTTTTGCGGCAAAGTAGTATTCCTGAACGCCATCGAGGCGGTGAGCAGTAGCAATCATTTTTTAATGATTAATGATGAGCGGTTAATGGTTGAGCACCTTCCTGGTAAATTCCCAGAATCTGACAATGGACCGTTTTGCGGACTATTTTATGGATGATATCCTGCAATTTAGCCGCCGAATCACCTTGCGCCGTAAAATTCGACACCGTAAAGTCCACAAAAAACTGATACTCCCAGGGCCGACCCAGCAATGGAACAGACTGGATTTTAGTCAGATTAGCACCTTCATTGGCCAGCAGGCTCAGTACGCTGGCCAGACTGCCGGGTTCATGGGCAGTGGTAAAACAAACCGAGGCTTTATTGGCGTTGGCAATGGCGACCGCCTCGGTCCGGCGGCGAACCGCCAAGAAACGCGTATAATTCTCCGGCACGGTTTCAATCGCCGGTGCAAGCACGGACAATCCGTATAATTCTGCCGCCAGCGTACTGGCAATCGCGCCAGTGTGCTTCAGGCGTTTACGCGCGATACGCGCGGCACTTTCGGCGGTATCTTCCGATTCGACCAAGCGAATCCGCGGAAATTTGCGGAAATAAACGTCGCATTGCGCCAGCGCCATCGGATGGGAATGAACCTCGCGCAATTCCTGCATAGATACACCCGGTAAGGCCAGCAAATTCTGCTGAATGCGCAGGTACACCTCCCCGACAATGGCTAAATCACTGTCTTGCAATAATTTATAATTGCCCATAATATTACCGGCGATACTGTTTTCAATGGCTAGTATCGCCGCATCGGTCTGCTGCGCATCGGCGGCCTGGGTAAACAGGATCGGAAAAGAAAGTGCCGGAACTGGGATGGTGGCTTCGCCGAAGAATTGGCGGGCGGCTATTTCGTGAAAAGCACCGCGCACACCCTGAATGGCCACACGGGGTGTCTGGGTTAATGGAATTAAAGCGGTATGATGCTGTGGCAATGCACTCATTGGAATTGTACGTTTAGTTTTAAACAAAATAAAAAAGGAGTTCCTGTCGGTCAGGAACTCCTTTTTGGTATTGATTTTTAATCAATTGTTACACCAAATTACATCGGCAGTTCCTGTCTTTTCTTCCAAAAAAGAAAAAACCAAAAGAAAAACCAAAATAATAGGTGCTATTGTGTGTCATTGTATTACTGTACTATTACGCTGCAAACGTAGGCTGAAATTTTGAATAGTGCAAGAAAAATTTGATTTTTTATTTTGTACGCTGCAAAACCCATACCCAAAACGAACGTTTCACCTTCAAATTTCACAATCCACCCACAAAACCGGATATTTGCCCGTCGCCCTTTTCCGTCCACCATTTTCGTCCACCGTCCCAATGCAGCACTTCGACTTTACTATTATCGGCGGCGGTATTTTTGGCTGTTATGCGGCCTTGTACCTGGCGGGTAAAGGCGGTCGCGTGGCTTTGATTGAAAAAGAGGCGCGCTTGTTCCGCAAAGCCTCGCTGGTCAATCAGGCGCGCCTGCATAGCGGTTATCATTATCCGCGCAGCATTGCCACGGCGGCGTTGAGCGATGAGCATAAAAAGCGTTTTACGGAGGAACACCGGCCATTTGTCAATGCCAGTTTTGAGAAGTATTACGCCATTGATCGCTTTGGCTCTTTTACCGATCCGGCCCAATTCGAGCGGTTTTGCGCGTACCTGGATATTCGCTGCGAACGGCTGACCGAACATGCCTTGTTCGACTTTAACCGCCTGGAAAGTCTGTACCGCACTGAGGAGTACTCGTTCGATCCGGTTTTGCTGGGCGAGTATTATCGTAAAAAGGTAACAAGTAATCCGGCTATCACGGTGCTGACCAATATCATTGTCGAAAAGGCCACCCCCACCGGTAATGCCTGGACACTGGAAACCGGCTCTGCCCTACCCGATCGGGAAAACATGCTCCACCATGCGGTTTGGCAAACGGACCTGGTGATCAATGCCACCTACGCCGCGACCAATTCGATCAACCAAACCTTCGGCGTACCTGCGCTCGATCTGACCCATGAAATTGCCGAAATTGCGTTTATCACGTCCCCACAATTCAACGGACGCGGGTTGACGGTGATGGATGGCCCGTTTGGCTCGATTATGCCGTACGGGTTGAGCGGATTGTTATCCTTATCGTCGGTAGCCTACACCCACCATAAAATTTCGTACGAGCAGTTGCCCACTTTTGATTGTCAGACACTGGCCGATCCGGCCTGTCGCCCGGCAGCACCGGGTATTTGCACCGATTGTCCGCGCCGGCCGGAGAGCAACGCCTATAAGATGCTGGCGCAGATGCGGCAATATTTTAGCGAACGCGTGCAATTTGAGCACCTACACTCCTATTTTACCATAAAATCTAAACTAAAGGCCAATTATATTGACGACGGGCGACCGACGGAGATCGCGCTATTACGACAGCAACCGCGCTTTTACTGTTTGTTCGCGGGCAAGATCAACAGCATTTACGAAGTAGAAAAAATAGTCTGACTGGCAAAATAACCGGTATTTGCCCGGCCAGTGCAGTAACTTTGCCTTACAATTCAATCATCAAAAATATATCCCATGTACGAAACACTCACCGAGGCATTGGCCGACCTGCAAAAACGCGGTTATACGGAAGATTTTGAATTGCAGCCACACGGCATCAGTTGCGCAGCGGCAGCGCTGGAATTGCATCCTGATGATTTTGAAATAACCGAAGTGCATCGCTTCGAAGGTGCTACCAGTCCCGACGACAGTGATGTGGTCTACGCCGTAGAAGGTAAAAACGGCATGAAGGGTGTTCTGGTCGATGCGTATGGCGCGTATTCGGATCCGCTGTCTGCGGATATGATCGCCAAGTTACGGATGCGTCCGGCATGAGCCTGCGTTGGCGTGTCGCCCAGTTTTTTGAAATGCAGTGGTGGAAGCGGTATTTGGCCGGTAAAGAAAAACCACACTATCTCGCCTGGAAAAAAAACTACTGGCGGACGTTTTTGGGTACAAGTGCGATTGAGGTAACGCACGACGCACGGGTTTTGGATGCCGGTTGCGGTCCGGCGGGCATTTTTACCATCCTGGATACCCAAACGGTGGATGCGCTCGATCCTTTACTGGAAAAATACCAGGCTGTCTTGCCGCATTTTAATCCGGCTGATTATCCCAAAGTGCGCTTTATCAGCCAGGCACTGGAAGATTATAGCCCGGAGCAACCGTATGATATTGTTTTTTGCCTCAATGCGATCAATCATGTCGCTGACCTGCCCCGTTGTTTAGACCGCCTGGTGGCCCTGACCAGGCCCAACGGAATACTGGCGGTCTCCATCGATGCGCATAACTATAAGTGGATCAAGCGTTTATTCCAGATAATACCCGGCGATATTTTACACCCACATCAGTACGACCTGCCAGCATACCAGGAAATGCTGGTGGTACGCGGCTGCACGATCAAGCGGACAGTCTTGCTAAAAAAAGAGGGAATTTTCAGTTATTATTTACTGGTGGCAACCCGCGCAGGTATATAAAAAAACAGCCCTCCGCCCTTTCTCCTTTGAAAGGACCGGAGGGCCCCCGCCTTCGGTTATCTTACAGCGCACATTAGCGCAATTTTTATTTTTTATGGGCTACAAAAGCCGCTGGTATTGAAGATACAAAACTTGTGCCGTTGTGACGAAAAAACAATTAACCGGTCACATTTTCTATTAAACGGTAGTTTTCGCTTTGTATTGCAAAGTTTTTAGAAAAAAAATTATGCGCTCGAAAACGCATCTTGTTTTTTAGCAACCCGGTTATTTACTGTGACCTAGTCGCTTTTTTTCTGGTGCAAATATGCGGTTCTTTTCTCATTCAATGCAAATCTGCCGGGAAAAATAGCAGCGAAAAAACGCTTTTTCGGTTATGCTATTTGCAACACCGGGCCCGTATTTTTGCAAAGTGCTTAAACAGTTACACAAACACTTAACAGTTTTCCGATATTCCAGCACATGCAAGGCAAACTCTGGAAATTTTCAAAATTTTATAATTTTTTTTAAATTAACGACCGTTCCTTTCAAAAAACGACCGATCCCTATAAAATCACAACTTTTCACCAATTATATCAGTCACCAAAATATGTTCTGCGCACTTAAAATGCCCTTGCGGACAGGCTTTGAAACCGTGCAAACCGCATGGCCGGCAAGCCAATGGCTCCCGGATTTCTACCACTGTACTGCGATCTGACAAAGGCGTAAAGCCAAAGGCCGGTACGGTGGAACAAAAAATAGCGGTGACGGGCGCGTTCATGGCCGAAGCGAAATGCAGCGGCGCCGAATCGTTGACGTAATTCATGGTCGCACCGTGCATTAAAGCCGCCGATTCCAGCAAGGATAATTGGCCCGATAGGTTGGTAACCGTCGCCAGGCGACCGGATTGCTCCCGAATCGCGGCACAGGCAGCCGTGTCGTCAGGGCCTCCCAGCAGAAAAACAGGTATATGCGCCGGCAATGCTTGCAGCAGCGCCACCCATTTATGCGCCGGAAACTGTTTGGTAAACCAGACGGAGGTGGGCGCAATACATATATACGGTGCCCCACCGGCCAAAGTGGCCATTTTGGCGGCGTCCTCCGCAGATGGATACAATTTCGGACGCTCGAAAGAGCTGTCGGTAAGCCCGGCAATGAGTTGCAAATTGCGCTGTACTTCATGCACCGGCTGCGCGGTCGTGCCAAATTGATGTGCCACGCGGCTGGAAAAAAACCGTGACAACGGATTTTTGGCAAACCCAATCGTCTGCCGGGCACCCGAAAATACGGTGAGTATGCCAGAAGCCATAAAGCGCTGACAATTAATGACATAATCGTAATTCTCCCGACGGACCTGTCGTACTACTGCCCGGAGATTGCGGTATTTATCCGTTTTTTTATCCCACACCAGCACCTTTTGCAGATACGGATGACCCAGTAGAAGCCGTTCGTTTCCTTTGCGCACCAAAAAATCAATCTGCGCGCCCGGGTAAAAGCGATGCAATTTTTCTACCAGCGGCGTCGCCAATACCACATCTCCAATAAATGCGGTCTGAATAAGCAGGAATTTCATGGCGTAAAGGTGCTAAAAAAACGGTGTGGAAAAATTTTTTCCGGGAAATTGATAAAAGAACTTGCAAAAAAAGAAAACCCACGTACTTTTGCATCCGCTTTCTGAAAATAGCGCGGGAATGGCGGAATTGGTAGACGCATACGTTTCAGAGGCGTACGCCCTTACGGGTGTGCGAGTTCGACTCTCGCTTTCCGCACTTAAATTATTACCGAAGGGTTTACACTGCACCGTGTAAACCCTTTTTTATTTTTCCTCCCGGAACTATCTATTGCCAAAGCAACTTATCTTGCAAAAGAAATGCCCGATCGTTCGTACAACCGGGCATTTGTTAAGGCAAACGGAATCATTTTTTAGCGACGTTTCCGGGCAATACGCTGGCGGGCAACCGCCCAGGCTACAGGAACAACTTTCCGCTCCACTGCAAAAAGCACGAGCATAACAGTAAGGATTAACATAACGTGATCGGTAAATGAGTGAAAACAAAGTGCCGGCCACCCGTTGATGGCCATACATAATTAGCATGGGCTAAAAATGTGCCAAAACTGAAAAAATTGCATTTTTATTAAATTTAACGGTCACTTTTTTCATAATACGGTTTACCAGATTCGATGATGCACCCTAAATCGCTTGCCGTTTTTCGCGATATTTCATTCAACCCAAACTGGATAGAAGAGTACGTACCTATGCAGCCGCTGCATCCGATGGTGTTCGACCGGTTTTGTGAAGACGGCTGGTGTTATTGGTCGGACACGTTATTTCGCCGCAATTTTTGGGAATGGCGCGGCCAGCCCTGCCGGGTGATGCTGCTGCGTATCGCGCTACGCGACTTTCATTTCAGTAAAAGCCAGCGCAAGTGCCTGCGCCAAAATGCCGATTTGCAGGTGATCCGGCGTCCGCTACAGATCACGAAAGAACATGAACAGTTGTTCGAGCGGCACGCCGAGCGGTTTTCGCACAATCGTCCGCATTCGATGTACGGCTTTTTTAGTGCCTGGAGCCATGTAATGCCGAGTTTTGGCGGCATGATCGATGTGTACAAAGGCAAACAACTGATCGCTTCCAGTTTCTTTCACCTGGGTATGCGCAGTATAGCCGGCAATTACGGCATTTTCGAACCCGAAGAATCGCGGCGCAGTCTCGGTACCTTTACCATGTTGCTCGAATTAGCCATGGCCCTGGAATACCCGCAATGGCAATATTACTACCCTGGTTTTGTGTACGACCTGCCCAGTGAATTCGATTACAAGTTGAATTTCAACAACTTAGAGCATTTTGACTGGTGGGGCAACTGGTACCCGATCGACCGGCTTCCGGTGCGGGACTGGCGCGTGGTTTAATTACGAATTACGAATTATTAATTACGAATTACGAATTTTCATTATTGCTGTTAATGTATAGTTTTCCATAATTGTGTCCCAATTGTTTTTCATTCACCAACAAAATAATTCGTAATTCGTAATTAAAAATTCGTAATTAAAAAAAATAGCCCGTCTTCCCGGAAGGAGACAGGCTCTAATCTGTTGTTTCATTGATTCAGTAGTCACACAGGGATGCAGGCATTTCCTGTTCTTATCCGGGTCGAACAGGAGGTTTGTTGGGGCCGGTATTTATGGGGGTTGGTTTTTAAGGGAAATAGGTCTGGTCACTGGAGTCGGTAGGATGGCAGATAGGGGGATCATGGTGTTTGGTTTTAAAGAATTAAAAGTGGTTTTTTGGGGTAATCATGGAATCGGTACTTAGGATGGCTTTGGGAGCCAGGTTTTGGGATTTGGTTTGGTTGGAATCTGGTCGGTTGGGGTTCGGTAAATTGGGATTTGGTTTGTTGGAATCTGGTCGGTTAGGGTTCGGTAAATGGGGGGTGGTTTGTTGGAATCTGGTCAGTTGAGGTTCGGTAAACTGGGGGTGGTTATCAGGGGTGGCACTGGCTCAAGATTACGGTTCTTTGAGGGAGGGGTACTGCGGATGCAGTGAAAAATGTTCGTCCTGGTATTCGCCGTATAAAAGCAATGGTTTTCCGCTTTTTTGCCGCCCGTCGGCGGTGGTGATACTTTTACGGATGCGAAAGGATTTTTCTGGTTCGGGTTCGTCGGGTGGCCATACGGGTAAAAAGTCAAATATCAGTACTTGTTGGTGGGTTTGTCGGTTCCAGAGTGCGTGGGCAAAATTTCGGCCGACGCTTTTGGCTTGTTCCTGCAACCAGCCGATGTGTTTCCAGAGTGTTTTGCCGCCAAAACCGGGGTAACCGATTTCCAGCGACAGGCTGGCGATATCGTCCCACTCCGGGGCTGCTTCAGTCAGGTTGCAATGCACTTCGATCGTTAGAGGATTCATGGGGTTTCATAATGATTAGTGGTGAAAAGGTGAAAAAATAATTCATTTGGTTTTTGTTGGCCTGATGGCTGACCGTGCTTCCGATGATTTCTTTTCTTCAAGGTTTTTCAGGTTCGGAAGGCACGGTCAGATCGGATCAGGTGTTCACTGGGGTTCAGGTGGTTTAATGGAGCAATTGCTTTCAATCGCTTTTGATGGTACAAAGATGCAGGTCGTACTATTTTTTATCAAACACAAAAACGACCACTACTTCCAAAAATCCTCCGCTTACTGGGTGAAAATATCCGTACATTGTGTCACTTTCACGGTATAATTAGCCGCCTGCGCAGGATCGTCGAAGACCACACAGCACTGAGAATTGGTAAATTCGAGGCGGTATGGGATGGTTGTGGGGGTGCCCCCTTGCGGAGTATAGGGTAATGTTCCGCAGAGATGGGCGGTGGCAATAGTATTGTTACAGTTCAAATTCTGGGGAGAATTCTGGGCATACACCTTAGTACCACAAACTAAATTATTAACTAATTTTATTTGAGGAAGTCCATTTGTATTGGTGCTTTTCTCAAAAAATAGTTTTGCAGCTGGTGTAAGTGACCCATTCCGAGTGATATCCATTTGGTAGTATATTGTTCCTGTTGACCAGTTAAAACATTTCTGTGCATTAAGTGAGACGCTAGTATTACAGTTCGTTTTTGTACAAGGGTCTGCACCATTAAATTCTACCACAATGACAATGATAAAATCCTGTGTTCGAACTCCTAAAGATCTTGCCGTAGAACTCACTGATGAGCCGGCATCAGTACGTTTACACAGGCTCTGTACATCAAGGCGATAACCGTGATTAGCCTTGAGGTCAGGAACTGTGAATTCCTTACCTTTGACAGTATAAACGGCTTCTGAAATGGACAAAGCAGATGAGTCGCGTACCGTAATCAGGTAATTTTCAATACCAGGTACAGAATCCCACATTATTTTTGCTGAATTTGCATTTTTTTGCACCAATTTTACTGACATTGGGGCATTACAAGTAGAAGGATTAGTAGGATCGGACAGAAGTTGAGGTGCAATTAAAACACCCAACACTGTACCTAGTGCTGCACCAATTGTGGCACTCAGAAGTAGTGTTCTGAAATTGAACTTTTTAATCGTAGACATAAGTTAGGTTTTTATTGCCACAAATATATCGGCGCAATACCTAACATCGCTTGCACAAATAATCCGATCGGTTCCAAAAATAATACCCGCCGCAATGCTAAACAGTCAACTTTTGCAGACGCTTCGCCTGCTTACCCAGGAAGAATTTGAGGCGTTGCCCTTTTTTGTAGCGTCGCCTATTTTCAATGATTCGGAACGCTATCACGACGCCAATCAATTGTTCGATTATATCCGCACAACGTTTCCAACTTTTTCAGATGTTAAATTGAGTAAAGATATTGTAGGGATAACATTATTCCCAGGTCGTCGCAATCCCAAAGATGAAGTTGAAAAAGCAATGTCACCACTACTCAATGTGGTCAAGCAATTCATTAACTTTCGCTACTCAACTGTTCGTCCAGGGACTTCTAATCGATTATCTGCCAAGGGTAAACAAAAATATGACCCGGTAACGGATCTATTGAACGAAACACGGCAAAATCTGGCACTCTTGCGTTTTTATAGTGAAAGAATACATACGAAACCTAGAAAGCAATCTGACAATAGGCCTGTAGAATACACTACTGCAACAGGAAAAAAAATAAAAGATCAGGAAAAGTTTTTTCTGAATTTATATACAAATGTAAAAAAATCATTAGCGACATCTCCAGATTTTAGCCAGTTTGAGGAACATGAGTTCAGCGATTTTTTTCTCTTTAAGTATCAATTAGAACATGAAAAAAGTCTTTTTGATAGCTTACAAGAAGGCTTTAAAGATGATGGTAATTTGCTAAATACTTTAGAATCATTAGACGAATTTTACCTTCTATCAAAATTAGATCTATTAAGTCGTTTGGTTCATCAAAATACTGTTGCGCAACCTTATGCCGATTCGCCCGACGATTTATTACGATTTAACAATAACTTTAAATTTACAACTCAAACTGTTAAAATTCTGCAAGATTTAAATTATCTTATAAGTCCGACTATATTAATGTATTGTAAATTATTGGAATTTCAAATATCAGTAGAACCTCATAAAACAGATCATGTGGCTATTGAATTTAATGAAATGCTTAATAATCTTAATAGTAGTATGCCAAATATGCGCCGAGATGATAATAAAGTATTATTACACAGTTATTGGTCTATACGCTACAATGAAACTAATGAACGCAAGGCTTTAGAGATCTTACACGAATTACAAAAAGAGCAAATAGATCGAACGCAGCAACTTAGAACAGGAATTTCCAGCAGTCATTTTCAGAATATTGTTCAAGTAGCTTTAAAGTTAGACAAGATTGAATGGGCCGAACATTTTCTTACAGAATATGAACGCAAAATCACCCAAACTCAACAAGGTGATTTAGTGGCTGCTATCTTTTGGGCCATCTTACGCTTTACTCAAAAGCGGTATCGTGACGCATCAAAATATATGCCACACTATATGAATTATGGTGAGTTGGATGATACAAATCTACAGTCAATAGCGGCACGGGCAGATATCAAGTTGCGGTATGAACTAGATACGCTTTATGATGATGAATATGGATTTACGATGTTCCGAGCCACTCAGCAACGAATTTCAAGAGTGAAAAATGTAAGCCCAGAACAAAAAAGTAAACGCCTAAATTTTTATGTCATCATCCGCCGGCTGTTTACACTGAAAACCAAAGTCAAGCGCGCACCAAAAAGCAATATTGAAAAAGACCTGATCGAAATCCGGGGTCTGCTCAATACACTATCGGTGGTGGAAAAAGAATGGTTAGAGGAAAAGTATGCGGAATTGTCGTAGGATATTTGATTGAAATCAAAAAAAATCCAGAAAATGTATTTTTAACGATAAAGTAACATTACAGCAATAAACAAATAAAATATTTCATATATACTTGTACCAACAAATGATCATTCATCCTTAAATTTCTATTTATGTACAATCGATTTAAAAAAGTACTCCTTCTCCTCCCTGTAGCAGCGTTGTTTGTTGTTTTTCCAGCAACAATTCGCGCAGCGCAAATCCTAGCATTGCCAGAATATGGTTATGGACAAGGTCTGTTAACTTCTGATCTCACTGCTACCAGAACTTCTTCATCTTCATTTGACCTTAGTTGGGTGTGGAATCAGGAAGTCCAACCCCTCGCTTACAAGGTCACTGTTACTGACTTGACAACTTCTACCGTATTACAATCATTTTACTCTAGCGTAAAATACGCGACGGTGAGTGGGCTTTCAGGTACAACAGGGCATAGGCTGCATTTTGAGGTAGAAGCTAATGGATATGTTATAGAAGAAGTTGTTGAATAAAAGAAAATTACGTATCTGGGATTATATAAGTAAAACTGCCCTGCCTCAAATGAACGAGACAGGGCAGTTTTTGTAAAGCAGCAGCCACTAAATTCTAATTGTTTCTAAATCAGCAACTTGCTTGCTTATATTGTAGCCCCGAGTGGAATCGAACCACTATCATAGGTACCGGAAACCTACATTCTATCCGTTGAACTACGGAGCCAATTGGTTTTGGAAGTAATTTACTTTTGAAACCGGGCGCAAAGATACATGATTCAATCAGTTTTCAAAACGTATTTTTACCACATTCGGCGCATACCCTATGTGTTAAATCCCGTTCGGATCTTCCGCAGTTCCCCATCCGTCCAGTTTTTGGCCGCCCGCATCAATTTTTCCGCATCGTCGCCATACAGCGGCGCGCCATAATGTACTTCCACCTGCATGACCCCCACGCCAAAGCGCCGGAAAAAGTGCGGCAAAAACTGATCGTCCCCGGTCCAGTAGTCCTCCGGCGAGCGATAGTCAATCGCGACCGGCACGATCGGAATGGCATTGGCGGCGGCGAGTTTGAAGCCGCCGAGTTTGTAGTCGATGGTCGTGGGCTGGGCGTGGGTGGTGCCTTCCGGGAATAAAATAACCGGAAAACCCTCCTGCACTTTATCGGCGATCCCCTGCAAGGTATCCTTGCGACTCGCAGCGTTGTCGCGCTGCAAAAACAGGATGCCGGTTATTTTCACGCCATAACCGATGATCGGCCATTTGGCCACTTCTGCTTTCGATACCGGATAGCCAGGCACGTTGCATACAATAACCGCAGGATCGAGATACGTGCGATGATTACTCATCAAAATACACGGAAAATGGGGCGGATTGCCTACGTGCGAGACTTTTACGCCCACCACACGGAATAATTGCCGGGTCCATTTTTGCCGGATCAGTAGTAATCGGGCCGTGTCCATCTTGACAAACAAAGATCCGACGGAGACATATAAGATCAGCCAAAGCGCAAATACGATAAAAAAGAGAAAGCGCAAGGTGGCGCGGATCAGTTGCATAAATATGGAATAATGGATTAGGAATGTACGCTTTCCCGTTTGCCGGGTGCTTTTAACAACTGGGTATTGACCCAATCCTGGGCCGTATGCAGCAACCAATCGGCTTCGGTATGGCGCAAAACCGGTCCATAATGCACCTGCACGTGCATGTGATCTACTAAAAAACGCCGTCCGGCGTGGCGCAGAAAAGATTCCGTATTATTTACCCAGAAATCTTCGGGATCAGCAAAAATAAGCGCAACCGGCACGATGGCCAGCCCCGCACGCGCAGCAGTCTGAAAAACCCCGCGCTTGAACGGCAAGGTGCCAGACAAAGCCGACGTGGTTCCTTCCGGAAATAGAATAATGGAAAAACCTTCCCCTACTTTGGCTTCGATCTGGCGCAGCGCATCGGCGCGACTGTGGGCATTTTCGCGTTCGATCAGCAACATGCCGCCCAGTTGCGCCCCCTTGCCGATCAGCGGCCACCGGCCGATTTCGGCTTTAGCGACGGGCATCGCGTCGACATCGCACATGATTAAAATTGGATCGAGATGGGTGCGGTGGTTACTGACGAGGATACAGGGCTCAGTGGGCGGCGTCCCAACTACGGTAATACGCACCCCTACCCCACGCAGCAAACGGTTGGCCCAACGCCGCCGGATGTGCATCGACCGAC
This sequence comes from Chitinophagales bacterium, assembly GCA_038203695.1. Classification (GTDB taxonomy): domain Bacteria; phylum Bacteroidota; class Bacteroidia; order Chitinophagales; family Saprospiraceae; genus M3007. The sequence goes on from JBBRDQ010000035.1 coordinate 18,052, forward strand.
GCACACTATTGCCGTGCAATACGTTTTTCAACCACATTTCAGCGACAATACGCACCGTATAAACGATAAAAAAAAGGAGCCTCCAGGCTAAGCGTAGCTGTTTCACAGGACAAAAATACGAAAGGCACTGACTTTTTGCGTCAGTGCCTTTCAAAACGGACGTATTAAATCCGTTTAGCGTTGGGCAATCGAGATATTATCTACCGCTTCTTTTAACTCGTCTACCGTGATATCCAAATGAGAAGCATCATACACACAGACACCATTATGAATGAGCAATACCTGGGGCGACTCATGGTGGACCTGAAAGCCTTCCGCAATATCGGCAGAGATAGGTCGGTGTTGGAGCAGATCCAGGTAATAAGGCGCTATTTCATCCGCTTCAAATATCCAGTCGTCTTCCAGACGAAATTTCGCAATTGCACTGATATTACAACTAATGCTATGTTTAAAAATCAAACAAGGCAATTGATGCGATCGCTCAATAATGGCAGATACATCGGAGATAGTTGTAATTGGCAGCCAGTTCAGTGTCATATTGATCAAGTTTTAGAAATCCGCACCTGGGCATCCGCTACCGCGGTGGCAGGCTTCGAGCAAAATTACGGCGAAGAGAAGGGCAAAGGCGAGCAAATTTTTCCAGTTTTTCATTGATGGAACTAATTTAATTTTGAAAGGACGATGTTTTGATACTGATTGAACGGGGAAACCGCTGGTGATATTGTGACAAACGCCATGCCATTTCGCATTTTCCCCGCAAAAATACCCAATTCAGGGCATAATTGCCAAACAATAGTTAAAATTTATGTTAAAATTTACAAGCATCCAGAATAATATTTTATCTGCCTGCATTTTCTGTTTCATTTTTTTCGCAACACCCAACCGGCGCCTGGTGCAAGTTGCGTTACATCAAGCGTTTTTTCGACTGAAAACTCCGCTGGTGTGGCCACATCGGTCGCAAAAAAACACGTCCACACACCCTCCGGCAAAGATAATTCGGCAACGCTTTCGGGTTGTTCGGCACCCAGGTTTGCGACAAAAACGAAGGCCGGATGTGCAGCCTGGGTCCAGGCGATTATCTTATGGCGACCGGTCTTATCGGGTGGCAGCAACCAGTGCAGGGGACGATCTTCAATTTCCGCAAAAATCATTTCCGCAAGTTGTTTCTGGCGCACCAAATCGGCGTACAAAGCATCATTATGTCCCCATTGATAGGGGCCAGTGGTGCTTTTAGCGCCTTCGGTCAGGGCAAAAACGTATAATTTAGTATATTGTTCATTGGGCGCTGGTATAGGGTGCGGATCGCGACATTCAAAACCCAGGGCCATATAAGAAGGCATATCGGTCAGAAAAAGGGCGAGAAAGTAGCGAATTTGATTACCGGTCCGGTAAAATCCATCGAAGCGCGGATCGTCTTTATCGGCGGTCATAATGGTAAAGTTGGGCGCGAATTGGCGGGTATCCAGCCAATGCCGATACTCCGCAAACTGACGCATAAACTCGTCGGTTTCGATCGGCTCCGACTGCAGGTCGCCCAGGGTGGAATCCGCCAGCGACGCTTCCAGGTGATCGCATTCGTCGCCATAGGCCATCTCGCCGGGAGGTGCCAGGAAACTCTCGGCAAAGTAGCCGAAATAAGGTTTTTCTGGCAAAATCGCTTGTTTTACCGCACCTAATAAGTCGTAATAAGGATCGGGTTGTTGTGGAACGCCCTCCGCACGCATCTGCACATGCGACATATCGCCGCGCATGAAATCGAAACCAAATTCGGCCTGTATCTGTCGATAATGTGCGCAGACATACGTCCAGGTGGCATGACAGGGTTGGTCGAAATCCAGTTCCCAGTTGCGGTTGTCGTCTTTGCTTTCATATAATTTATAGCGAGCCAGTGGCCCGAATACCCGGGAAAACGGTTCCGGCGCTGTAATGCGATAGTCGCGCCAAACGCGCCCTTCTTCGTCGGTCACCAACGCGGTGGGATCGGGGTCTACTTCGATACCGCGATACGGCGGTCCCATAGTGGCCGGTGCCGTTTCGTACCCGGCATCATAGAGCAACTGGACCAGTTCCTTACGTCGGTGCAAACGCCCGGTATAATCGTATTTATCCCCAAAAAGCAACTGCAAACGCGTCGATTCGGGCATTTCATGGAAGAAAACCCTCGGTGAATCCGGGAAATAGAGACCCGGTACCGCGCTGCCGCGCTGCTGGGCAAAGGCAAAAATAGTGGCTTGTACATCCTGAAACAACGCAGCGCGGTGGTCGGTAATCACCAGATCGCGGCGTTGCAGCCACTCAAATAACTGCGGGTTGCCGACCGACATTTCGGAATACCGATCGGTATGCGGCACCACATCCATACCGACTGATTTGCCCAGCAGGTGCAGTACATTGACGACTACTTTGAGTTGTTTTTCGACCGTATCCAGGTGTGGGAAAGCCTGTGCCAGTTCCGGTGAAAAAAACTCGGGATTGATATTCCAACTTGACGGACCATACAAACTTGCGACCACACCGGGCTCCCAAATCGGCAAAATATGGATGGTTTGCTGCGCACACGGGAACGTAAGCGCATACGGCACAATACGCCAAAAATGTTGAATTGTGCGGACATTTATCCCCACTGTATTGGCCGATTTTAACCAATGCGTATCTTTTCCAGTTGAATTTGGTCCCGGGATGTCGATATCTGGATCAAACGCCGGATAGAGCGCTGTTCCAAAATGTTGCTCCAGTAGTTGTATTACCTCGGCCAATGGCGTAGATATTGCCATTGCCGGCATCAATTGCAGAAAAGGGGCAAATGGCGGGAAATGACTATTTGCAGACATAATTATTTAAAAACGTTAAAGTACTCGTACTTAAGGTCGAAATGGAATGCAGCACAATAGTAAAACGCTTAATATAGCTGCGTCAAAGATATTCAAAATCCATTTAATCCTTTAATCTTCTGTAATGTCTGTTTTTATTGACAATCTGCCACAGATTGTTTTGGCACAGATTTTTTACACTTAACCGAAAACAATCCTGACCGTGATTTACAAAGCTAAACTCAAAAACTCAGAAGACTTTGTATTGCTTGACGATGTGGTATATGAATGGCTCACTACTGATCCGTATTTCCTTAAAGTAAACTTTATCGAAAACTTACGGCGACATTCAAGTGGTTGCGCTGTATTTCAAAAAACCTGGAAAAGATCGGACGGCAATTTCAAAACCGAAACTATTTATTTGCATAAGTTAGTCGCTGAAAAATTTCTTGCGCAGCAAAAAACGAGTACCAGTAATTTGGTAGGTACCAAGAACGGCGATAAATTAGATTGCAGAATTGAAAATTTAGTCTTCCGATCCCGTGCTGCCGCCAGTCGACAGCGCAAAACCAGCAGCCGTAGCGGATTTACGGGTGTTTATAAAGAACACAGCCGTTACCGCGCCGTTATTTCAGTGGATGGCCGTTCTATTCACCTGGGTATGTTCGACACGGCTGAAGCAGCCGCAGCGGCCTATAATAAAGTCTCAAAAGAGACCTATGGCGACCAAGGCAAACTGAACAAGATAAAATCCGGCTCCGGAAATAGTTAAAATCCTTCTAACTGTACACCTCAGCAATTCCAACTGCTACAACAATGCCCATTGCGCTGCATTTCTGCAACGCAATGGGCATTATACATTGGCGCGTCCGGAAATTACTCCTTGATATACGCCAATTTCACCTGCTGATACTCCGGTTTTGACAGAAAAGTACGGATGCTGTTAATGGTTTCCCGCGGGCCTACATCGATCGCCGCGTTGACCAGCCAACTGGGAATATTGCCACCCGGATTGGAGTGGATGTAATATTCAACATAAATCCAGCCACCGGTACCCGGGGCAAAAGTCCAACTGGTATTACAGGTGCGGATACGCACCACATCCTTAGTTTCGGCCAGATAATCGGGCACTGCAGTGCTGATAGCCACTATTTTGTGGGTGACGGGATCCTGTTCGAGTTTCGAGTGCATAATAATGTCCCGGTCATTCATGGGCCACGGAAAGTCGAGTTTGGAATAATAATACATCTCCGTATTAGAAACCCGCTTTAATATCCTCGCTTCCACGACTTTATAGCCCCATCGCGGGTATTTGTCTACTTCGGAAAGCAAATGGATGATACCTGACATTGACGTTTTAATCGACGTAGTAAGTTTAACGTCGTGTACATCAGTGGTGGCTTTGTAATATACTTTTACGTTGTCTTTATCATTTTTTAGTGTCCATTTCTGCTGCTCCTGCGCAGTCATAACAGTGACAATAAGGAAAAACGCAATACATAGTTGCGGAATACGGTAGTGGCTGTGCATAGTGTGGTAACAGTTTTGGGAAGTGGGATTAGGATTCAATAAACGTTGTATGGATGATTATATTGGGGTCAGGAAATAGAAGTAACAAGTGTTCCAACTTGTTACTCAAAAAACTATGCCATTCACCGCGCACCGCGCAAAAAATTACTATCTTCAGACCGTTACTGTGGATGTCTCTGTGCGCAATAATCCCGCCACGGCTGCGGCCCATGCCGGCGAGTCGTTCAAACTGGGCACTAAATCCAGTGTTTCGCCGCCCCATTTGATAAATTCTTCCTGATACTCGTCGGAAATCTCGATGTTCGTTTCCAAGCAATCCGACGTAAAGGCCGGACAGAATACCAGCATCCGTTTCATGCCCTTTTCGGCCAATTTTTCGATTTCTTTAACGGTATAAGGCTGTATCCACGGATCGGAGCCGAGCCGCGACTGGAAGCACAGAGTATACTGATCCCGGCGGAAATTCAATTTCGCAGCGAGCGCTTTGGCCGTAGCGTGGCACTGCGCGGAATAACAGAACTGATTGGTGGGGGTAAGCGTCTGGCAGCAGTCGGGCGATTGCAGGCAGTGGTTAAAATCATCGCCTTTGCGCATTTGGCGCTGTGGCAATCCGTGAAAACTGAACAAAAAATGATCGTAACTACTCAGATCGAACTGCCGGGCATGCTCGGCAAAAATCTCGATCATCGGCTCCCACGTGCTGTACGAACTGATAAATTCAACCGTTGGCAACACCTGTCGCTTTGAAAGCAGACGCATCACCTCTTCATGAACCGACCCGGTAGATGCACTTGCGTAGTGCGGAAACAGGGGAAATACAATGAGTTTACCCACTTTTTGGGCAAATATGCGCGCTAAAGCCGATTCGATGGAAGGACTCTGGTAACGCATTGCCAGCTCCACTACATACTCCGGCCCGAGTATTTTTTGTACCTGTTCCACCAGGCGCACGCCGTTGTATTTAAGCGGGGAGCCGTCGGGCGTCCAGAGTTTTTTGTAGGCTTTAGCGGATTGCCCCGAGCGGAACGGCGCGATAATGCCCCGCACCAATACATTTCGCAAGATCGGGTTGATGTCGATCACCCGCGGGTCCAGGAGAAATTGTTTCAAGTACCGGTACACGGCTCCCCGGGTAGGTGCGTCTGGTGTACCAAGATTAACGATTAAAACGCCGGTTGGAGCCGGGACGCCGGTAAGTAGTTCAGTATTCATGCTAAAATGTTAGACCAATAAAATAAAAAAGCCCCCGGCTTGGTTGCGGCCGAGGGCTTTTTTTATTGCAAAAATTTTATTGGCTGGTTAGAAACGTGCCGTAATGCCCACCAGGAAGTTCGTCCCGATCGTCGGATACGTGTACCAGCGTTCGCGGCGATTGTTCAGGATATTGTTGATATCCAGGAAAGCACCGATGTTTTTGGTGAAATAATAAGCACCGCCAATATTCAGATCGATCAGTGCGCCGTCTTGTCCGCGTACGCTTTCCGCATTGATCCGCGAAATCCGGTCGGCAATGTGCAGCGAACTGCGCAGATTGGCCTTACCATCCAGCAGCGTGTAGACTGCGGCGAAGGTGCCTTCCAACTCCGGCAACCCCCAAGCGGTTATCTCCTTATTCAAGTCGTAGACATTCTGGCTCAATGTGCCGGTCAAGACCAGATTTTTGACCGGCGATAGTTTCACGGTACCCTGCAAGTTGAAAATCCGGGCCGTGTCGTATAAAACCTGGAATCGGGTAATGCCTTCATTGGTGAACAGCGTTTGGAACAGCGCCAGATCGGCAGCCTTGCCGTATCCTACTTGTGCCGTGTAGTCCAGCCAACCGAGATTACCTTTCAAGCCGCCATAATAGTTGTCGTACCGCGTATTGCGCAGTTTGGTATTGCGGATCTGAATGAATGGGTTGTAGTCCGAAATACTGCGGTAGGTATTTTTGCGCAAGTCGCCCGTTGCGCCGGCAAAAATCTGGATTCCATCGCCAAATACGCGCAGGGTTATTTCGCAGTCCGGGAAAATACTGAACACATCGCGGTTGCTGGCGAAGTTAGCGCCAATTTTAACTTTCAGGAAATCCGTGTGAAAGGTAAAAGACGGTTGCAGATAAATGTTATTTAAATTCTGTACAGTAGTGTCATTGAATTTGGTCAGGTCGGTGCGAATGGTCAGTCGCAACGGATGTTTTTCAGCAAACCATTTGGAGGCGGTCAGATTCAGGTCAAAACCGGTCTCTTTATTGGAGAAATAATCGATCAGCGTATACAGTTTAGGCGCTACGGCGAAGTTAATATCCCCATTGGTACGCTCACTGTTGTACACGCGGGCACCGATATCGACAATCTTAAAATCCTGGCGGGTTCTTTCGGCTGAAAACGAAAGCGAATCATGGTCGTAGCCATAAAAATGGACGCGATCATAACTATACCCGATTTTCCCTTCTACCGCAATATTCTTGCTGAGGTAGGCATTTCCGTTGAGCAAAAAATCATTGTTGAAAAACTTTTGATTTTCAATATTCCGGTCAGCGCTCATGCTATGGTGGCGAAACCACACCTTACCGTCGAATTTGTCGCCGGCTTTCAGATAATAACCGGCTTCCGCGTACAGAGACTTCGGCACGCCGCCGCCCAGTTTGGCATATCCGTTGTAAACTTCCTCTTTCTTACCGGCTTTCATACCAACCGGGCGCAACTTGGGCGCATCATAGGTAATGTTTAGCGGACGCGGTGGCACCAGATACATTTGACGCTGTGTCGTCGTGTCCAGCGGCGGCAACTCCGGGTTGACGTTGATTTTATTGGATTCCAAAAGCCGCGCATCAAAGTCTTTGGTAATGGTGACACTTTCGGAAGGCAGTTCTTTTTGGGCAAAGGCAGCATTGTTTCCGACGGTTAAAACAAGGGCTGCAAGGAGAAATTTATGGTTTAAACGCATTGGTTCTGAATGTTTTAGGTACCCACCGGCAAGTTGGCGGGGTGAATGATCACCGATGTTGTCGGTGGATTGGTTTAATTGCCGCCTTCTTCGACGTCGAGTAAATTACCGCCCTTCTGGGTTGAATTCATCACCGGTGCCGCACCATTCAGTTTGGCGTATTTTTGGCGGGCCGTAGCCACGATGGTCGGATCATCGCCCTTGTAGTTCTCGATGACGGCTTCCAGCGCGGCAGTTGCACTGTTCTTATCATTCTGATCGGCATAGATATCGGACAACAGGATCAGGTTTCTGGCGATCCAGTCGTCGTACCCTGCACTGGCTTTGTTGGCCTCGGTGATCAAATCTTCCCCCTCACTGTATTTGCGCTGTTTGTAGAGTATCTGCGCGAGTAAGTGATACGATTCCGGCATAATATCGCCGGTTGTATTGCGTGTAACCGACTGGAAGGCCGGATAAGCCCGGGCGAAATCGTTTTTATCGTAGGCCAGTTTGGCAGTGTAGAAATTAGCGTAGGCGATCTGGTCGGGCGAGGCGAGACCAGATGCACTGATTTTGGTAGCGTATTCACCCACCGTAGTAGCATTATTGGTGCGGTAGGCGGCTTCAATCGCCACCAGTTGAGCGCTCAGACGCGCACTTTCCGTGGTAGCGGATTGTTCCCATTTCCGGGCAAAATCAAGCGCCTGTGGATAATCGCGGGTATTATTCATGGCCAGCGCAGCACCTTTTTCGGCCGCCTTGCTATAAAATTTGCTGGCGCCCCGGCTCACAATGGTCGCATAATCCTTGAGCGCGATCTGTGCTTTGGAAGGATCGCTGGCCATATAACTTTCCGCCCGGTAATAATAGGCGGACAGTGTGTACCGGCCGCTCTGGTATTTAGCCAGGTAGTTGGTAAAACCTTCGATGGCTTGCGGATAACGGCGATTCTGGTACTGTATCTCGGCCGAATAATAGGTTACGCTGTCTTTAGAAGACGTGGTTACGTTATACCCCGGGACCGTTTCTACGAAGGCAAAATACTGATCGGGCTGGTTCAGGTCTTTGACATAAATTTCTTCCAAGGCGGCCAGGGCTTCTTTGGCCTCCTGGTTTTCCGGATTGTTGGCAAACACTTGTTTATAATAATTGATCGCGGTCGTAGCGCTGCCCTGGTTGTAAGAAATCAGGCCCAATTTCAACAAAGCCAGATTGACAAAGGTAGATCGACCCCGGAAATCAGCCACCAAACGTTTGAACGGCGGCACCGCCTGATCCAGTTTGCCCATATCCTGATAGGTGCTGCCCAGTTCATACAGCGCCTCATCGGTGTAACTACTGTTCGGATACGTATTCACCAGATTTTCCAGAGCAACCACCTTATCGAGCGGGCTGTTTTGCAGGCCCTTGATGATGGCTTTCTGGTAAAGTGCATATTCAAAACCGGAATATTTTTTATTGACAGCCTCGTTGTAATAGGCCAGCGCCTCGTTGTACTGGTTGTTTTTGAAATGGCAGTCGCCGGCGCGCAGCACGGCATCACCGAGCACGGCCGTTTTGATCTGTTCATTATCAGAGCGACCCAGGTTGCGCTTAATGCCGTCGACACTGGCTTTGAAATTGACCAGCGCATTTTTATAGTCCTTCAATTTCAGGTAATTATACCCCTGAATGTACTGTCCCATGGCGATATTGCTCTCGTCGGGCAGGTCATTGTACGCTTTAGCCTGCGCCAGGAAAGCGGCAATGTGTTTTTGGCTGATGTTGAACTCGCTGCTTTCATTCGCCAGCGCGCCCATCCAGAAGGAAGAAAGGGCTGCGGTGCGTTTGTCGAGCGGGTTCTCGAGCGATTTATTGAAATACGTACGCGCCTCGGCTTTCTGGTTGTTCTGGTACAATTGCAGACCGCGTAGATAGGCCACTTTCTGATAGGTCTCGTTGAGTTTCGGCGTACGGTTTTTGATCGCTTCCAGGGTAGTCAGCGCGCGGTCATAGTCGCGGGTATTGAGAAACACTTCACTCATCAGGCCCTGTGCATCTTCATAATACTTTGAAGCAGGCGTAAATTTCTGCAACGCCTCTATGGCGTCGCGGTCGTATTTGAGTTCGTAACTGAGCTTGGCATAATTGAACAAGGCGTCTTCCTTGACGGTCCGGTCGTAATTCATGGCTGCCGCCTGGCCAAACGCATTGCGGGCGTTGAATTTATTGTTGGTTTTTAGATAACTGTCGCCCAAATGGTACAACCCGTTCTGTCCTAGCAGACTATCCTGTTTGGACAGTTGTTCGAAGTTGTTGATGGCTTGTTTGTAATAACCATTCTGGTATTGCGCGTAGCCCAGTTGGTAAAAATCGGCCGGACGAATATTGACCCCGTTATTTGCCGCATATTCCAGGTAAGGCATGGCGCGTTTGTAATCGCCTTTTTCATAATAAGCCTGGCCAACCAGTTGATTCATTTCCGAACGGTTTTTAATATCCGCTTTGGTTTTGGGTTCGCCATAGGAAATAACCAGGTCGTACTGTTTTTTGGCCGCATAGATCTGGGCGATATAATAAGGCACCAGTTGCTTGTATTTTTCGGATTGCTCGCAGCGCACAAAGGCCTTGGCAGCCTCGTCGTATTTGCCTTCAAAAAAGGCGCAGCAGCCGTAGTAGTAGTTTGCCGGGTAATACCAGTCGCCACGGGTATTCTCTTTTAAGGGAGCGAAGGCATTTTTGGCGCGGGGGAATTGCTTGGTCACGAAATAACTGTACCCCTGTTTGAAGCGGATTTCATCGCGGGTAGCACCGCTGGACGACGGTGCCATATCGTAGTACGTCAGCGCTTTATCGTACTGCTTGTTATTGAAATAATAATCGCCGATTTCCAGCGCGGCCTGACTGGCCACCGGAGAAGGGGAATTTTCCCGCAAAAAATCCAGGGTGATTTTTTCGGCTTCGGGCTGCCCGAGGCGCACGGCGCTTTTAGCATAATACAATTCCGCGTCGGTTTTTACGGCTTTCCACTCCGGTTCATTCACCGGGCGCAGCAGATCGATCGCCGTGCGAAATTCCTTTTGAGCAAGGCCATAAAGGCTCTGGTTGAAAAAATCTACGCCGCGCTTGTAAGCAAGGTTGGCTTCGGTGAAGACTGCGGTGGCTTGCGCATGGAGCGCGACGACCGCAAAAAGGAGGAAAAAGGAGCAAATACCTTTCCGAAGGTTCATATTGCAGTTGGATTTACGATTTAGCAATTGGGCTTGCCGCAGCAAACACGCGTCAAACAAACGACGCGGTGCAAAAATGCGGTTCACACAGCTATTTTTTTGAGAAAATTTTAACAATTTATGCGAATACGGAATATTAAATTATTTGTCGGCACTTTGCAAACGCATCAATAGACAGTTTATTCTGAAAATGGTGTCGCACAGCGAGAAAGTACGGCGTGTGCCACAATGGATTAGACATGGACAGGGGCTAACGTGACCACCAGCCCATCCATGTCATCTTTTAATTTGATCTGGCATCCCAGACGACTATTGGCCCGCACAAAAAATGCCGAATCCAGCATGTCCAGTTCCCCATCGGTAGGTTCGGGAAGGGTGTGCGCACTCTCCACGTACACGTGACAGGAGGCGCACAGGGCCATTCCGCCACAGGTGCCTTCTACCGGAAGTTCGTAGGCTTTGCACAACTCCATGAGGCTCAGCCCCATATCGGTAGGCGCTTCCAGTACATGCGGCAGTTTGTCGCGATCGTTAACCGTGAGAAAAATCATGCAAGGTATTTTTGGTCTTTGTCAGTATTGGAAATAAACACCGGCAAAAGTACGGTTATTTCACCAACACTATGCAACCGTGGGCATGCCTTCAATACCCGTTACGGTCGTGTATTTAAACGATAATTTTTTATCCGGATGCACGAGTTTAAAGGCCGATTGACAAGCCAGGGTGGCTTCGTGAAAACCACACAGGATCAGTTTTAATTTACCGGGATACGTATTGATGTCACCGATGGCAAAAATGCCCGGCACCGTCGTGGAATAATCAAATGTGTTGACTTCGATCGCGCCTTTGTCGATGGCAAGTCCCCAATCGGCAATCGGCCCGAGTTTGGGGGTGAGTCCGAATAATGGCACAAAATGATCGGCGGCAATGATGCGTTCGCCTTCCGTATCATGTTGCACTACTACGCCATCCAGTTTTCCATTGCCTTGCAAACCAATAACTTGTGAATTGGTCACCAGATGAACCCTGCCCGTATGGGCGAGTTCCATCACCTTTTCCACAGAATCCAGGGCACCGCGGAATTCGGTGCGCCGGTGCACGAGGGTAAGGTCGCTGGCCAGGTCGGCCAGAAAAATAGTCCAGTCCAGGGCCGAATCGCCACCGCCGGCG
>JBBRDQ010000036.1:0-29176 GCA_038203695.1 Chitinophagales bacterium
TTATTAAATTAAAAAGGACTGCCTTTTTTTGTGGGGGGGTCAAACAAAAATTCACCCCGACACTATAATCGGCTTTCCTTTATAATTAATTTTACAGACCCTTTAATTCAACTTAAACTGCACCGTCACCCCGGAGCTCAACGTCGTGATCGGGAAAGATTGTGACGTTTTCGGTACTGTTTTGCGGAAATCCGTAAACAAACGCAAGGTCAGACGGCGATTCAGGGCATAATCCACCGAAGGGTTGATACTGATCGTACGCGCGCCCCGGGTCGGAACTGCCTCAACCGGTAAGTCCAGCCGGTGATTGATCGTAATATCGTCGCGCACTTCAAAGTCGAATCTAAAATTCATGTCGTTCGCTTGCTGCTGTGGCGTGGTCGGTGTCGGCGGTGCGCCCGGCTTGGGCGCGGCTGGTTTTTTAGTTTTCGACTTACTCGCGGGTTTCTTGGTTTTTTTGCCGGTCAGGAACGGAATGTTGACGTTTTTCAAACGATAGCCGAAACCTACGGAGTAGGCACTGGCGCGGCTTTCCGCCAACTGATAGTCGATAAATGACATCGCCAGGGTCCGTGTTTTCTTGAAATCCACTTTGAAAGACATGTCGTTTTTCATCTTCACATCGACCCCGATCAGCGGCTGAAAGTTTTCGCTGATCACTACCTGTGGTATTTCGTATCGGGCAATGTAGTTGAAATTGAGTTCGTCTACCGTATATGGCTGCGCCTGGTCATAGAAAATATCCGTGTTGTAAGAGCTGACCGTCAGGGTAGATTTATACCCGTGCGACAATTGTACGCTGGCGAATATTTTCTTCAAGTTGCCAACTTTCGACAGGCCGTTGTAAGTCAATTTCCAGTTGATCGAAGGGCGGGTTTTGAACACATTCAGCCCGACCGTATTCGGGTCTTTGTCGGTGTACGCCGCCAGGAACGCCGGCAACAATACCTGCTGCTGGATTTTACCGAAACCACGCGTATAACCCTTGTCTTCCTGGTGCGGATCAGTAATACCTGCTTCCTGGCCCAGTCGTTGCGATATGATAAGACGATGGGCTTCAAAACGGGAGAACAGACCATTCAAGTCATTGTTAAACAAGGTATTCAGGGCAAAAAAGGAAGTGGTAAAACTACCCAGGTCGCGTTGCGCACGGTGCTGATAATCTACGTCATTCGGATCAAGACTGAAATCCTGGTCTTTAAACAGTTCGGTACCATTGCGCGAATACTGGCGGTTGGCGGTGAGTTCGATGCGGAAATCCTGGAACGGCTCGATGGTAACGCCCGCATCAAAATTCTGCGTAAAGTTGCGGGTTACCTGCTGGTTCAATTCCGGACGCTGCGTAATCCAGCCTTTGCGGCCGGCTTCATCGAGCCAGGCACTGCTTGGCTGAATACCGGCTACGAAAGCCCATCCCGGCGCCGAAAACCCTTCGCTCAGACCCATCAATTTGGTATCTGGCGTAAAGCCCGGCACAATCGTGCTGTAATTCTCACTGTACGTAAAGCGGCCTTTTCTCAATAACATCAGCGGGCGAAGTGCGATCCGCTCGGCCATACTTGGCTGGCGTTCTTTTTTCTTGCCGTTTTTATCCTTGTCCTTGTCCTTATTTTTCGCATCCTTTCCGCTTTTCCCATCTTTCCCGGCTACGCCATCCTTGCCATCTGCTGCATTTGGATTGGCAGGATCAGTAACGCCGCCTTTTCCATCCGGTCTTACATTGCCGGGAGCAGCGGCAGTTGAAGCAGGATCGGACGGTGGCGTACTATTGGGAGGCGTGTTTTTGTCAGCGCGTTTAGGGTCGCGGGCCGGCGTTTTGCCATCGCGTCCACCACCGGGTAATCTACCTGCATCGGAACCGTCGGGGGTTAAACCATCGGTGTCTCCGCGTCCGCCACTTTTCCCATCCGGATTGTCTTTGCCATTGCTGCCGGGCGGCGCTTTACCGCCGGGCGTTTTGATGCCGGGCTTGCTACCACCGGGCTTATTGATTTTAGCCAGGTATTTGCTCTTGTTGTAGAGGCCTTCAAAATTGAGTTCTCCGTTGACCTGTCGCACGTTGTTGTTTTGAATAACGTTGCCCAAACTACGCGAGTTAAGGTATTTCGAAAAATTACCGCTGTCCATGTTCTGAAGTTTCAGCGACTGTGCAGTCCAGGTATAACCCACTGTATAAGAGGCTTTTACACTGATCCAGTCCATATATGGAATGACCTTGAACGGCAGCGTGTAATTCAGACTTGCGTTGTGCGCGTAGTTTTTCGGGCGGCCCAGTTGCTTGATATTGGTCAGGATCGAATCGCGACGTTGCTGTTTGGTCACCTCTGTACCATCAGCTCTGAATGTCAATGGTTCATCGATTATGCTGCGGGCAGTCGCATCGAAATTAAAACGCAGCGATTTCATGATATCCCATCCCAGATCGTAGTTGCGGTCCCACAGGAAACGGCGGTTGTAATAGGTGTTCAGTTTGGGGTCTTCCCCGGCAAAACGGTAAATGGTCTGTTGCGTGAAACGCTCGACATTTGTGCTGAATCCATACGTGTTCGGAATCGGATTGAAATTCAGGTCTTTGATAAATTTGAAATATTTATCGTTCAGTTTGGCCTTTTTAAACGGCTCAAACGGTTTCAGGCCGGTTGCATATTGGTAGTCTATACCGGCACGGTAGGTACGCGCCTCGTCTTTGAGGATAAATGGCGTACGGCGTTCCTGGTTATTATACGCATAGGTGAAGCTGAAATTTGAAATGTCGAACGGCAGTGGTTTACGGGTACCGCGACGTTCTTTGCGTACATTGGTGAAGTTGAAACCGCGTACGATCGTGACGTCTTGTGAGTTGGCACGAATACTGTCGCGCTTGGCAGCATCCCCCGTATCGCGCAGTTTATCTTTTAATTTAATATCCAGGTCATAGGGATCGTATTCCGGGTTGCGGGTAATATTGGAATACTGTGCATAGAACGGCACTTTGAGCCCGATTTTTTCCGGCAGGAATTTTCCTAATTCCAGGTTGGTAGAGACATCGTATTGAATGATTTCCTCCCGCTGCCGCTGAATGAGCCTCTGGTCGATACCACCCCAGCCGATGCTGGAATAAGCGCCTGCCAGCGAGACGTTGCCCAAGTCGGCCAGTTTCATGTCGACCCGGGCCTGACCGGCGTAGCCACCTTGTTCGTCGAATCCATTCAAACGTAACTCGTTGATCCACACCTCAATGCACTGCTGCGAGTTCGATTCTATATTGCGCACCCCTACCATAATACCCTTGACATAGCCCAAGTTTGGATTGCCGACAATTTTGACATTGTTTTGCGGCAGATTGGGGTCCGCATTGATATACGGTTTTTCAAAATCCGGATTGGTCAGTCCGTTGCGCTTGGTTTTGAGGTCGGTAAACACTGCAAACGGGAAATCAAAACTATTGGCCGGCTGCCATACTTCTTCTTTGTATTCGCGGCTATCCGGGTTGTTATTCAGTTTGGTTTCATCGGATGGTACCAACGGAATTTCATATTCATAATAGTTGCGCACATAGTCGGAACCCAACCGAATGAAAATTTTTGCGTCGCCCGATTTCAGGTCGCGCGCCAGGCTTTTATCTTCCGCGTGGACAAACATTTTCAGGCGTTTGAACTGGCGCAAGTCCATATTCAGGCTTTTGAAAATAGCGCGCGCATCTTTTTCACACAGCCCGCAGATGTTCAGCGAGAGGGATTGTTCATTTTGCAGTACGTCCGGAAATGCTCCGACCGAATTCTCCCGGGAAATACCGAACGGAATCGTATAGTTGAACGGTACACGTGCGGCATTTTCTTCGATACTTACGGCATTTACATCGAAATCGGCGGCCAAATCGCACGTCGGCGGAACGATATCGTCATCCAGGTAGGGCAGATTCTGCGTGAAGCGGCGCCATTGGTTGCGGCCCAGTTCGAGCGAGGCAAAGCGGAAGGTCGTTTGCTCGGAAAAACCTTTCCACAACATCCGTACAAAACGGATCGAACGGAAATCCTGGATACCACCAATAGTTTGGCGCTGACGGTAATCGAGCGGCAGTTTGAAACGATACCAAATGGAAGTGCCATTTGCGCCGGGCACTTCTTTCATATCGGTGATCAGGTCTTTCAATTCCGGATCATTGAGGTCAAGGATTTTCTGGGCGGTATTGGACGGGTCCGCAATGCTGGCTAAGTGAATTTTGTACCGGAAATAAGCCTCCGTTTCATTCAATGAGTTGTCACGGTTGAGGTCTTCGGCATCGGGCAGGTTGGTAAAGGAAGGGTTTTGGAAACCGCCACCGCCACCGCCCGTCGCATTATTGGCCGGCGAGTTATCTTCCGGGTTATTGAATTTACGGTAGCGACCAATCAAACCGGTCGGATTGTTCGGATCGAGATACCGGGTATCGCCAAAATAGACAAAATTATCGTTAGATGGGTCGGCCAGTAATTCACTTTTCGCGTCGTTCAACAGGGAAGACCCGTTGATGGCATCGACCCATTTTTTGTAGAATATACGTTCGCCGTCATCATTCAGACCATCAAAACCGAGGTCTTGCAAGGCGCGTTTGGTCGGGTCGTTGTCGAAGGCATTGACCACCGGTGCGAGTACGGGTACGCGACCCCAGCGGGTATTTACGGTCGTGCCGGTATTGCTGCCGGTCGGCAAGGCATTTTCAAAAAACTGGCGTGAATCGCGCATCAAGTCTTCGGAAATGGTGCCAAGATCGAAGTACATATCGCCGGCATCGGAGATACCTTCCGGTTTACTCATGTACGGATTGAGCATCCAGAATTCGATAAATTCGATATTGGCGGCTTCGAAGTCATTGGTATTCAACCCCTTCATGAAACCCGCCCAACGCGTTTTAGGCTCATTTAAAAGACCCGCACTGGTCAATCCTTTAGAAAAACCGGTGTAGCCGTTGGGCAATTCAAAGTTGTAGGGTCCGCGCTCTTTTGGGAACAAGGTCACGTCGAACGAAGGCAAATCATACCGTTCGGAAGGCGCCAATTGGCGATTCGGAAAAATATCCTGCCGGTTAAACTGGCGGGTGTACGGGTTGTCGCCATCCAAACCGCTCCGTGCCTGCGGGTCAGCGATATACCAGGAAATACGCGCCCGGTTAGCCATCAGCGCGAGACTGTCCAGCGCATCATTTTCGGGAAACAGGATGTTGTCGCCTTGTGGCACCGAGGATATTACCCAATTATTAAAAGGTACATCCAGACGGAAATTGCTGGTCGACCCTTCAAAGTCATCGATATATACCACGCCGCCTTTGTCGTTGCCCTGGTTGACGGCTTTATTGTGACCCGGGAAAAGGGCGGCTACTTCGGCTTGCGCCGTAATACTGGAGGGCTCCTTGGTAGAAATAAGCGGGAGTTTGTCCACCAGTTTAGTTAGCCAGGGCGCGTCTTTGGAAATGCCGACATCGGCACCCACTACTTTATTATTGATCGGATCATCGCCGAAATTTACTTTTTGCGTCAGTGGACGTTCGAAGAGGTTCATGAAAGTCGCCCCCAGGTTCACGTCTTTATTGAGTGCGTAATCGAAACGCGCACCGATCATAGAGCGGTTCTGAAAGCCGAACAGAGTATTGTCTTCAAAGCTTACATTGACGTTTTGGCCGGATTGCAGGATGTCGTCGCGCAGGATTTTAAGTTTGCCGATATTGTAGTCAATCTGGTAATCCACCCCTTCCGTGAGTTGGCGACCGCCCGCACTTACCCGTACCGAGCCGCGCGGCAAGTTGAATGTGCCCAGCGAAATTTCAGAGGTCACGGCCGATTTATAGGAACCCTTTAACACAAAGCGATTCAGTTGCTGAAATTCCCGTGCCCGGAACAGCGTAGAGTCGTACAACTGGTTGTAAATCAGTTTATTATTTAGATCAGCGACATTGATCGTCGGATCGAGCGCGGTGATCGTATTGGATAGAAAACTACCGAATGGCTCCAGGACGGGGAACATAACCCGCCCGGATCGCAGGTTGATCGTAAGCCCTGGCACAAAGTCGAAAACACCGTCGGCTCCAGGGTCGCCCTGCAGGTTCAGGTTATCCAGGTTGAAAACCTGCAACAAGGGCTTTTGGCGAATGGCGGTTGGGATCAGTGGACCGTCGAGGAAACGCTTCTGACCTTTACCTGGATCTTCATAAAAAATGTCAAAACGGAATTCCTGCGGGTCTACGTTGGCTGAACCGACTGCGTAGATGTTTTTCATCATCAAATCCCAGATTGGCAATTTGACGTTGGCCGTCGTGCTTTTCAGCATTTTCACGA
Organism: Chitinophagales bacterium; assembly: GCA_038203695.1. Classification (GTDB taxonomy): domain Bacteria; phylum Bacteroidota; class Bacteroidia; order Chitinophagales; family Saprospiraceae; genus M3007. The sequence continues at coordinate 6,291 of JBBRDQ010000036.1, forward strand.
ACAGCACATTCTGGTTAATGGAGTCGAAGGTAGCCGGTACGTCACTCGAAAACTCCCCGATTTTGTGGGGAATACCGTTGTATGTGTACTCACAGGCGACACCGACGACCTGGTCGGGCTGTACATTCAGGTTAATGCTGATAAAACCCAGTTGTTCGTTGTAGTTAAACTCCGAGGAGTTGAGCAATCGTGCACTGGTTTTTTCAAAGTCGCGGATTTGTTTGAGTTTGAAATCCGGTCCGGTCAGTCGCGAGACGACGCGGTCCGTAAAACGCAGGGTGGAGTCTTCACCATTGCTGGTCAGTTCATCGATGATTCTGGGATAGAGCGCATTATTATTATTGTCCGGAAGCGGTTGCCCTTTGACGTCTACAGAAGGCGGGTTGGGCAAGGCGTAATTTTCCTGATCGGCCGTCATGGTATCCAGATAAGGATATGGCTCGGCAAGGTCGGTAATGGCGATGATTTGACGGAAATTCTGGGTTTCCAGTTTGTCATTCGTGATCCACACCTCTAAACGGGTAATATTGAACAGCGACAACGGGACGGGCAGACATTTCAGGGAGGGCTCGAATTCGCCACGGTTCCAGTGACTAAGGAAAAAGTGGCGGTTTTCGTCGTATTCATCGATCGGCTTTTCAAACGTCTGGACCTGTGAACCGCCTTGTACGGTCAGGCTTTGCTGTTTGGAGCGTTGCTGACTGGCGATCAGGGTGGTTTTCAGGTGTCCGAATTTCATATCTGCCCGGATACCGAACAGATTTTGTACGCCTTTGATCAGGTTGGAACGCAGCGGCAGTGAGACGTTACCAGCCTCGATATTCTGCAAAATTTCATCTTCCGAAAAACCCTTCGTATCGTAGTGCAACTTCATCTGATTGTCGAAGTCGAAGGTCGCCTGGGTGTTGTAGTTGAAATTGAGGTTGAGTTTTTCCCCGATTTTTCCCGCAGCACTCATATTGATGTCCATGTCGAAATCGAAGTTGCCATTGCGTTGCTGGCGTAGCGTCAGGATCGGATTTTCGACTTTCTGGTATTTGTAACCGAAGGAGAGGTTGATATTGCCCTGTGGTTTGATATCGACATTGGTGCCGCCGAACAAGCGGTCGATCAGCGAATTTTTAATGTCGAATTTGGCGATCGGGTCCACAATTCCGCTGCTACTTTTGCTGTCGGCGCTGGCGACGCCCTGTAAGCGGTCGAAATACTCATCCTGCTGTTTTTTTGCCCGCCATTTGGTGTATTCATCAAAGGTCATGTAAGTGGGCGAGCGGAAAAAATCGTCGCCGATCTTTTCGGTCACGATATAGATATTGTTGTCTGGATCGTACTCGACGTGTTGCTCCACGGCAGCAGGGTCCTTGAGATCAATCAGATCGCCGCCCTCCGGGTGCATAAAGTCACCAAACCGGGGCTTTAGCGAGTCTGGGGTTTCGACTGTTTTAAAATCGTATGTGGCGGCAAAAACGGCCTTTTTATCCGGGAAAAACAGTGAAAGCACGCTATTTTCACTATTTTTAGTATGCGTAAAAGCATACAATGTGCAGATCGTGGCAAGTGCCGACGCTCCAAGAAGGATATTCTTCTTCGTCATATCTCAAGTAAGCAAGGTGGTATTAGTTGTTTGGATAGATTGCTCAGACCGGCCAAATGACGCAGAATAGCAGACTTGGGTTGCCTGAAAGCAACCGTGAACGGGCGTTCTTGCAAGATTTATGCCATGTTAAAATCAATTCCCACAAGGGAAGAACCTGGAATTTCGAAATTGAATTACCCTTCGTCCAGGTTGTCGTCGCAGTGATAGTGCTGTTTTGGGGGCGTAGGTTTGCTTTCGGTGCCTTCGGCCGGCTTTTTGGCACCCTGCATTTTCTGGATCAGGCGGGAGCGTTCGATGCGCAATGTATCGCGCAGTTGTGCGTCCTGTTGGCGGTCGAAGAATAAAATCCCGTCCACCCAGGTTTTGTCGGCGCTGGCGTAAACGGACAGCGGATGGTCGTTCCAAAGCACCAGGTCTGCATCTTTACCGACTTTTATACTCCCTACGCGGTCATCTACATGCAGCAGTTTAGCGGGGTTCAGGGTCACCATTTTCCAAGCGTCTATTTCTTTCATGCCGCCGTAGCGGACGGATTTGGCGGCTTCCTGATTGAGCCGGCGGGCCATTTCGGCATCGTCCGAGTTGATGGCTACGGTGACGCCACGATCCGCCATCATTTTGGCATTGTAGGGAATGGCTTGATACACTTCGTATTTGTAGGCCCACCAGTCGCTGAAAGTGCTGCCACCCACGCCGTGTTTGGCCATTTTATCGGCCACTTTATAGCCTTCCAAAATATGCGTAAACGTATTGATTTTGAAGTTGAATTGTTCGGCTACCCGCATCAACATGGTGATTTCACTTTGCACATAAGAGTGGCAGGTGATAAAACGGTTGGATTCCAAAATTTCTAATAAAGCCTCCATTTCGAGGTCTTTTCGGTAAATTTTGCCCGATTTTTTCAATTTTCCGTAGGCTTGTGCCCGGGTGAAATAATCCTCGTATACTTGTTCTACCCCCATGCGCGACTGCGGATAACGTGCGCGCCAGTCATCGCCCCAGTTACTTTGTTTGACGTTTTCGCCGAGTGCAAATTTGATGAACCCCGGCCAGTTCTGGAATTTCAAATCTTCGGGCGCATACCCCCAGCGCAGTTTGATCAGTTGTGTCTGGCCGCCGATCGGATTGGCGGAACCATGTAATAAATGACTACTGGTAACGCCGCCGGCCAGTTGGCGATAAATATCGACATCCTCGCAGTCGAGTACATCACCGATACGGACTTCCGCCGTGCATTCCTGCGAACCCTCATTGACTGAACGCGCAATCGCGATGTGGGAGTGTTCGTCGATAATGCCGGCCGTCAAGTGTTTACCAGTGCCGTCGATTACCATTGCCTGGTCTGGTACCGCTAACTTGCGACCAATTTTCTGGATTTTTCCGTTGGAAAATAAGACATCGGTATTGGTTAAGATACCATCTTTCTCATTGGTCCAAACGGTCGTATTCTGCACCAACACCGTTTGTGCTTTGGGTTGGTCTTTCCAGCCGAATGCGACAAATGGATACAGCATGTCGCCAATGACGGGATTGACCACCGGGTTTTGTTTGACGGGCTTCGGCGGTTCCGCTGCTTTCAGAAAGGTGGCTTTCCAGTTTGTCCAGGTGCCATCCTGCAAGGTGCCGCGGCCCGCCCATTCCGTAGCGCCCGCGGTGCCGGACAGGGAGACAAACCCTTTTTTCAAGGTGTCGGGCTGAAAATAAAGGGTAATCACGCCATTGGCCAGCGCCGACAAGTTGGCTTTGACTTTTGAACTGTCACTTTTTATGATCTGCGCGTCCGGAGATTCAGGTTTGCCTTTGATGGACAGTGTATAAGTCTCGCTGCCTACTTCCAGGCGGTAATCTCCCAAGCGATTCGGTGAAGCAGCGAGCAGGCCGGGCGTGTATAGATCGTATAGTTTCCCCTGCACCCAGTTTTGAAAAATCTTGGTGTCCGCTTTGAAGATGTTGCCGGACGTGAGCAAAAAATTGGCGGTTTTGCCGGGCTCCAGCGAGCCGATCCCGGCAGTGGCACCGGGTGTATTTAATGCGCTAACCGTGTAGGCGTTGATAAAAACGGCGGGGTTGTAGGTGAGTGCTTTCAGGGCGGTTTCTTCCGTCAAACCATATTCGATCGCCTTGCGCAGATTCTCCATAAATTTAGATTTCTCGCGCAATCCATTGGTAGTCAATGCAAAATTAATGCCTGCGGCTTCGAGTCTGGCCGGGTTGGCGGGGGCCATTTCCCAGTGTTTGAGATCGTGCAACGAGATGTTCATCGCGTCGTACGGATCACGCACATCGTAATTTTCCGGAAAATTGAGCGGTACGATCAGCGCTGCTCCGGTGGCTTGAATCGCCTCCAGGCGCTGGTATTCGTCGCCAACCGTTTTTACCATATATTTTATGCCAAACTCCTGACCCAGCCGGGCGATGCGCAGCAAATCCAGTTTATCGCTTGCTTCAAAGATCTGTGGAAAAGTCTGCACACGATTCCAGGCGGCCAGCGAAAGGTTTTGTTCGGTTTTGTAACCTTCCGTCTGGTACCATTGTGCATCCAGGTACGTCTGACGCAGCAAGGCGATACAACCCATCAGCGAAGTCGGGTTTTCCTGGGTACTGGTGCCTTTGCGAAAAGACAAGTGATGGCTGGCCTGGGACAAGAGTATGCTGGTATGTTCACGCGCGTCGGCCAATGACACCAGTGCACCCGTACCGCGGTCGATGCCATCGGCGCGGTGGGTCAGTACGGCGCCAAAACCAAACTTGCGCCATTCTTCGGCGGCTTTTGCGTCGAGTGCAAAATTCTCATTGGCATTGAATTCCGGTTTCAGGGCTTCATTCCAGGCATACGCGCCTTTTTTATTGGTCAGCGATTGTGGCTTTTGCTGCGGTGCCGCACCTTCCGCCCGTGGACTGGGCAGGCCGTACCCGGCGGCATATAAATCAATAAAAGCGGGGTAAATGGTTTTTCCGGTGCAATCCTGTACAACCGCCTCTTTCGGAACCGTCACGGTCTGACCGCAAGAGACCACCCGGCCATCGCGGATCAAGAGCGTCGCACCTTCAAGCCGGGTTTTATAATCGAGGTAAATGGTGGCATTGGTAAAGGCAAACAGACCTGTACGGGGATCGGTCGGAGCGGATTGCGGAAAGGTTTGCTGGGCGATAGCGGACAGGGGCAGCAGGCTGCACAAGGCAAGCAAAAAGCGGATGATCATTGTGTAAGATTATTTTTGGGGTAAAAGTAAAAATTGTAAGTGCGCTTTTGCAAAATATAATTTCTTGAAATCTTCTCGATTTGATGAACGGAGGCGACTTTTGAACGTGCAAATGTTAAATTTTTATTTTACTACGACAATTGTCGTAAATAAATTTGCAACTACGACAATTGTCGCACACCTTTGCCCTGTCCGGATAAATACGGATTACTATGGGAAAAGAAACTTATCAGCCGACGGAGGCTGAACTCGACATTTTGAAAGTGATCTGGGACTTGCAACCAGTTAGTGTACGCGATATCCATGCGCGGCTGTTGCCCGACAAAAATGTGGGCTATACCACCATTCTCAAGCAAATCCAGCGCCTGACTGAAAAGGGCGTACTGGATAAACAAGTGGTGAATGGCATACACCTGTATTCCAGCCATCTGCGTGAATCGGAAGTAAAGGAACACCTGTTCGATAAAGTGTTGCACGATGCATTTGGAGGCTCCGCTTTCGAGTTGATGATGCACGCTGTTGGTAGCCAAAAAGCCACTCCTGAAGAACTTCGCGCCCTTAAAGAATGGCTTGACAATCAAATTCCCTGACCTATGTTAACATCTGCTACGCTCCTTCCGTTTTCGACCGCGCTGGGTTGGACGTTCGTGCATTCGCTCTGGCAAATCAGCCTGACTTATGGGTTATTTCGATTGCTGCAACATGTTTTCAGCAAACAAAATGTGCAGATTTACAATCTCTCTATACTAGCAATGTTTATTTGTGCAGCATGGAGTGCAGTTACTTTTCAGCAGGAATATACACTCGCACAACCGGTGAAGACAGGTTTAGTAATCCATTCTGATAGGACGCCGGTATTACTTAACAAACCCACCGGTGCAGATGCAGCATCGGCATTATTTACCCCTGACTCGATTTCATGGAAAGACTATATTCCGCAAGTGGGCATTATCTGGAGTATTTGCGTAGTGCTGTTATACCTGCGATTGCTGGGTGGATTTTGGGTAGCGCGGCGATTGCGCAGGCGTGGTACGGTGCAGGTAACTGGTGCCTGGCAGGAAAATTGCAATCGTTTGGCTAAGCAATTAGGCATTACCGGTGCGGTGTCCATGCTGGAGTCGCAATATATCGCTGAGCCGCTTACGCTGGGCTTCTGGAAACCAGTCATTTTATTTCCAACCGGGCTATTGCTGCAATTGACGCCGGCACAACTTGAGGCATTACTGCTGCACGAACTGGTACATATCCGTCGTTACGACTATGTACTGAACGCGTTGCAACTGTTGCTCGAAGCCACTTTTTTCTATCATCCATTATTTCGGTTGCTGGCACGTACGGCCCGCACCCGCCGCGAATATTGTTGCGACGACGTAGTGCTGCAGCACTGTCCGAATCGCCTGCTTTATGCCCGTACCCTGACGGATCTGCAACTCACCTTAGTTCACCGTAAAAATCAATTTGTTATGAATGCTACTGGAAAAGATAATTTTACTACCCGTATCCTGCGCATTGTCGGCGTGCCATCTGCTACAGAACGGCGCGCACCTTGGATGCTGCTTATACTCTTGTTCGTATCTATTGCAACCGGTTCTGTCTGGTCGGTTTTAAATGCTACGAATACGCCGCAATACTTTGCGGAAATGATTTTGAATGAGCCTGCTGGGTCTAAATTCGCTGGAGATAACCAAATGCGTAATGCTTTAAAAATCAATACGATAGCCTACAAAACCATACAAGATAGTGTCGGACTGATTCCAAAAAAACCTGTGCAGCCGGCGACGATAGAAGCGCCTCCGGTGCTGGATTCTTTCCCTAATAATGCGGTAGCAGTTGTAGCACCGTTAAAAATGAACGTGCTGTATATCGGGGTAGATAATCCGGTTAATATTGCCGTTGGCGGATACAATTGTGCTGCGCTGCAAGTTCGGGTAAAAGGACCGGGCTCCATCACTAGTATAGGCGAATGTCAGTATAATATTACGACTACTGCACCCGGTCAATTGGCAGTACAGATTTATACCATGCAGGATGGAAAGGAAAAATTGCTGGGTGAAAATGCCTTTCGGGTAAAACGCATTCCCGATCCAAGACCGGCTTTTTCAAATTTCTACAGCGGTGTAATAACCCAGGCTCAATTGCAGCAATTAACGACGGTCACCGCGATGCTTCAAAATTTTGATTTTGATGCGCAGTGTACCATTGTCGAATTTAATGTAACCATATTACCGTATAAACAAAATCCCTCATCGCAGTATAACGTACCTGGTACATTCCCGAAAGAATTGTTGGATAGAATTCATGCGTTACAATCAGGTGACGCCTTGTTCATCGACGATATTAAGGTGAAATGCTCTGGTGATGCTGTTGCGCGCAATCTCGGTAGCCTGGCATTTAAAATTAAAGAATAGGGGGGAAAGTGAAAAATGAAGGCGTGAAAAGTGAAATCTGCCAGACTTAATCGCGCAATGCAATACGGTTAGTTGTCAACTAAAGCCTCCGCCACGTGTCCGCAGGGATCCAGCACTCAAAATGCGTAACGCATTTCTCTAAGGCCGATCACTTCGGCACGCTTGCTTTGCCTTTCAAAATCTACCAAGCACACCATAGTAATATTTTGCTTTCCCATAGGTAATGGAAATAAGTTGGGCGCCCCCTGTAGTTTTTAAGCCTAATCCGACTTCTGTATGAAAAGTAAAAGGCGAAAATTGGGCGGCACCTTGCAGACATAGCCGGTTGGTCAATGCGTAAATGCCATTTGCGTGAATGCCGGAAACTCCGATGCCCAGTGATGCTGAAAGGTCTAACTCGCCCTTGTTTTGTGGGATATAAATTTGCGAAATAGCCGAAAAAGCACAACTGTTGAGTATCCAGATGAGCCAAGTTGAAATACAGAGATATAGCAATTTTTTCATGGAACAAATATTGAGGAAATGTGAAAATGCCGTCTAATATTTGTTTAAACGTACATATCTAAAAACCGCTGCCATGTAAAAGTAAAATTTTTATTCCTCCTACCGCACACCCATTCCATTGCTCCATCCATCGGCCGGGCTCACAAAACACAACTTGCCTTCGGCATTTTCGGCCATCAGGATCATGCCTTCCGATACGGTGCCCATCATCGGGCGTGGGGCCAGGTTGGCCAATACGATCACTTGCTGACCGATCACCGCTTCCGGGCTGAAGTGTTCGGCAATACCCGATAAAATGGTGCGCGTTTCAAAACCCAGATCGACGCTCAGTTTGAGCAGTTTCTTGGATTTTTCCATTTTTTCGGCCGTCAGGATCGTACCAGTGCGGATATCCATCTTGGCAAAATCGTCGAAAGTAATGGTCGGTTTAAGTTCCTGGATTGGCTGCGGTGCCGTATTCGTTGCAGCGGCGGGGGATTCCGTGGACATAGGGGTGGTTGGATCGCTTTGCTGGAGTTTGTCGATTTGGGCCTGGATCACTTCGTCGGGAATACGCGAAAATAAATGCGTTGCTTCGCCCAGGGTGTGACCAGTCGGCAGAATGGGCTGACCGTGGGCCAGTTTATCCAATAAGTCCAGCAGGTCGCCGGCATCTTTGGGTATCGGCAAATTGAGCATAGCGCACAATTTATCGGAGGCAAAAGGCATAAATGGCCGGCAAGCCAGGGCCAGCGTGGCCACATATTGCAAGCCTAGGTTCATCACGACTTTGACCATTTCCGGTGCTTCCTTAACGGTCTTCCAGGGCTCGTTGAATTGTAGCAATGCGTTGCCCGCACTGGAAATTTCCATCAAAATGCGCAGTGCTTCGCGAAAGTTGAACCGCTCGATTTCACGACCCATTTGCAACATCCGGCCGTGAATCTCGTGCAATTCATTCGTATATCCACCGATCCTATCGGTTTCCCAGCCGCTTTTAAAATCCAGCGCCAGATCTACCTCGGGTACTACGCCGCCATAATATTTGTGCGAAAGCACCAGCACACGGTTGACAAAATTGGCGAGGTTATTCACCAGTTCCGTGTTGTTCGTCTCTTGAAAGCCCTTCCAGGTGAACTCGCTGTCGCGCTGTTCAGGCATATTTTTGATCATATTGTAGCGCAGCGCATCTTCCTGGCCTTTGAACTCGGCGCAGTACTCATGCACCCATACGGCCCAGTTTTTGGAAGTCGACAATTTGCGTCCTTCCAGGTTCAGAAACTGGTTGGCAGGGACATTTACCGGTAAAATAAATTCGCCGTGCGCTTTCAGGATGGCCGGGAAAATCAGGCAGTGAAAGACAATGTTGTCTTTGCCGATAAAGTGGATCAGGGAAGTCTCCTCATCTTTCCAGTACGTTTCCCAGTCCTTGCCGTGCTCCAGCGCCCATTGTTTGGTGGCAGAAATATAACCGATCGGCGCATCCAGCCAGACGTATAATTTTTTGCCTTCGGCACCCGGAATTTCCGGCGGCACATCGATGCCCCAATCCAGGTCGCGGGTCATCGCCCGGGGCTGCAAACCCTGATCCAGCCAGGAATTACACTGGCCGAGCACGTGGTTTTTCCAATCGTTGGGATCGTGCAGGTTTTGTTCGCCCAGATCGCCCGTATTGATCCAGGTACGCAACCAGTTTTCGTGCTGATCGAGCCGCAGAAACCAGTGTTTGGTCGGCCGTTTAACCGGGGTCGAACCGCTCAGCGTCGAGCGCGGAGCGATCAGATCGGTCGGGTTGAGCGAAGTGCCACAGCGTTCGCACTGGTCGCCATACGCATCGGGGTTGGCGCAGACCGGGCAGGTGCCAAGAATGTAACGGTCGGCCAGAAACTGTCCGGCCACTTCATCGAAATATTGCTCGGTGGTCTCCTCGACAAATTCACCGTTTGCGTACAGTTTGCGAAAAATATCCTGCGAAGTCTCATGGTGAATCGGTTCAGAAGTGCGGTGGTAAATATCAAATTCGATCCCGATCTGCGCAAAGGTGCTTTTTAGAATAGCATGGTATCGGTCCACAATTTCACGCGGCGTAACACCTTCCTTGCGCGCCTTCACTGTGATGGCGGCACCATGCTCGTCGGACCCGCATACAAACACCACTTCCTTACCCATCAGACGCAGGTAGCGCACGTACATGTCGGCTGGTAAATAAGCGCCGGCCAGATGACCAATATGTAAAGGCCCGTTGGCATAAGGCAGGGCGGCAGTGACTAAGTATCTTTTCTTCATAATGCGGCGCAAAAGTAAAGTGTCCGCAACGGACTTAGCACAAGAAAAGTTGCAAAGTGCGAGAATTACGCCCGATTACAGCGTTCGATTGGCGAACAATGGTCCAAAATGATATTTCCGTTGTAGAAAAACGTAGTGCCGGGCGCAAAATAGGCTTCAAACGTAATGTACCGAACATCCTGTCCCGGGATAAACTGGAACTTATAATTGCGCCATTCGGAGTGATTGATCATGGGCGAACTGGCCAGTAGAACATCTTTGCCGCCCCGTCCTTTACCCCCCCATACCCGCAACCGCACTGGCATATTATAGCCAACGTATTTGGGTGAATGCGCCAGAAACATTGAAAATGTGTAACAAGTGCCATGTTTGAGCACCTCCGGCAGGGTTTGGCTAATGTCTTCACTGGTTCCTTCCTTGCGGGTCACCAGGCCAACACAAGTGCGGCCATCCTGTGGCGCGAATGCGATATCCCAGGCACCCGGCAAAATATCAGGCGTGCTTTCGTCGGTATAGGTTTGCCATCCGGCCGGACATGCTGAAGCGCGCGGCATATCCTCAAACGAAGCATTGCTAAAAGGGATCTGGCCAATTGGCGGGGTTGGTTTTTGCCAGGCAGTCAGGCTGATTAGCGGCAACACTAAAATAATACTTTTCATGCGTCAAAATTCGGTAAAACGGCGGTAAAACGAAGTTTTACCGGGTAAATTTCAACACCCATAAAAAAAGCCCGCTCCTGCGTTCAGGTACGGGCTTTTTTAAATGCCATGAATCTTTAATACGTCTATCGCACGGCTTTATTGCCGCATGACCTGGAATTTTTTCACTACCAGTCCGGTTGAAGTGCGCGCCGAAGCGATATAAATGCCCTGTGGCCAGTCTTGCACCGCAATTTGCGCATGCTCGGCCTGTAAATTTGCCGCTTGGTACATTTCCCTGCCGGAGACGTCCGTTACGGTCAGTGTTTCCATAAAATCATCGCCGTTCAGGTGGAAATTGACCGTCGTATTGGCTGGAGATGGGTAAGCAAAAAAATCGGCATTGCTGACGACGGTTTGCTGTTTGTCGTTACTGCGCAATTGAATATCCAGCGTCGTGCGGCCCCCTTGCGTGCTGCTGCCATCACCCCATAAAAAAGTCGGAGTGCTCACCGTGATAGCGGCATTACTACTGCCTGCCCGGATGCTGCCCGGTTTGCCCACGTCAATAATATCAATAATAATAAAACTTACGGTGCCGATCGGCCCAAAACCATTGGTGCTGGTATTACTGGTCCGCGTAAAGGCCGTTTCCAGCCGATGTTGTGCCGGGTTTTGACTCAACGACAAGCTGGGCGAATTCAGATTCAGCCAGCTGTTGTCATAAAATTGCATGTGCAACAAAGAATCCTGAATCAGGGGGCTTAACTGCGCATCGAAAGTAAAGCCATAGAGATTCGTAACGGGTAACGTATTATTGCCCAGAGAGACCTCCACTTGCACGAGATCTCCGGGACCGGCATTAGGGGTCAGATTGTGCAGAAAAAACGCCAGCCCCTTACCGGTATCCGGAATTTGGGGAATCAGATTGTCGGTTTGTCCATAGAAGAGACGCAACGCCAATGTATCGTCGGCAGTGACGGCACCATCGCCATCCGTATCGGAATATTTCAGATCATTTTGGTCATTGGCAATATATGGATTGTTCCAATTGGCCGCTGCTTGTCCATACCATTCCAGCGAAGCATTGGCGCGTGCGGGCCCCTGTACGCCCATGGCATAGCCCAGCGGCAACAGGTCTTTGTTATTGACGATACCGTCGCGATTGATGTCGCCCGGCCACACACAGTCGCCGGCACAATAAGGGCCGGGAGCCCCGAATACTTCGGTCACATTCATCACGAGTTTTACAGACTGACACTGACCGTTGGTGGATACGCAATAGTTGATCTCAAATTCATCGACGCCGATAAAACCAGCCACAGGTTGATAAATAAGCAGATTCGTGCCGGCAACCGGGAAACCGTTGATGTTTTGGCTGCTATAACCGGGGTAAAACGTGCAGGTACCGTGGTCGGGCGCATCTAAGACACTAAAGTTGAATGCCGTAAATGGTAGGTCATAATTCACGACAAACGGCGTGGCTTTCGGCGTGGTCATTTCATACGTGGCAGCATGTGGCGGCAGATTGCTGACCAGAATATTGACGGTTGCGATTTCGATATTGGGTACAAACTGATTACCGATCTTATACGAAAAAGTGGCCATGCCGGTAAAACCGGGCGTCGGTGTAAAAGTAACATTGCCACCGGCGGTTTTATTGGTCAGGGTGCCGGGAAAACCGCTGGGCACGATCCAGCTTTTCACCAGCAGATTGCCGATATCATTGGCGCGGACATTGAACGTAATGGGTTGATTGCGCGGCGTGAAAACCTGATCATTCATCGCCATCATATTCACTGGCGGCGCATTCAGTACATCGACCAGCACCGTTTTGGTGCGCGTAATACTGCCTACGGTGTGGCCCAGCACAAATTGATCCGTGCCCGTGAAATTGTTATTGGGCGTATAGCGGAAGTACTGTCCGCTAAACAGAATGACGCTGCCATTCGCAGGAGCCTGTTGAATAGTATAACCATTTACCGGCAACGGAATGGTAATGCGGTTGTTTTTGGTAGTGGCAATGCGCAGGCTGTCGGAAGCGGGTTGGGTAGCCGGATGAACGCCAATGCTGGTTTGACCGGTTTTGCAATGATTCGCGGCGTCACAGACGACATAATTGAGATGTGCAGTGCCGATAAAACCGGATTCCGGGGTAAAAACAATTTGGCTGGTACCGACTACCGTGGCTGTACCATTATTGACCAGCGGTACGCCGCGTAGTTGTAGCGGACCGCTGGAGCCGTTGTCGTTGGCCAGAACATTCAATGTGATCGGCGTATTGGTCGTAGTGAAGGCATAATCCATCCGCACATTGAGTACGGTAGGATACACGGATACGCGAAATCCCTGATAAACCAGATAGGGGTATGATCCAATGTAATTGTATTCCAGGGCAAACGTATCGGTACCGACAAAGCCGGCGTCGGGCGTGTACAGTACTTCAAAAACCGCTGGATTGCCGGCACCACCGGAGGTAAGTATATTCAGGGCTACATCGCCATGTTTAGCGAGTGGATTTACCTTGTTGAGCTGTAGATTCAGGCCGCTGATGGTGTCGCGGATGGGGGTCGTGCTGGTACCAGCCAAGTTTCGATAAGGGCTGATTGCCTGTCCGGATAACCCGTAACTGACACCCAACAGAAATAGGGCAAAGAGCAAAACTGCTCTTCCCCGAGGCTGCGGCAAATTAACATTCATGGCGTTGTATTAAAAAGAAGTCCAAAATTAGACATAATTGTAGAATGTAATTTCATTGGCGGGCAGAAAAAATAATTTTGTGGCAGAAAAATATTTGTACTCCTTTGAAGTATATATTCTAATATTTTGATAATCAATTTTTTATACCTAAAATGGGGTATTGTTTTAAATCTTTGCGTTTGAAAAAATAATTTTCCAAACCCAACTAAAAGCCGTTTTCTCGAATTTACGACCGTTCGTTTTTAAAAATTACTGTTTTTTGCGCTTGAATCATGCCTGTAAAAAAGACCGCAACTATGGCGGAATCACATACCAATAAGGTTTATCAGACCTTGCGCTACTTCGATGCCGGAGAAATGAAGCGCCTGTTGAAATATGTGCAATCCCCTTATTTTAACCCCAGCACAACCTTGGCAAAACTGTGCGAGATATTGTTGGTTCAATTAGAAAAAGGGCACGATGGCTTTGACCGGCAGGTGATCTGGCGCAAGATTTTGCCCACCGAAGGATACGACGATGTGAATTTCCGGAAATACTGTTCCGATCTGTTAGGATTGGTGGAAGGTTTTATGGCGCAGGAAATGCTGTCCCGGAATCCCGAGCGCCTGAAGACGGATACGCTGGCTTTTGTAGCCGAACGCAAGATTGAGCCGCTGTACAACAGTGCCATGCGCGCCGCGCGAAGCAGTCTGGAAAAACAACCGTATCGCTCTTTAGACTATTATCTTACGGCTTATTCGATCGAACGCCAGTATTACACGCTGATGGATTTTGATGTGAAAGTGAACGTGCGGGCCAATGTCGAAGAGATATCTACCCACCTGGATTCTTTTTTCCTGATCGAAAAACTCAAATTGTACTGCGCTGCGCTAAGTCAGCGCAAAACTGGCAATCAGCAATACCGGCTGGATTTTGTACCGGAAATACTGGCGCATCTGGAGCGGATTCCGATTGAAGAAATTCCGGAACTGGCCATTTATTACTACTCTTACCGCACACTGGACGACGAGGAAAACACGGAACACTATTATAATCTGCGGCGTATGCTCGATCACTATGGTACGATCATGCCCCATAAAGAAGCCGTGGAATTGTATGATTCGGCTTTGCACTATTGCACAGGTCGCGTAAATAAAGGGAAAAACGATTTTTACCAGGAGTATTTCGATCTGTTCGAAGACGCGATCCAAAAAGGTATTTTTCTCTCCAACGGCGAACTGGCTTCCTGGCGTTTTAATAATATCGTGGCGGCAGCCCTGCGCTTGGGCCGACTGGAATGGGCGGAAAATTTTATTGAAACGCATAAAAGTTACCTGCCGGCCGACACCCGCCAGAACACCTATACCTTCAACTTGGCCCGGGTGTATCGTTTCCAGGGCAAATACGAAAAGGTGCTACAACTCTTACATAACATTGAATATGAGGACATTGGTTACAATTTGATCAGTAAAATGATGCTTACGATCACCTACTACGAACTGGACGCGTACGACGCGCTGAGTTCATTTATGGAATCCTTCCGGGTATTTCTCAACCGGCACAAACATATTCCACAACAACGCCGGGATGGATACTTAAATCTCCTCAAATACGTGCGTCGCCTGACCCGTATCATAGCTGGCGACAAGGCTTCTGTAGAGAAACTGCGGACCGAGATTGCCGCAAATAAAGCCGGAATCGTCAATCACGAATGGCTGCTCGAAAAATTGGATGAACTGAAATAGCAATTTTTGCCGCCGTGCAGCGTTTGGTCGACAGATTTTTATCCGGTTACATCCGGATAATCATTTCTGTAAAAACTACTTCTATGTTCTTAAAAATCAGCCTGTTAACGCTTGTTTTGCTGTCGGTCCTCACGCCGGATACATTCGCCCAAAACCGCAAAAAAAGTAAAAACCAACTTACACCGGAAGGGATTGCTCAGCTGCACGCCAGCGAGGATACCCTGGCGTATTTAGCCTTTGTGGTGGTGAACGACTCGGTCGAACAGGAGCGATTTGCAGCCTGCCGTTCGCTGATAACCGGGCTGGTACGCGCCTTAAAAGTGGAGAACTCCTTCAAGTACCCGTTTGATCGCCTCAAGAGCCTGTCGATTTTGTCGCCGCCCGATAGTAGTTTCCGCATTTTTACCTGGCAGATGTATGTCAATGACTCTACCTACCGCTATTACGGGGCTGTTCAGATGAACACGCCCGAACTGAAATTATATCCCCTGAAAGACCGCAGTTTTGAAATGGAAATGCCGGCACCTACGGAGGAAACCCTCAGCCCTGACGCCTGGTACGGTGCCTTGTATTACAATTTGCGGCAAGCCGATACCAAACAAGGTCGCCACTATTTGTTATTTGGTTTTGATGCGTATTCCTTTTTCGATAAGCGCAAATTGATCGACGTACTCACTTTTGATGCAACCGGTAAGCCTGTTTTTGGCGCGGCTGTCTTCGCTAAACCGGACGGCTCTCCCGACCCGCATAAACGTTACTTTTTCGATTATTCTTCCGAAGCAGCTGTGCGTGTCAACTGGGACGAAGAGTATAAAATGATCCTGTTTGATCACCTGATCGCTATGCCCAGCCCTTTTGGCCGCGGCGTCACGTTTGTTTCAGATGGCAGTTATGATGGGTTTCGCTGGGAAAAAGGTCGCTGGCAATTCGTCGATAAAGTTTTCAATGACAAGATGAGCGAAGATCAGACCCAGATTGAACCGGTTTTAGGACAACGGAAGGGGAAAAATTTAATGGGCGGGCAGGAACGACAGCCCGGAAAGAAGCAGGTGAAATCGGCAGCGCCCAAAGATTGATAACGGCAGGTAAAAATTAATCCAGCCAAAAAGCCAGCACCCCCGTCAAAATCAAAATCGCGCCGGAAATAATACCGGCCCGGTGTTCCAGTCCATGCCAGTCCATCCGCCGCAGGCCGTGATACGCCACTTGTACCCAAAGCACCATGCCCAGTACCGAAAGTACGCAGTAAAAAATGGATAAGAGTATTACCATCGCCCAGCCTTGGGTGCCGGCCATCAGGAAAAAGCCGCCGATTTCGAGACAAGGGGAGAAAAACATGGCCACTGCCAGCGTCCAGATCAATCGCCGCTGACTGATGACGCCCGACTGCAAATGAAAGTGGTGGTGGGTATGGTGGCGATAGATAAAGAAAATGCCGAGTAGGATCAACATGGCTGGCGCAATCCAGTGGCTAAAAGCGGCTACCCAGTGGGTCATCTGCCAGCCCAGCAGGGCCGCTAACACGCCGATTACCACCGTACTTAAAGCATGGGCAGTGCCAACCAGCAGTGTTACCCGCAATACCCTGCCGACGCTCCATTCTTCCCGCCGCCCGATGGCCACAATAGGCAGCCAATGGTTGGGCAATAAAGAGTGCAGCAGCGTGATCGTGAGGCCGCCCAGAAGAATTTCCATTCCGTTTATAAATCGTTAGTAACAGGTGCTTACAACACGATCAAACTCCTTTCCGGACGTAAAGTTTAAAAATCGCTTATTCGGTCACCCGCGACCGTTCTTTGGGGCGGGCGTGTTGCAAGGCAATGGCTTTGGCAGCCTTGATGGGGATAGTAACGCAGCCTTTTTCCATGTAGTTTAGCATCCGGTGTACGAGGTCTTGTGCTGTGGCATCCAGCTGCTCAAATTCTTTGGCAAAGATCTGTTGGAAGGCCCGGTCTTTTACCGCGCGTATTTCATCGGGGATATGCGCCAGCGAGCGCTCTACCTGGCGTTCGTGCCAGCGCTCGCGAAAGGTGTAAATACGCTGGGTGAGCATCCCGGTGGCCAACTCGCGCTCGTGCTCCCGGAAAGCCAGATTTTGATTGGAAAGTATTTTAAGGCCCTCTATTTCAATGTATTGTATATTGAATAACGCTGGAACCGCCGCGTCGACATTGTTGGGGACAGACAGATCGATTACAACTTTGCGCTGTGTATCGTTGCCCAGCAGCCGGGCATATAAGTCGGTGGTAATGATCGGGGTAGTGGCTCCGGTACAAACCACCAGCGCATCAAAACCTTCCGCATAGTTTTCAAGATCAGCCCAGGTACGCGCTTGTCCACCCACCGCCTGGGCCAATACTTCGGCTTTGGCAAAGGTACGGTTGAACACGGTAACCTGTTGAAAGCCGTATTTTTTCAAAAATTTTCCGAACAGCGTATTGGTCTCGCCGGCACCCACTAGCAAAATGCGGGAATCAGTGCGCAAGCCGGTCTGCTGCATTGCCTGGAACGCCAAGGCGACCACCGAAACGGCTTTTTGACCGATCCCGGTAGTCGTGTAAATTTCTTTAGCAGTTTCAATGGTGAAACGCATCAACAAGCGCAGGTGATCGCCGGTGAGTTTGGCGGCGTAACAGTGATCGTAAGCCAGGCGCAGTTGGCGCAATATTTCCCGCTCTCCGACCACCAGACTATCCATCGAAGCGGCTACCTCCAGTATATGGCGAACTGCCTCGACCCCGTGCAGTAATTGTACGGAGGCGGCTTTTTCAGTAATATTTTCCGCTGAAAACGAGGGTTGCAACCTGCGCAGAACCTGACAGGCAAGGTCTTCCGGTACTGGGCGGGGGGAGTAAAACAAAAACATCACCCGATTGCAGGTAGCGAGATAGAGCAGTTCATCCCAGCCAAAATCTGCTTTGAGTTGTTCGAGCGTAGCTATTTGATTTTCGGCGGGCAAAACCATCTGACCGATGTTTTCCAAGGTCGAGTGGCGGTGAGTCAGGGTAAGAATATGGTAACCGTCCAGCATTGTAACAGTTTATTAGGCGCTATTAGGTGATATTAGCGTAGTTGCGATAGGTCGAAAGTGTACATAATCTGCGACTTAGCGATCAATCGAAGTGCAAAAGTAACCAGCGCCCGCGCGAAGACTGTCATATCACTGTAAGCGCTTTGTTACTTACAAAGTTTGGACACTGTCTAAACAAGGTTGTTTTGCTCGAATCCATGTACTTTTGCGGCATGGATGACAAATTGAAATCGTACGTCTACATGCACATTTGTGTGCTTATTTGGGGGTTTACGGCTATTTTAGGTAAGTTAATTTCCTTACAGGCACTTCCGCTGGTGTGGTGGCGTGTGGCAGTATGTTGCGCTACCCTGCTGCTTTTGATCCCTTTCCGGCAATTACGCGCGATCAACCGAACGGTTTTCTGGCGACTTTTTGGCATCGGGATTCTAGTCGGGTTGCACTGGTTGTGTTTTTATGGCGCGATCAAGATTGCCAACGCTTCCGTGGCCGTGGCTTCCATGGCCACTACCTCGTTTTTTTCAGCGCTGGCCGAGCCACTTTTATTAAGACAAAAAATAAAGGGATATGAACTGGCACTGGGTATTTTTATTCTGCCCGGTATGGCACTTATCGCCGGCGATATTGACCTGACCATGCGGCTGGGACTGTGCGTGGGCATTGTAGGAGCGGTATTGGCCGCCGTTTTTACTGCATTGAATAAAAAGGTACTGGATAATAACCCGCCACCACCCCTGCCCATGAGTTTTGTGGAGTTGTTTGCGGCGCTGTGCATTACGTCGCTGGGCTTACTGGTGGCATACTGGCGTACGCCTGCTATGCCGGTTCTACTGCAAGGCTGGGATTGGCTGTGGCTGTTTGTGCTGGCCTGGATTTGTACCTTATTTCCCTACTATCTGACCTTGAAGGCAATGCGGTACCTTTCGGCGTTTGCCACCAATCTGACCATCAACATGGAGCCCATTTATGGTGTTTTACTCGCGGCACTCTTATTTAGAGAAGACAAAGACCTGGGGCCGCGTTTTTATATCGGCATGGTGGTCATTTTACTGGCCGTATTCGGACATCCGTTTTTGAAAAAAATATTTGAAAAACCCCAGCCTGCTGTTTCCCAATTATGATATTCCGTTGGTTATTTACTTTTTTCGTTTTGTGGTGGCTTTGGCAAGTGATCCGGCCCTGGTTTGTGACACGGCCTTTGCCACCTGATAATCTTCCCCCGCAGCCGTTGAAGGATCCAGACCCAAAACCAAAAATACAAGCGCGGTCCGAATCAAATGATGATGAGTATATTGATTTTGAGGAAATTAAATAACATTTTAGTGCATGGTTAACAGGAATCGGTTATTATTGCCCTCGTTATGTCTTTTATAACAGCAAACCTTCCAACCATATACAACCATGAAAAATACGTTGCTTGTACCACTTTTTGTTTTCTTTTCAAGTTTCTTTTACCTGTCAACAACTGTTTTTGGTCAAAACATTCCGACAACCATGGCTGATTCTACGGGCCTGTTTATAGTCCAGACCACCGATGGCAACGAACTGATCGGGACGATTATCTCGCAAAATTCGGACGTAATCATGCTCAAAACCGAGTCGCTGGGTATCGTTTCTATTCGAAAACAAACCATTAAAAAAATCGAACCGATTAAAGCAGCGCAAATGGTCGACGGTCAATACTGGTTTGAAAACCCACATACAACCCGCTACTTTTTTCAGTCGAACGGGTATGGCTTAAAAAAGGGGGAGGGATATTATCAGAATACGTGGGTCTTATTCAACCAGGCAAGTGTCGGGATAACCGACAATTTTACGATTGGTGTAGGCATGGTGCCGCTGTTTTTGTTTGCCGGCCCTACGCCGTTGTGGGTTACACCAAAAATTTCCGTACCGGTCGTCAAAGATAAGTTTAACCTGGGTGCCGGCGCTTTTATCGGGACGATAGTGGGAGGCGAGGGCACGGAAGGGGGCGCTTTCGGTCTGGTATATGGCACCGCAACCGCCGGGCCGCGTGATCGGAATGTCAGTATCGGACTGGGTTATGGTTTCGCGAATGGACAATGGGCAAACAGCCCAACCATCTCTTTAAGCGGGATGGTTCGCACGGGCAAGAAATTCGCTTTTGTGAGTGAAAATTATTTTATTGGGATCGATGGCGATAATCAGACGTTACTTTCGGTCGGAGGTCGTTTCTTTGGCCGAAAATTATCTATTGACACGGCTTTGATTTTGCCCGTTTCTGCTTATGTTAATTCGGACTCATTTTTCGCTATACCGTGGCTTGGGCTCAATGTACCCTTCTCCACCCGAAAACGGGTTAAATAGGTTGCCTTCATCATGTTGACATTACCGAACGAAAACATTTTCCTGCTGTGAAAAATACCATCCCCGCTTCGGCACCAGTCATGAATAATCCGCGGATGATCAATGCCTGGGCTTTTTTCGATTGGGCCAACAGTGCGTACGCACTGGTGATTACGGTCGCCATTTTTCCAGGTTATTTTTTGGAACTGACCAATGATGTCGTGGATGTATTTGGCTATAAAATGTCGGATAGTACTTTGTACGCCTGGAGTATTTCGCTGGCTTATCTGGTGATTGCCGCTGTATCGCCGCTGTTATCCGGGATTGCCGATTACAGCGGTCGCAAAAAGGCTTTTTTGCGATTCTTTACCCTGCTGGGGGCATTGGCATGTATCTCCTTATTGTTTTTTACGAGTATGGCCACCTTGTGGGTAGGCGTGCTTGGTTTTATTCTGGCGACCATCGGCTTTGCCGGCGGGATTGTTTTTTACAATTCGTTTTTGCCGCTGATTGTGACCGAGGATCGCTATGATGATGTAAGCGCCCGGGGGTTCAGTTTTGGATTTATCGGCAGTGTGATTTTGTTACTCGTAAACCTGGTAGTGATTATGAATTACCAATGGTTTGGTTTTCCCGACGGTCTGCGCGCCGTGCCGGTCGCATTTGTGATGGTAGGATTATGGTGGATCGGTTTTGCACAGATACCGTTGCGCCGCTTACCGGCAGATCGGCCGACCAAGATGCCTGACCATCTGATGCGGCGGGGTTATGCAGAACTTAATAAAGTGTGGCAGACGATTCGTAAAGACCGCAATACACTGCGCTTTCTGGGGGCGTTTTTTTGCTACAATGCCGGTGTACAGGCCGTGCTGTTCCTCGCTTCGACGTTTGCGGAGAAAGTGCTGCACTTTAAAACCGCACAATTGATCGGTCTTATTCTCGTCCTACAGATCGTGGCCATCCTGGGTGCCTGGCTCTCTTCCAAACTGTCGAAAGCCAAAGGCAATAAATACTCGCTGCTGGTGATGCTGGTTATCTGGACGATCATCTGTATCGTTGGTTATTTTGTACAAACGGGTATGGATTTTTACCTGCTGGCCGCCGGGGTAGGATTGGTCATGGGTGGCGTTCAATCGCTTTCCCGGGCTACCTACGCCAAGTTTTTGCCGGAAAACACCACCGATACAGCCTCTTATTTTAGTTTTTACGATGTGATGGATAAAGTATCGACCGTGGTTGGAACGTTTATGTTTGGGTTCGTGGAGCAGTTCGTGCGCCAAATACACCTGGTCGGACCCGGTCACGACAGCGATGCCATGCGATTCAGTGTACTGTCGCTGGCCATATTTTTCATTATAAGTTTAGTAGTATTGTCGCTGGTACAGGTAAAGAAAATGACGGTAACGGTTAATGTATAATGGTTAATGGTTAATGATTCAACTACCCACCCGATTCGGGCATTAACCATTAATCACATTAACCATTAATCATTAACCATTATTTACAGCGTGCCGCGCAGTTCCTGTTCGCGTTCGATGGCTTCGAAGAGGGCTTTGAAATTGCCCCGGCCGAAAGACTTGGCACCGCAGCGCTGGATAATTTCGAAGAACACAGTGGGCCGGTCCTGCACCGGTTTGGTAAAGATTTGCAGCAGGTAGCCGTCTTCATCGCGGTCGACCAGGATATTGAGCCGTTTCAGGTCTTCCATGTTTTCATTGATGTGGCCGACACGCGCCGCGACATCATTGTAGTAGTTGTCTGGAACCCGCAGAAAATCAACGCCATTATCGCGCAACTGGGTGATGGTTTTAATAATATCGTTGGTAGCGACAGCGATATGCTGCACGCCCGCGCCGTTGTAAAAATCGAGGTATTCTTCGATCTGGCTCTTTTTCAGCCCTTTCGCGGGTTCATTGATCGGGAATTTTACATACCCGTTGCCATTGCTGACTACTTTCGACATCAAGGCCGTGTATTCGGTTGAAATGTCGTTGTCGTCAAAAGTAATGAGCAGTTTAAAGCCCATAACATCCTGGTAGAATTTCACCCATTGGTTCATCGTGCCCAGTTCCACATTGCCTACACAGTGGTCAACGTATTGTAAACCAACGGATTGGAATGGATAAAGACTTTTTCGTGCTTCATAGCCGGGCAAAAAAGGGCCTTTATAGGCGCTGCGCTCGACCAATGTGTGGATGGTGTCGCCATAAGTTTTAATGGCTGCCATCGTCACTTCACCCTGTTCATCGCGCAAGGTCTTTGGGGCAAATGCGCTTTCCGCACCGCGTTCCAGCGCCTTGTAATAAGCCGATTCGGCGTCATCTACCCACAGCGCCAGCACTTTTACGCCGTCGCCATGTTGTTGTACGTGCCGGGCTATTTCATGATCAGCGTTCAATGCGGAGGTTAGCACCAGCCGGATTTTATGTTGCTGTAATACATAACTCACGCGATCGCGCAGCCCGGTTTCCGGACCGGCGTAGGCTACCCATTCAAAACCGAAGGCGGC
>JBBRDQ010000037.1:0-28537 GCA_038203695.1 Chitinophagales bacterium
GTCAAGTCTTCATCTTCGGGGGCGCGCTTAGACTTTCCAAACTTTAAAAACTTGGAAGACGCGCTACCAGGACTGGTCAGCAAATAACTGCATAGCGCGGGTGTCACCGTCAGCGAAACCACCAGCGAAGCCAAAATCGAAGTGATGTACGCGATGCCCAGCGGCGCAAAAATGCGCCCTTCGATACCTTGCAATTGGAACAGGGGCAGAAACACCAGTACCACGATGATGGTCGCGTACACGATGGAGTTGCGCACCTCGCTGCTGGCTTCGTACACCACGCGCAGGGAGTTTGTAGGGCTACCTGCCGCTTGGTTTTCTTTCAACCTTCGGAACACATTCTCTACATCTACAATCGCGTCGTCCACCAATTCGCCAATGGCAATGGCCAGGCCACCGAGTGTCAGCGTATTGATAGAAATGTCGAACCACCTAAAAACCAAGGCGGTAATCACCAGCGACAATGGAATGGCCGTCAGCGTGATAATCGTCGTGCGAAAATTGAGCAAGAACAAAAACAGCACGATGACCACGAGGATAAAACCGTCGCGCAAAGCGTGTTCCACGTTGGTCAGCGAGTTGACGATGAAGTTTTTTTGCTGAAAAACCTTCGTGTTCAGGCGCACATCGGTCGGGAGCGAGGGCTGCAATTCGGCCAGTGCCCTTTCGATATCGTCGGTCAAAGTCACCGTGCTGGCACCGGGTTGTTTTTCAACGGTCAGAATCACGGCGGGGCGGGCATTCACGCTTGCGTCGCCGCGTTTGATCGCCGCGCCAAACTGCACATCGGCTACTTGCAGCAGCAGCACCGGCGACCCTTCTCGGTTGGCGACGACCGTCTTTTGCAGGTCTTCCAAATTCTTCGAGCGACCCAGCACCGAGATCAGCACTTCAGAGCCGTAGCGGTTGAAAAAACTGCCCGTCGCGTTGAGGTTGGCATTTTCCAATGCACGGTCGATATCTTCGAGCGTCAGGTTGTACTGTTTAAGTTTGGCCGACGACACCAGCACCTGGTACTGCAAGCGGTCGCCGCCGATAGGAATCACCTGCGCCACGCCTTTGATGGCCAGCAACCTGCGCCGAATCGTAAAGTCCGCCAGCGTGCGCAAATCTGCGGCCGAGCTCCCGGTTTGGCCCATACTGTCGGCTTCGGCAGTCACGCCGACGAGCATGATTTGTCCCATGACCGACGAGATCGGGCCCATGACTGGCACGATGCCATTGGGCAATGGCACCGTGCTGAGTTTTTCGGCCACTAGCTGGCGGGCGCGGTATACGTCCACGTCCCAGCCGAACTCTACGAATACCAACCCGATACCGCGCGACGAACTGCTGCGCACCACTTCCACGCCCGGCGAGCCATTGAGCGCGGTCTCGATGGGCAGCACGGCCTGCACCTCAATTTCTTCGGGCGACATCCCGCCGGCTTCGAGGAACACTGTCACGCGCGGGCGGTTGAGGTCGGGCAGCACGTCCACCGGTAGGTTGATGGCCGACCAACCTCCCCAGACCAGCAGCAGCGCGGCAGAGGCCACTACGAAGAGGCGATTCGTAAGGGAAAATTTTATAAGTGCATTGAGCATTGGCGTTCATTTGATTAACAACAATTTTCTCCCACTTGCATCGGCGGGCATTTCACTAGCCTGTCGCACCACTCGCCTGACTTAGTGCTTATGGGCATCGCCACCTTCCCCGTGACCCTCATGCCCTTCGTGATTCATTTCTCCAGGTTTCCCTTCCGTCACATTTACTACGAAATCTGCGGTGTGCAACTTCCCATTGGTCTGGAATTGCAGCCAGCCGCGATAAATGCCTGCCTTTTCGAAGGTGGCGTGCAGATCGAGTTTCCCACCTTCCACTTCTGGGTGGACGTGCATATAATGCTCCGAATCGCTGTGAATCATCACGACGTGGGCCTTCGCGCCGAGATAGTTTTCGAAGGATTCCGCAGGAACGGCTTTACCGCCTTGCGTCACGGTACCTTCGATGTGCATCTGGTTGTTGGTCACGAATTTGCCGCCATGCGAGGCCAGCGTCACTGTGTAGCCGTCCACCATGGCGGTCAGTTTCTCTTTGGAAAATGCCACTGGCTTGTACGGTGTGCCGCCAATGTTGAGCGGGATGCGTTCGAGCTGTCCCGCTGCACCAGTGGGCATGTAGTCGGCAAACAGCACGTAATCGCCGCCTTGATCGAACTTCGTTTCATTTTTGCCGCGACCGTCGGTAAAATTGGCGGTTTTGTCCAGCACTTTGATTTGGTAAGATCCGTCGGCCTGGTAGTCCGGGTGAATATGCTCGAAATAGGACAAATCTTTGGAAACGACGATGAGGTGAATTTTTTTGTCGTGGTGCAAGTCAAGCGGCACGGGCGTGTTGGCCGTACCGACTATTTCAGGCGTGAACGAAAGTGTGGCGGTTTTTCCCGCCGCAAGATTGGCAGGGCTGCTGTTGAAAGCCATTTTGTATTGGTTGGCGGAGTTCGCTTTGGCCGGTTCGAGCGCCATGCCGCATTTGGAGCATTTGTCGCCCGCTTTGCCCGTGATTTCGGAGTGCATGGGGCAGGCATAGGCCGCATTGGCATCGGCTGGTGCTTTGGTGGCGTTTGTTGGCTCTAAATCCATACCGCATTTGGAGCATTTGTCGCCCGCTTTGCCCGTAATTTCCGGGTGCATGGGACAGGCATAAACCGCATTAGGGTCGTTGTTGACAATTTTAGGGGTATTTTTGCAAGCGGCGAATAAGCCGAGCAAACCCACGAGCGCAAAGCCCGCGATGAGCAGATTTTTCATAACAAAATATGTTTGTATAACCCGGAACAATGTTCGGGGAATAAGTGAATATAACCCGGAACAATGTTCGGGGAAGGAATTTATGCGACGAGCGAGCCGAAACGGAGTTCCAAGCGACACACGACGGGCTGACAATGAACTATGCGCCTAGTTTTGGCGGCTGCCAAATGGGGAGATAGACGGCTGCGGGCAGCTGGTCGGCGAAATAAAACGCTTGCCTGCGCAGCGAGGCGCTGAGAGCGGGAAGGATAAGGGAGGGAGACGAATCAAGCACAAAGCCCGTTACAGCATGGCACACTGTTCCACAGCCTGGGCAATGGCAGCCTCCGCTCTTTTCATGGTCGCAGGGGCAGTGAGCGCTGGGATTTGCAGATTGCGCACAGGAATTATCTCCGCTGTCGGGCGCCTCCGCTTGTCCTGTTTTCGAACAGCATGATTGCTCTTGCTTCGATTTACTTGCATCACTATGGCTACCACACGCCCAAGCCAGATTCGGCGCAATTGCGACAAACAGGCTGAAGAAAATAAGTGTGCCAATGCGATGTTTCATAATTTAAGAGCAAAGATACCTTAGAAGTGTTGGAAATTTACAGCAAACGAAGATTTTACAAAACCTCAATACAGCTATTAAAAAGTGGTTCCATCCCGAACATGGAAGTCGCGGGCATTTTACTTGATTTCAAAGTTGAGCATCATGCCCGCATCCTTGTGTTCGAGGTTGTGGTAATGAAAAACAAACATGCTCTTGTTGGCGGGAAACGACATGATGATACGCACTTTTTCACCTGGAAAGACTAAATTCCCAAGGCTGAACCACGCCATTTGAATAAGCATTGCTCATTCTGCTGCGTCATTGTTTCACCAAGTTGCCCGTGTAGGCTTTGCCCCCATACAGCACGCTTACGGCATACGACCCACTGGGCAATCCCCCAGTTTCAATACTCCCCCGGCCATTTGAAATTTGTACTTGCTGTTCCAGAACTACCCGCCCCAACGCGTCGGTCACCTGGCAACGCACACCTGTTGAGGAGACTTCGCCCAGATCAAAGAATATGATTTCCCGCGCCGGATTCGGGTAAATCCCCAACTTGCCGCTTACTAATTCCACCGTCCCGCTCGCCGGAGCCTTCACGACAAATTGCCCCATCATCCCGTTGTCCTCATGGCTCAGGATGTGGCAGTGGTACATGAAAGGTATTTCCGCGTCGGCAAAATCCTCGAACTTCATAATGATTTTTACCGAGCCGTTCATCGGCGGCACCAGCACCACATCCTTGCGGCCGCGCTCGTTGGCAGGCGGAGTGGTACCGTTTTTCTCGAGGATATAAAAGGAATTGCCATGCACGTGGAACGGATGCGCCATCATCGTTTGATTGGTAATGGTCCACACCTCCGTTTTGCCCAGTTCAATGCTGAAATTCACCGTTTCCAGGTTGAATTTTAGTCCATTGATGAAAAAATTGGTCATGCTCATCATGGGTTGTGCCGTCAGGCCGAAGGAGCGCAAGCCTGCTCCGGCGGATGGCCAGACCGTATTGTTGATCAAGGCCGTTGGGATCGTCGTCACGGGATTAGCTGTGGGCGGCATTACGTTGATTTGCAATACTTGGAAATTCGTGTTGTCCAGAGGGCCGAGCGACATGCCCATCATGGCTGGTCCGCCTGGGAAGCCTTGGGGGAGTTCGTTGCCAAAGGTTTTGAGCGAGAACGTCTGTCCTGCCAGTCCGGCAAAATCCACCAGGATTTCCGCCCGTTCACCGGGACCAAGTGTCAGCCGGCTGAGCGGTACCGGCGCGTTGAGCAGCCCTCCGTCGCCGCCGATCTGTTGGAAGGCTTTACCATCGGCAAAACCAAAGCGAAACACCCGGTGGCTGCTGGCATTGAGCAAGCGCAGGCGCACTACTTGGGCGGGCGCATTCACCATACCATTGACCGTGCCATTCACCAAAACCGTATTGTCCAATTCGTCGTTGAGGACGATTTGCTTTTGATTATTAAAGGTTTGAAACTGGAACACCAAGGGAATATCGTCCACTCCATAAGTGCGTGGCAAGTTTAGCGCGGCTTCCGCTGCATCGCGAACGATAATCAGCCCGGCTGCGCCTTTAAGCACCTGCTGCATCGTTTTGCCGTGTAAATGCGGGTGGTACCAGTACATCGCCGCCGGGTCCATGACTGGAAAGGTGGGCGACCACGTCTCGCCGGCCATAATCATCGTGTGCGGGCTGCCGTCGTTTTTCGGCGCAACATGCAAACCGTGCCAATGCGTCGTAGTCGTATCACCGAGCTGGTTGTGGACGTGGAGCGTCGCGGTCTGGCCTTTTTGCAGGATAAGCGTCGGGCCGAGATACGCACCGTTGTAGCCAATGGTAGCCGTTTGGGTGCCAGGAAAGAACGTGCGGCTACCGGTTTCTAACGTCAGGTCAATGGACGCGCCGGAGAGCGTATCAGGGATTGAAATGAGGGTTTGCGCCTGCATGTGCAGGGTCGCAAATGCGGCAGCAAAAGGCAACACGCTATATAAAAAAGTGGATTTCATAGCCTTAAAAAAAACATGTTTCATAAGTCGGTTCAAAATTAGATTCCGCTTGCTGCTCGGATCATGATGGAGGTCAATGGGAGAAGCAGAGAGGGCGCATAGTTAATCTCACTGCTCATCGGCAGCATTTTTTAACAAAAAGGGCTTTAAAAATCCATTTAAGGATATAAAGGGCTTTTTTAGGGATTGTTTCAATCTTCATGACAGGCGAAAGTTTTTATTTATGAGGGGCGACCTCTTATGGTCATACTGACATTATCGCCGCGATCGCGATCATTGTATCTTATTATTTCAGCACCATCCCATTGGGCCTACTGGGATGTCCTTAGTTTTCTAGGACTGTCAATGTCAATCACCGACATCGTACTTACTCCCTGATTCCTGACTAAAGCCGTCTTATTGTCCGCCAAAAAGATAACCGCGTGGGCATCTGCTCCAGATCGTCAGGCACTTTAGAAGTCTATTCAAGAAAAAAAGGCTAGTGGTTGCCTAAGGAACCGGTAAACAATAACTTGTTTCTAAGCACCTTACTCGGAGACGACTTCGCGGACTATAAAACCCGCTTTGGTCACCAACGCAATGGCTTCCTGCGCCGTAAGGGTGCCTTCGATCGTCAACACCTTGTCGGGCGTAGTGGTGTCCACCTGCCAGGTCTGCACGCCTTCGGCGTTTTCGATATGGGGCGTGATTTTGGCGACGCAGCCCATACAGTTGATATTGGTTTTGAACTTCAATTTTTCCATGATGGTTGATTTTTTAATGTTTTGAAAATCAGAGTTTTAACTGGCGCAAACGCAGGCTGTTGGTCACTACCGATACTGAACTCAGCGCCATTGCCAGGCCGGCCAGCATCGGATTGAGCAAAAAGCCGAACGCAGGATACAAGACGCCCGCTGCGATGGGAATACCAATCAAATTGTAGATAAATGCCCAGAACAGGTTCTGGCGAATTGTCCCAACCGTCTTACGCGACAAGTGGAACAACTGCGGCAATGCCTGCAAATCGGAGCGCATCAGGGTAATGGAAGCCACTTCCATGGCAATGTCGGTTCCTTTGCCCATAGCGATGCTCACATCGGCCTGCGCCAGGGCGGGTGAGTCGTTGATGCCATCGCCGACCATCGCCACGGTCTTTCCGTCGGCTTGCAGTTGTTGGATAAATTTTGCTTTGTCGGTCGGCATAGTTTGGGCTTTAAAATGCCGGATGCCCACTTGCCGGGCAACTGCTGCGGCCGTCTGCGGGTTATCGCCGGTGAGCATATAGACTTCAATGCCTTGCTTTTGAAGTTGCGCCACGGCCTCGCGCGAAGTCGCCTTTAATGGGTCGGCAATGGCCAATACGGCAATCAGGCCTTCCTCGACTCCGGCAAAAAAGAGGACGGTGCGGGCGGCGTCCTGCCAATCCCTGGCCAACGTTTGGGCTGTATCGGGCAACGTCAGACCATGACTTTCGAGCATTCTTTCGTTGCCGGCCAGGTACATCCGCCCTTCGTGCAGGGCCTGAATGCCTTGCCCGGCGATACGCTCGAATTGCTCCAATCGAGGCCGGCTAAGTACGCCATCCGCCTCCAGTTTTCGCACAACCGCTTCTGCCAACGGGTGTTCGGAGCGGGCTTCCATCGAAAGCAGCAACCTTGGATAACGTGGGTCGGTAGCGGCCCAATGCCAATCGGTCACTTCCGGTTTGCCTTGCGTGATCGTGCCGGTTTTATCCAACACGACTGCGTCGACGCGGTGGGCGATCTCCAGACTCTGCGCATCCTTGATAAGTATGTGATTTTCGGCACCTTTGCCCACTCCGACTGTGATAGCCGTAGGCGTGGCCAGTCCCAGCGCGCAGGGGCAGGCAATAACCAGCACCGTCACGAGCGCCAGCAAGGCGTGGGTAAAGGCATTTTCTCCGCCAAAAATCAGCCAAACGATAAAACTCAGCAGCGCAATACCCATGACAGTGGGCACGAATATCCCGGCAATCTTATCGACCAGCCGTTGTACCGGGGCTTTGCTGCCCTGGGCTTCCTGCACCGTCTGGATAATTTGCGCCAGCAAGGTGTGGCTACCCACCTTTTCGGCCCGAAACTGGAAGCTACCTTGCTGGTTCAACGTCCCCGCAAATACGGCATCCCGGACGCCCTTCCCAACCGGCAAGGGTTCTCCATTCAGCATACTTTCGTCCACGAAAGAACTACCCTCGGTCAATACGCCGTCCACGGCTATTTTTTCACCAGGCCGTACCAAGATCAATTCCCCGATTTGTACTTCCCCGATCGGGAGGGTCTGCTCCTGACCATCGCGGATAACCCGGACGGTCTTGGATTGCAGCCCGATGAGATTTTTAATAGCCGAAGAGGTTTGTCCTTTGGCGCGTTCTTCCAGGAATTTACCCAGCAAAATGAAAAAGATGATGACCACCGCCGCCTCGAAATAAACATACGGATACAAGCCTCTCTGGGTCCAGTATTGCGGATAAATGGTCGTAAAAGTGCTGAAAAGAAAGGCCACGCCCGTGCTTAATGCTACCAGGGTATCCATGTTGGCCTTGCCACGGCGCGCCTGTCGGAAAGCATTGATAAAGAAATCTTTACCAAAAAAGACCAGTACCGGTAACGACAGGCCCAGCATAATCCAGTTGGCATACGGCATGTGCATGAAAAACATGCCGATGATAACCGTCGGAGCGGCCAATAACAGGGCGCCAAGGGTGCGATGACGTAAAGTTTTGGTATGGAGATTTTGCGCTTCGGCTTGTTGTTCCGCAGCGTGCTCCGTTTCCACAATTAAATCAAAGCCAATGGTTTGTACGGCTTTTTGCATTTCCAATGGTGTAACTTTATGGTCGTCATACCCAACCTGCACGGTCTGGGCGGCGAAATTGACCGTGGCTGACGCGATGCCCGGCAGGCCATTTAAAACGGATTCCACACTGACGGCGCAAGTAGCGCAGCTCATGCCGAGGACGGGCATATTGATTTTAGCGCCGTGTGCAGCTTTATTTGCGGGAGAAACGGTAAGTAGTGCCATCGTAAACAAGGGTGTTTTGATGCCACAAAGTTGGCGGGATGAGCCGCCGCCAGCGTTATACAATTCAGGGGAAGTTGTGCAAGATTCGGACCATACTACTGGACATTTCTATTTCACACAACGACACCACGCCACAACGAGTTGATTTTCAAGTCTTGATAAAAAAATGTCGTGCCGTTGTGCGAATTGCAGAATTGGCTGCTGACGCACAAGCCGTATTAAGTCGATAGCTTCGCGCGGAAAGAAAATGGGAGCCATGACATAACGTGTCATGGCTCCCATACTTCTTATGCCATCATCTTCTGGCATTCCTCGGCACAGCGGCGGCAGGCCTCGGCGCACTCCCGGCAGTGGTCATGGTGCATGGCGTGTTTCTCGCACTCCGCGCCGCAGGCCTCGCAGACCTTGGCACATAAGGCACAGAATTCGTGCATAAACTGGGAACCCCGTGCCTGCAATCGGGCGCACAAAGCGCAGAAGTCGGCGCAGTCGCGGCATAGTTGGGCACAGGCAGCCATATCAATGCCTGCTTTAATGTCGGCAGTAGCGCAGTGTTCGCAAGAAGTGAGGCAAGCGAGGCAGGCCTCGATGCATTTTTGATGGTCGTGATGCATTGTTATATTGTATGTGGTGAAAAAATCAATTTACGCTTCAACTCTATTATTTATTAGCGGGAGAAATGGTAATGAGTTTACATCGTAAACAAGGGTGTTTTGATGCCACAAAGTTGGCGGCAAAAGCGGCCGCCAGCGTTATACAATTCAGGGGAAGTTGTGCATGATTCTGCACTGCACTTATGATTTTATCACGATTCAATTTTTACCCGCAACAGTTTTATCGAATTCAGCAAGACCAGCGTATCGGGAAGTAAATGGATATTCGCCGCTTGTATCGGACCTATTAGTTTGAACAAAACAAGTGTGATGCCAACCACATGCACCATGCCTACACCCACGAAAATGTTTTCCTTAATCTTGTGAAATGTAAAAGCACTATTCCAATGAAATTTGATTAAAATGAAAAGAAGGGGATCGCGTCTAACTTTCCCCATCTTTCCTAAAATGTTACTCCTCCGCTCCATTCTTCATTTTCGCCAGCAAATCGAAGCCGCCTTTCACTACAACCGGTGCCTTATCATCCATACCTGTCGGTAAAATGATTTCCACAAAACCGTTTTCGGCCAACCCCTTCGTGACTTCTACCAGTGTGAATTGGCGTGTTCCTTCTTTTTCCGTTCCGGCGAGGAAAATGAAATCTTTCCCCTCGAAACTGATGACCGCCGCTTCGGGCAGCGCCGGCACGTTCGACCCGCCGGTTTCGATAAGGGCTTGCAGATACGCGCCAGGTAATACGCTGGATAAATTACTGACCGTACAAAAGACCGGCACCGTACGATCACTGCCGATTTCTTTACCTATTTGCAGCACCTTGCCAGGGTATTCGTGCGCATCGTTCGCGAGCGAGAGTCGAACGGTCTGCCCCGGTCGAATTTTGGGTAGGTCTTTTTCAAATACGTTCAGTTTGGCCAACAGTATTTCTGTTCCGGTAATTTCAAACAGTACATCGGTTGGCGTTACACGTTTACCGTTATTCACGTTCACCTCCGTAATAAAACCGTTTACAGGAGCCACAATATTGATCTGGCTCCTGTAATTATCCGGGCGCAAGTTGTCCGTACTGATACCGATCAATCGGAGTTTGGCCGATAGACCGCCGATTCTGGCTTTCAATCCTTCAATTCGGGCCTTCATACCCTCGTATTGTGCTTTGGCCTGTTGGACAGTTTTCCCGGCGTTTACATTTTCCCTGGCCAGTTCCTGTTGGCGTTTGTATTCGGCTTCGAGGTATTCCAGTTGAATCAGGTTGTCGGCATTTTCCTGTTGGGTTTGCAGATAGTCTTGTTGCATCTGAATCAAATCCGGGTTGCGGATGGTAGCCAACAATTGTCCTCTGTTGACCCGGCTGCCTTGCATCAGGTTGGTCATATTAACTACGCCCTCCACTGGCGACGACACGCTGGCCATGTTTTGGGGCGGCACGTCGAGCATTCCGTTGACCTTTACCACGCCGCTGATATTGCGCATTTCCACTTTACCCACCTGGATGCCAACGGTTTTTAGTTGTACGGCATTGAGCGACACGGTTGTGCTTCCGGCAACTTCCGGCTGGGCCGTTTCGCCCGTGGTAGTAGCGGCGGGTTCGTTTTTGCCACCGCAAGCGCTGATTAATAACCCCATCCCGCAGAGCATTAGCGAGGAGAGCACGTATTTTTTTACCAAATTTTTCATGGCAGATATTTTTGAAATGCTGTTTAAAAAGTAGAAAAAGACTGTTTGGGGAAGGGTTTAATTGCCAATCAGGAATTGCAGTTGGATTACGGCTGCATTGAAATCCCGCAAACTTTCGAGGTAGTCGAATTGTACGTCCAAGGCCCGCGACACATTTTGCGAGTATTCCAGGTAGCCGATTTCTCCATTTTTCCAGGCGATTTGCGCCTGTTGCAAAATGAGGTTGGCCTGGGGAAGTGCCGTTTTTTCATAGAAATCAAGGTTCTGCACTTGTTTTGCGTACACCTGCGTCCATTCGCGGTATTTGCCTTGCCAATGCCCCTGTTCTTTCTCCAATTGCGTTTGCGCAATTTGGGCGTTCATCCGGGCGGCTTCGGTACGGGCACGATTGGCTTTGCCAAAAATGGGCACTGCTACGCCGACTTCGACCCCCTGAAAGCGTTTCCCCCCAGCGTAGTATCTATCCTGACCGTCCACATTTTGCGTCCCGATGATGCTCTGATTGAAGTAGCCCAAGCGGAAATCGGGAAGTTGGCGGGTTTTCGCTACTTCCGCTTGCCGGTTGGCAATGTCAATTTGTTGGCGTAAATAAATCAGTTCCGGGTTTTGGGTCATCGCCTCGCTTTCGTTGAGGAACGAAAAATCACGCCGTACCAGGAGCGTATCGCTCATGCCGGGCATTGTGTTCGCTTCTAAAAGCGTTTGCAATTGCGAGCGGACGATGTTCAGGTCTACATTATTTTGCGCCAGCAAATTGCGCATTTCCGCCTGCCGGCTTTCCGCATTTATCTTTTCCAAAAAAGTGCTTTCGCCGGTGCGGTAACGCAAATCCGCCGCTTTCGCAAAAGCGCCGATGATACTGTCTTGCCGTAACAACAAGCGTCTTCGGGCGAGCAGCATTACGCCATCGTTATAGACGAGCCGGACATTGGCCATCAGTTCATTGCGGGTAACGGTTAATTTAGCCGCGCTTCCGGCGATGTTTGCATCGGCAAGTCGTTTCTGTTTTTTAAAAATAGTGGGGAAGGGGAAATCCTGGGTAATGCGAAAGTTATTATCCCATTTTACCGAGTTGATCTGTCCGAAATTGGCGGTAATATCCGCTTTGGGCAGATCCACAGTGGTCTTTTTCAAAATCCGTTGCAGGTCGATTTCATATTTCCCCACCGCGATGGCTTGGTTATTTTGCAAGGCTTGTTCAATGGCCTGCGCTTCGGTCACGGGCGTTTGGGCGTTCGTTTTCGCGGAAAAAAGGACTATGGTGAACAAGATGGCCGCTGCTGCCGAGGGAAAGTTCATTTTACCACGCCGCGCTATTTTTTCAAAAAGTACGTATAAAACGGGGAGTACCAACAGCGTAAGCAGCGTCGCTGATACCAGACCGCCAATAACGACGGTTGCCAAAGGCTTTTGTACTTCTGCACCGGAACCATACGACAAGGCCATCGGTAAAAAGCCCAATGATGCAACGGTCGCAGTGAGCAGGACGGGGCGCAGTCGGGTGAAGGTGCCGCGCAGCACGATGTCATGCAGGTCGGTCAGCCCTTCTTCCAGTTCCAGACGTTTAAACTCGGCAATGAGTACGATGCCGTTTAATACCGCGACGCCGAACAACGCGATAAATCCCACACCGGCTGAAATACTGAACGGCATATCACGCAGCCACAAGGCAAATATGCCGCCAATGGCCGACAAGGGGATTGCCGTGAAAATGAGCAAACCTTGTTTGAGCGAATTGAAGGCCAGGAACAGCAGGAAAAAAATGAGTAGCATAGCCACAGGTACGGCAATGGCCAGGCGCGCACGGGCTTCGATCAGGTTTTTGAAAGTGCCACCGTAGGTTGGGTAATAACCCGGCGCGAATTTGATTTCGCGTTCCACGCGGCCTTGCAATTCTTGCACGATACTTTCCACGTCCCTGCCACGTACATTGAACCCGACGGTGATTCGCCGTTGCGCGTTGTCGCGCTGGATCTGGTTGGGACTGGTTTTGAAACTGATTTCCGCCACCTGGTCGAGCGGAACCTGCACACCGTTCGGAGCCATCACGGAAAGGTTTTTCAGGTCGTCCATGTTCTGACGGTTCTCCCCGGCTAAGCGCACTACGAGGTCGAACCGCTTTTCGCCCTCAAACACCTGTCCCGCGCTTTCTCCGGCAAAACCGGCGCGAATTATCCGGTTTAGGTCTTCGATATTTAAGCCGTATTGAGCAATGCGTTCCCGGTCGAATTTGACCACGATCTGCATTTGACCAGTCGTGCGTTCGAGGTATAAATCTTCCGCGCCAGCAATGGAAGCGACTATTTTACCCACTTTTTTGGAATAATCAGTGAGCGCATCGAGGTCTTCGCCGTAAATTTTCACCACCACGTCCTGCCGCTCGCCGGTCATCAGTTCGTTGAAGCGCATTTGGATAGGCTGTTGAAAACCAAAGGTTACGCCGGGTAGTGCTTCCAGGGCTTTCGACATTTTTTCGGCCAGTTCATCGCGGCTGCCGGCACTTGTCCACTCCTTTTTATCTTTCAAAACGATAATCAAATCGCAGGCTTCCACGGGCATGGGGTCGGTCGGGATCTCCGAAGACCCCCCTTTGGCTATGACCGTTTTCACCTCCGGGAAATTGTCCAATAAAATCCGGGCTGCGCGTTGCGCCGTTTCGATGGTTTGGGAAATAGAACTGCCGCTTAATACCCGTGTTTCTACGGCAAAATCACCCTCGTCGAGCGTAGGCAAAAATTCGCCGCCCATGTTTATAAAAACCAATATACTCGCCACGAATAAAGCCAGCGCAATGCCTAAAACCATCACTTTGCGGCGCAATGCAAAACCGATAGCAGGGGCATAAATCCTTTGAAAAAAGGCCATCAGGCGGTCAGATGCGTTTTCTTTATGCGTTGTTTTCTTGCTTAAAAACAGTGCCGACATCATTGGTACATAGGTAAGCGACAATAGAAAAGCGCCCAGAATAGCGAAAGAAACGGTTTGCGCCATTGGGCGGAACATTTTACCTTCTACACCGACGAGCGTTAAAATAGGGAGATAGACAATGAGGATAATGATTTGGGCAAATACAGCACTGTTCATCATCTTGGAAGCGGACTTTTTCACCGCAACGTCCATTTCGCCTTGCGAAAGCCGGATGGAACCATCCGTTATAGCGGCATTTCGCAGCGTCAAACTATGCAGCACACTTTCCACTATGATAACCGCACCATCTACAATCAATCCGAAATCCACGGCGCCGAGCGACATCAGATTGCCCGACACGCCAAATACGTTCATCATGGCGATGGCAAACAGCATGGACAGGGGAATGACGGAGGCGACCAAAAGCCCCGCACGCAGGTTGCCGAGAAATAATACCAGCACGAAAAGCACAATGAGTGCGCCTTCGGCCAGATTGGTGGTCACCGTGCTAATGGCGTTGTTCACCAATTTAGTTCGGTCGAGAAATGGTTCAATGACAATCCCATCGGGCAACGTTTTTTCAATCTGGGCGATGCGCTCTTTGATGTTGCCAATCACTTTGGAAGAGTTCGCGCCTTTGAGCATCATGACCACAGCACCCACCACTTCGCCTTCATCGTTACGCGCCATTGCACCGTAGCGCACCGCATGGCCGAGTCCAATAATCGCCACATCCCGGATAAGTATGGGTACACCGCTTGCGCTACTATGCACCACGATTTTGCCGATGTCCTCCAAACTACCGATCAAACCTTCGCTGCGCACGAAATAAGCGTTGGGCTTTTTGTCAATGTACGCTCCGCCGGTATTCTGGTTGTTCTTTTCCAGTGCCGTGAAAATGTCGGCAATGGTGATATTCATCGCCCGTAGTTTATCGGGGTTAAGGGCAATTTCGTACTGCTTTATGTAACCGCCGAAACTACTTACATCCGCCACACCTTCCGTACCGAGTAGTTGCCGACGTACCATCCAATCCTGGATGGTACGCAGATCAGTCGGGCTGTACTGCTTTTCAAATCCCGGCTTGGTATGAATGACGTATTGATAAATTTCCCCTAAGCCGGTCGTTACAGGGGCCATTTCAGGAGTACCTACCCCTTCCGGTATTTCGCCTTTGGCTTGCAGCAGGCGCTCACCAACCTGTTGCCTGGCCCAGTAAATATCGGTTTCATCGTGAAAAACAACGGTCACGATGGACAGCCCGAAGCGCGAAAAGGAACGAATCTCCTCTATGTTCGGAATAGTGGCGACGGCCTGTTCGACAGGAAAAGTCACAAGCCTTTCGATTTCCTGCGCGGCCAGAGAAGGCGACTGAGTGATTATTTGTACCTGATTATTGGTGATATCTGGTACTGCATCAATCGGCAGTCGTTGCACGGAAAACGCGCCCCATGCAATCAGCGCGAGGGTCAATGCGCCGATTATCACCTTGTTCTTTATCGAAAAGGCAATGATATTATCTAACATACAATGCTTTTAGTTGGAAAAACGAGCAAGTCACTGCCTTCTTCCAGGAGAAAGAAGACAGTGGCTTCCAAAAAATAAATAAATGGAAATCAGGGAATTACGAACGCAATGCCGGTGGCCCGCGCTGCCCGACAATGGCACTAAACAATTGTGCATCAGGGAACCATACTCCAATTGTAGGCGGACGGGGCGAGGGGATTGTCCACAATAAAGGCGGGTAGCAAATAGTAGCACTTATATAGCCAAAACCGGCTGGAAAGTCTTTGGCAAAATCGAAGTGCACCGAGTGACTAACAGTAACGTCGCCATTTCCACTGCCCGCATGGGGATAGCGTTCGAAACTATGAAAGAGGTGATGTGTATCTTCCTCATCATGGTGGCCGTCGCCCGCTATGATGATAGTCTGGTCCATCGCCAAACTATCTACCATCTTCACGTGGTGATGGTGCGGCACGAGATTGTGCGCCAACACGACGAAGTAGGCGAAGTAAACCAGAATGATATGAAAGAAATTTTTCCGCATTATCAAGGGCAAAGGTAACGTAAAATACATCGATTCAACATCATCATCTTTACCTCACATGCACGCGCCCGAAGCCATCTTTTCGCCTTCTTTAACGCTTTGCAGGATTTGCGTCCGTGCGCTATCATCCTCTTCCAACTGCACTACACCAAGTCCAATGTTTTTCGACCGTCCCCATGCCGCCCATGCGCCGTTTTAAATTGCGTCGGCGTCGATCCGGTCACCTGCCGGAACTGGTTGCTCAAGTGCTGCGTACTGCTGTATCCCATTTGCCAGGCGATTTCGCCGAGCGTTCGTTCGTCATACACGAGCAGTTCTTTTACCCGCTCTATTTTCTGGGCAATAATGTATTTTTCGATCGTCACGCCTTCCGCCACGGAGAACAGTTTGCTGAGCTGCGAATATTCATGGCTGGTCTCCCGGGCCAGAAAATCAGAAAAATTCATCGTCGCCGGTTTTTTACCGGCCACATGGTGGATTTCATCAATAATCAGATTTTTGATTTGCTCCACCAGGCGACTGTTGCGGTCGTCCAGCAGTTCAAAACCATCGGCTTCCAGGGCTTGGCGCACCAGGGTTAATAGTTCCGCATTGGGCGAAGCGGCTAATTCTGCTTCGCCCAATTGCACGTTTTTTACGGCTACCCCCACTTCTGTCAGCAACCGATCCACGGTGCGGATACAACGCGGGCAAACCATATTTTTGATATAGATTTTCATTTTCAGTGTTTACCTAGCCTGACCTGAAATTTGGAATCGTCCACATCGAAGTCATCGGTCATTTATGCAGCATGGTTAAAAAACCATGCCGTCACGTCTGCCATATTTACTGGTAATGCGTTGGCATAAAGCCAGATACGCTCTTGAATTATTATTCCTCCACCTAACCTTTCGCGCCATTTTTACGATACGTTCCATAAAACTGTATACAAGGATTAGGCGCTTAAGGTTGCCTGCCGGAGCCATTATTTACACCACTAGATTGTAATAGGCCGCAGCCGATATCGTGGTCGAGGACCGTAATATTGCAGGATGGAGGAGCGCGCTTCGCAAACACGGTAATTCGCAGGTTTTAAAAGAATTTTTGACAGTAGTACGCTAAAATATTCGACGCAACGCTTAATCATTGGTAGATTTGCTCCTCTACTACCAGTAATACCTTGCACACGTGAAAACAGTATTTAGAATACGTCCGACTTTTACGACTACCGCCGTGGTATTTTTGCTGAGCCTCGGCGGCTTTGGCTATACATTAGCCGCACAAACGACTAACCAGGCACTTTTCGATACTACCTTCACCTACCAAAAATACAAACCCAAACGGCACGACCGTATTGTTTCCAGATCGGCTTATCTGGACAAATTGTCTGGCTTCTGGCTGGGGCAATGTATTGCCAACTGGACGGGGCT
This sequence comes from Chitinophagales bacterium, assembly GCA_038203695.1. Taxonomy (GTDB): domain Bacteria; phylum Bacteroidota; class Bacteroidia; order Chitinophagales; family Saprospiraceae; genus M3007. The sequence continues at coordinate 17,004 of JBBRDQ010000037.1, forward strand.
GGTGACCGAAATGGATAAAATCGGCAATATCGGCCCGATTAAAACCGGTGCATTTTACACCCGCGATAATTGGGGCAAACCAGATGAACCGAATATCTGGGGCGGCGGCCTGACTGGGAATTTATCCCCGACCATTGATTTTATCTTTCAAGATGAGGACGGCATCTGGGGTGCAGACGATGATACGGACATTGAATATATTTATCAAGACCTTTTATATACCCACCACACTTCAATTTTAACCGGCAAACAAATCCGCAATGGCTGGTTGCAGCACATCAAAGCGGAGGAGGAGAATTACTTGTGGGTATCGAATCAAAAGGTCTTTGATTTGATGAAAGGCGGGATGGAACCACCCGAAACCAGCCTGCCGGCTAATAATTCGGAATACGAGATGATCGATGCGCAACTGACTACAGAAATTTTTGGCCTTTTTGCGCCCGGACGCCCGGATGTAGCGTTGCAAATGGCACACCTGCCGATTCAAACCACCGCCCGCGAAAATGCCGAATGGATTGCCGAATTTTATGTCATTATGTATGCACTGGCTTCCCACAACGACGGCAAACCCATGAAAGACCGGGTACAATGGATGGCAGCACAAGCCCGAAAACACCTGCCAGACGACGCTTATTCAGCCAAAATGTACGATTTTGTGCGAGGTCGCTACGACGCACATATTCCCTGGGAACAAACCAGGGATGAATTATACCAACGGTACCAGGTCGAACAAGCGGATGGATACGACCTCACTTCAAAAAATATCTATTGCAACGCCTGTTATGCGGCCGGCATCAACTTTGCGTCGAGCATGGTCAGCCTTTTGTACGGCGAAGGCGATATTCGGGAAACGATTAAAATCGGCGCGCTGGCAGGCTGGGATTCCGACAACCCGACCGCCACCTGGGGGGGATTGCTGGGTTTTATGTTGGGTAAAAAAGGCGTTGAAAAAGCCTTTAACCGAACATTTTCCGATCGGTTCAACATTCATCGCACCCGTATCGGCTTCCCGAATAACGGGATCGATACCTTTCAAAATATGGCGCAAAAAGGCGTGTTTATCGTCGATCGGGCGGTACAGGAACAAATGGGTGGCGGTATCGACCGTACTAAAAACGCATGGTATATCCCTGATAGCCAACTGATTATTCCGGTTGGGAAATAAATAGCGGCCCTCACAATGACGACCACCATGCAAGAAAACTACCTTGAATTAAACAAACAATCCTGGAACAATAAAGTGGATGCCCATATAGCCTCCGACTTTTATGATGTGACCGGCTTTCTGAATGGCAACACCTCGCTCCATGAAATTGAACTCAATCTGCTGGGTGATATTTCCGGAAAAAGTGTGTTGCACCTGCAATGTCATTTTGGACAGGATACCCTGTCGCTGGGCAGGCTGGGCGCAACCGTCACCGGCGTGGATCTATCCGACAAGGCCATTGCCCAAGCCAACGAACTAGCGGTAAAAGCGAATATCCCTGCCCGGTTCATTTGCTGTGACATCTACGATCTGCCTACCCATCTGACCGAACAATTCGATCTGGTATTTACCAGTTACGGCACGATCGGCTGGTTGCCCGACCTCGATAAATGGGCCAACGTCGTGGCGCATTTCCTGAAACCCGGCGGCACCTTTGTCTTCGCCGAGTTTCATCCCGTGGTCTGGATGTTCGACGATATATTTGACAAAATCGGTTACAATTATTTTAACGATGGCGCAATCGTCGAAACCGAAAGCGGCACCTACGCCGACCGGGATGCCGACATTAGTCAAACGTACGTCTCCTGGAATCACGCCATGAGCGAAGTCGTCAATAGTCTGATCAGTAACGGTCTCATAATCAACTCATTGGATGAATTTGATTATTCGCCTTACAATTGTTTTAAGGAAACCGTAGAGTTCGCACCGAAAAAATACCGCATCAAACACCTCGGAAATAAGATACCGATGGTGTACGCGATCGTGGCGAGAAAGAACAAGATAATATAACTGTACGTGCGCTCAGCACCGTGTGATGTAAGTTTGTTGATTACTTTACTTCGATTTACCACGCATTCAGCAAGTCCGCTTAGCATTTGAAACAGGTATAAATACCCGTTTTCAATCCTTAAAGGATTAAATTTTTGTTCCGTCGTTTGAAAACTCAAAATATGGAATACATTTGCCACAGGTGAAATAACCTGCTGCATACCCCCGCTTCTCTACCGTGTTTTATTGGTCATTCATTCCTGTTGCTCCAGCCACTGGCCCGGATCGACCCATTTCAGTATTCCTTATTTGCTCGTACCAAATGGCAAACATTGCATTTAGATTCCTGTCCTGGAACCTGGACAATTTCGGCAAGTTCGATTACTCCGGCACGATGGCCCAGATCGCCCGGACCATTTATGACAGCGGCGCCGACATTGTAGTCATCCTGGAAGTTTTTTCGCAAGGCACCCAGCAAGGTTCCTCAAAAAGAGTCAAGATCGGCGATGTATTAGCCACGGCCGACGCAAAAGTAGCCATTGAGGAATTGCTTGCTGAACTCAAATTACTGGACAATGCTTCCAACTGGAAAAACACCATTAGCGGCGTAAATGCCGGTTCCAAAGAACGGGATACCTATGCTTTTTACTGGAAAAGTACGCCGCAGGGTGCCGCGCCGCCGGGATTGGCATTACCGGCGTCCATCGATAATGTGACACCTCCGCCCCCGCCGCCCGGCAAGCCACTTATTCTGCGGCAGGGGCCGAACAATAAGAAAAAACCGCCTGTAGTCGAAGAACTTAAATTTGCCAGTTCCCGCAGGCCCGGCGCCTGTAAATTTAAAATGGTGAATGGGACTGATACGAAATACGTGTGGTTATGCGGTTTTCATGCCTCCGCACAATGGAATGCGCGCACTGAAGATCCACAGATTAAAAACAGCGTGCGGGATTGCATCACAGCCGCAACCTATATTTCAACCGAGAATAAAGTTGCCTTACCCATTGTTATCGGAGGTGACCTGAATCTTGATTATACGACGTACAAGGAAGACTTTTATGATACACTGGCCTTCAAGACGGCTTTGACGGATGGTACAGGAACGAGCCTGCTGGTTAAACCTGACTTGAGCGGGAAGAAGCCTGTAGTGGCCAAAAATGCGTACGACAATTTCTTGTACAACAGCATCAAACTGGAACAAACCTGGGTCATCAATGTGATCGAAGCGATGGCAACGGAACAATACGGACTGGATCCTAAAAAGCGACCGTTGAAAACACATGTGCAGGAAGCGCACACCCGGTTTTACACGAAAGATAACTCAACGACCAGTTCTATCAGCGATCATCTGCCCATTGTCGGTGCTTTCAGTTTCTAATTTATCTCCGTGGAATGAAAATCGAAACGCTTCTCCCGAGCCTGAATGCAGCGGTACAAAACAATGCGCTGGATCTGACGGCTGCCCTACCTGGTGTTACCTGGCAAACTGACCTGCCGGCCGCGATCGCTGCTAATTTGGGTCTGACCGGTGTCCGTCTGCTGACAGAAGGGAAGGCTGTTCAGGCGCCTGAAGGCAGTGTGAAGGATGCGAACGGTACCGATCTGCCGTCCGCTTTTCTATTCGGATCGCTGGATAGCGACCTGCTGAATATACCCAAAGCGCGCCTGCAATGCACTTTGTACGTCACCCCGGTCAACGCAACCGATGATAGCACTACCGTCAATTTTACCTTGATCGCACAGATCATGCCCGACGCCGGAAACGCGGACTGGACGCCGGCCGATAGTTTTCCAGTGCTGGCCGACAGTTTCGTTTTCGATGATCTGGTGGCTACCAGCCCGCCCGGTTTCCTGTTGACTTCTTTTGAGCACGACCAGCAGTGGAATGTCGGTGGCGGTACCGCAACGCCGTTTACCAATATATTTCCCCGACTGAAGACCGGTCTGAACCTGCAGGTGCCTTCCAATTTTTCTACGCGCTTATTCCCGTCTTTAAAGGCATTATTCGGCAATCTAAGCATAGGCCCTTTTGACTTTAACGGTCAGGTAGATAACACGAACACGGCGTCCGAACCTAAAAACCTGCGCCTGGATCTCTTGGCCGATTTGAGCGATACCTACAATAAAACCTTCACCGGAACTGGTGACAAACCTTTCGTAGTTGAATTCGATGCCGGTTTTCAAGCCATTCCCGTACAAATCGGTCCCAATCCGCCGGATACCGATACGGCTATCGTCCTGTCGACCCAGGTAATCATCCAGGCAAAAATCAGCAAGGTGCTGATCCAGGCGGTCGCGCCGCTGACGGGCAATTCGCTGGCTTTTTCCATGACCGGCCTGGATGGACTGCCGGCAATCAGTCTGGCCGATGTCGCCGCGTTGTTCGACGGCGATTTTTTAAGCGATCATTTACCGCAAAGCCTGCAGCAAAAGACCAATAACAAGGGATTTTTCGATTACATCGGTATAGAAAATGCAGGCTTGACGCTCAATCTGCCCGGTGGAGGTCAGGCGCCGGGCATCACCAGCATCCTGCTTAAAGTCGGTTACCCGGAAGGCGCGCCGACTATTGGCTATCAGCCCTGGATCGACTTGCGGGCCTTCGCGGTGACCTGGTTTGTACTCAACCCATTCTCCGGCAATCCTGCTCCACTCGTTTCCTTGTCTGGCGATATAGAATTGCTCAAAGGTATTATCGGTTTCGAAGCCTCCTTTGCCAAGGGACAAGCGCCGACGATGCATAGTAACCTGCTTTTAGAGGCCCCAACAACCGGATGGGAATTTGATCTGCAAGGAGGACTGCTTGACGTACCGGACAAAACTGATCCGACCAAAAACACCAATGTCATACACTTGTCCGATCTTTTTGAACGGTTCAGTTCCGCTTCGGGCGACTTTCCGGTGGAAATCGATATTGACGAACTGGCCTTTGAAGCGAAACCGGAAGCGAAATTCTATGCCGGCAGTTTCGAACTGGATTTTTCCTGGAATTTCAAAAACTACAAAGCGCCGTTGCTGAACGGGTTCAGTCTGGATATTACCGACGACAATGGCACGATTACCGGCAGCATTGGCGCACAGATTGCGGTGGGCGCGGCTATTTTTGACCTTACGGCAAGTCGCACTGAAACACAATGGGAGTTTTCCGCCCAAAACGAAGACGAATTCAGCATCGGCGATCTGGCCACTGCCTTTAACTTCGACCATCCGGCATACCTGGACAGCATTGCGATTGAAAAAGTCAATGTGGATTATATCGCGCCGATCGCTGCGCCGGGCGGAAGTACCGGAACAGCAGTATTAAACGCCGAAAATCTGGCGGATACGCCGAAATCCAGCACGTTTTCCATCGAAATCGAAGCATCCTTTCCGATCGATCATGATAAACTAAGTCTTGATGTCGATCTGAAATACACAGTCGAGCCGGAGGAATGGGCATTCGACGGCACGCTGACCGTCAATCCGGTAGATGACCCCACCCATCAACTGGCCTTTACCTTTAACGTGAATAGTAAAGAAGGCACATCCGATGCGGATACCACGCTGATCGCCAGTCTCATTAACCCGTCCCACAAACTCATGCACATCAGCGATATTGCTGCTGCGCTCGGCGAACCCGCGCCACCGCTGCCGGATGTGCTCAATGAACTGGAATTAACCAGCGTTACCTTTGAATACAATACCGCTGCGAATAATGGCAAAGGATTCCTGTTTCGGATTAAGTTAGGCGATTTTGATATGATCTTTGCCCTGGTAAAAACGGGCGATACGAAGGCTATATGGAAACCCTTTATTACGGTTTCTTTCCAGCAAGGCATTAATTTCAATCAGTTGCCGGTAATTGGCTCCCATATTAGCGATTTCGGCAAGATCGAATTGACCGATATCCAGATTGCCGGTGTTCCAAAAGTCCTGAGCGCCGCCGATCTGATCGAACTGAGCACGCTTTTTACCAATGCCGACGTACCAACCAGCGTTATACCAAACGTAGGGCCTAACCTTGGACTACCGGCAGAAGCCATTTTTAATGCAGTGTTACACCTCAATGACGAAAGCAAACCGATCAACCTGGTTTTCAAAAGTACTTCCGGCGGAACGAATACATCCAAAGCATTAACCGCAGGCAAAAGCATTTCGCTGGATGATGGAGACGGCCCAGTTGCAGATATTCCCGCCAATAACAGCAAGACGACCATCGGCAAAAGTTTCGGCCCGGTCACGATCCACCACTTCAACCTGGCTTATACCGACGGCAAACTCGGCATCTCCGTATCCGGCGCACTGGCGCTGGCCGGCATCGATATGTCGTTCCAAGGCATGGGTATTAGCATGAAATTCCCGCCAAAAAACATCACCGATGTTTCGTTCCAATTGCATGGACTCGGGGTCAATATCAACAAGGGATCACTGCGTATCGCCGGTGGGTTTATTACCTTAGACGACAATTTCGACAATTTTATGGGCATGCTGGCCATCACCGCAGGGCCTATCGGGATGCAGGCGTTCGGCGGGTATGCCACTACCACGCCACAGCCTTCTTTCTTTATTTTTGTCAATGTAAATGTACCCATCGGCGGACCGCCTTTCTTCTTTATCGACGGATTCGCGGGCGGCATCGGCATCAACCGGGAATTTATTCTGCCCGATTTTGAAGAATTGCCGACATTCCCGTTATTGCCCGGTGCGCCCAATAATCCGATTCCCGATGGTCAACCGGATAGTATGGACGACGTCGTGCAGGCGCTGACCGTACTGGCCAAATTTATACCGCCCAAGGCCGGGGGCTACTGGATTGCCGCCGGCCTTGATTTCATGTCCTTCGAAATCATTCAGGTCGACGCCATTCTGGAAGTCTCGTTTGGCGCGGGCCTGCAAATCGGACTGCTGGCCAGCGCAGCCATGAGCATACCCGCTCCCGGAGAACCGATCGCTTACATCCAGATCGATCTGGAGATCGATTTAGATCCGGACAAAGGGCTGCTGGCGGTATTCGGTATGCTGACTCCGGCTTCTTATGTCTTTGGCGGCGCCTGTCATCTCTCGGGCGGCTTCGGTTTCTTTATCTGGTTTAAAGGACCGCACGAAGGCGACTTTTTGATTACTATCGGCGGGTATCACCCTGCTTTCAAAAAACCAGCCTGGTATCCTGACGTACCGCGTTTGGCCATGACCTGGAATTTGGGGATCCTGAAAATCTCCGGACAAGCCTACTTCGCGCTTACCTCCCACATGATCATGGCAGGGCTGGAACTTTCCGCACTGTTCGATATCAAGATCGTAAAAGCGACTTTTGATGCCGGTTTCGACTTCCTGCTGGGATGGAAGCCGTTCTTATATCTGGCAGACGCCTACATTCATATCACTATAGAACTGCACATCATCTTTACGATCAGTTTCCACGTAGGCGTCGATTTCAATCTTTGGGGACCGAAATTTGGCGGCAGTGCGAAAATCGATCTCACTATTTTCTCCTTCACCATTCACTTCGGGTCTGATGCGCCTACGATACCGCCGATCGCGTGGAGTGAATTCAAGATGCTGCTGCCGAATAGCAATCCCGACAAGGCAGGAAGCACCTCGAAGCGCAGGCAATTGTCCGCTATGGAGGTACCCGCTTCTGGTGATGCGTTTTCAGTGAGCCAGGTACAGATTTCGAAAGGGCTCTTGCAACAAACCGACCAGAACCCTGTGCAGCAAAGCGACCTCTCCAATGAACATATTTTCAATTGGTTGATCGATCCCAATGCCTTCGAGTTCCTGATTTCGGCAGGTGTGCCGTGCAATAATTTCTATTTTAATAACGACCCAACCATTGACAAAGGCGCAAATATCAACGCCCGTGACCAGACCAAAGCGCCGTACCTGACACCCGCAACCAAGGATGCCTATCCCGGTTCTTATCTGAAACCCGATGATCTGGAAGCGTTTTATACCCATCCAGACAAGCAAAATGCGGACGCGGGAACACAGTTCGCCTACGATTATCCGGATAAGGATAACATGGCTAATGCCTGGTGGAATCAACCGGTCCAGGTGGGTCCGGTAGCCATTCCGCCCGGCACCTTCAACGATGCTGGAATGCGGCAGTCCGGTTTCGCCTCTATTTTTATTGTCAATGTGTATCAACTGATTGAAAACCAGCACGGTACCATTACCCGGGAGTTTGAAAACAACTTTGTCATTACCCTTGTATCCAAAAATGCCGCCGGTTCACTATGGAGTGATGAGGTCACGGCAGCCAATGGAAACAGCCAACTCAACAAGCCGGCTACCGTACCTAATACCCTCTTCGGCATCACGCTATCGCCGAAACGCTGGAACCCGCTGCAAACCCGGCAAATCGATATTTACGAACTACTTTTTCAGGACGGCAACAATATGTGCTGGCCGGCAGTCGCTGCACCGGTCGTACCGGCCAATACCTTTGAAGAAACTATTTCGTCCGATGGCGATACCATGACCTTTCATAGTACTTCCGGAAATACTGTACAGAGCCAGTACCGGCAACTTGATCCACAAGCGTTTTCGAACCTTGCCGCCGGCAAAACCCTGATCGACGAAATCGTACAATTGTTCGGTTTTGACCAGACCTTAACTGTGCAAACCGATCAGGCATCCCTGGCTGCGCCGGTGTATAAAGACTGGCCAGTGCTGGCCTTGCTGGGCGAAGAAGACGTGGAGGCAATAAACCAGATGAATTGATTATCAAGCAACTATGATATGGCTACGAAATTATCTGAAAATGCGGTCTTTATCCAGCACCATCTTCCGGGGTTGGATACCGGCGAATACGCCGTAGAGGTAAAGCATAAGTTTGAATCGGACAATACGGATAATGACCCGAATCAGACGCCACAGATTCCCGGCGGCTCGGAGGCTACGGCGCCGCTGCTGTATAAATTTGCCGTGCAGGGTCCCCGGTTTCGCATGGATCCGGGTATTGTGCACTCCTTGTTTCCACCGGATGGCAGTCTGGGAGAGTTTTCCAATGTACTGCCGCATGTCGTGCTGACTAATGAAACCTTGCCCTGGTCGCTCAAGCCCGTTACACCGGATGGGAAAACCGATGTGGATCTGGGTGATTTCACTGCAGTCGGAACTGAAAAATACGACCTCGATGTGCCAACCTGGCTGGCAGTGCTGATTTTGACGGAAACGGATTTTGCAGCATATACTGCCCAGGGATATGAACTCAAGATCGACAATACGACAACAGGTACATTTTTCGGTCCGTTAAACGGCGACTTCATCTCACCGGCGTTGGGCGAAGATGTGACCAACCAGCCCTCCTGGATCAAAGCATCCGATCCTTGTCAGGCGATCAAAATTCCGATCGCATTGTTCAGCAGCATTGCACCTTCGCTCGCCGATTTATTCATGATGGCCAACGTGCGGTCGGTACAAATGGGCAGCAAACCTGCCCAGGCCGTCACCGACGGGGAAGATATGGGCACGTACTCCATCGTCATGGGCAATCGTATACCAGCGGTTGGACAGCAGCACCTGGCCATGCTGGTTTCGCTGGAAAATATGCAGGATTATCTGCCGGATCAGTATGGCGTGGCTTCTACCAAAATACCTGCTACCGTGACGTACGCCTATTTACCGGTACTGGCCAATTGGAATTTTATCTCCGCTGGCGACTCCTACCGGTTCGATCACTTGCTGGAAAGTCTGAACAACAGAGCACCCCACGGCAATCCGGTGGTACCGGGCCCTTTGCCCAACGCGCGTTTCAAAATGTACCAGCCGGCTGGCGCTATACCCGCGACCGGTGCCGCAGCCCAAGCCATTGAACTGGGGTATACGCCGCTCAAACACACCACCCGGAACACTCAGGTTACGGCCTCCTGGTACCGCGGGCCGCTGGTACCGTATGCCGTACAGCCCGGCTTGCAGATTTTCAAGACTCAGCAGAATGCCGCCGTGCCGGCTATTTACGATGCCGATGCCCTGGTGCGGCTCGACCCGACCACCGGTTTGTTCGACCTCAGTTATGCGTCGGCCTGGCAACTGGGCCGCTTGCTGGCGCTACAGGATAAGACTTTTTCTATTAATCTGTACCAGTGGAAGCGACAGACCGCCGGAGCCGCCATCCAGGCTATGGAGGAAAAGATCATCAATGAGCAGTTTCCGGAAACCCTGCAACATAATGCCGATAATCTGGACGGTGATACTGCGCATACTGCTTTGTTAAACAGCACTTTACGCCAACTTACGTTGCGTACTAAAAAACAATCATCCTGAAATTATGGCAAAGTCAGTAGTAAAACCTGCTTATATAAAAGCCCTGTCCGATTTTCAGGAAAACCCACCAATCCCCGTACATCTGGCGACCGACGAAACCGATCCAGCCGGCCAGATCTCCCAGTGGCTGGCCAATCTTAAACTGCTGCACAATGTACCTTTCCGCTATCTGGTACCCGATGAACGCATGCTGCCGCCCGAAACGATCCGCTTTTTCTACGTGGATATCAACTGGCTGGATGCACTGGTGGACGGCGCTTACAGTATCGGGCGTTACGCATCGGGGCTGGGTACCAATACACTGTACAATAAAGTGGAAGGCGCCTGGAGCAATACGTTGCTGGCCGGCGCCAATCAGGCCGCCAGGAACCGCAGACCCGGATTATTCAAAAAAGCCGTAAAAAACGACTTGGATGTACCTTTTGAAATGGTTACCGGTTTTTTGCTGCGTTCCCAGGTAGTAAAGGGCTGGAAAGGCATCCAGGCAAATGCTTATGCCAAAACCAATTATCCGGATATGCCGACCGGTGCATGGGACGGCTCCGCTTTGCCCTTGCTGCGCTTAGAATATCTTTCCGACGAAGTGTTGTTCGGCATTTTCGAAGGGGAGACCTACCGGCTGGACCTACACGAGCCCTCGGAAGGGATACATTTTGGGTTTGATACCACCACTACGGCTAATATTGATAATTTATCCAAAAACCTGCGCAATCCGGTAGATGGCAGCCGGCTGACCGGAGCCGCCGTAAGCCCGGATGATATCAAAAACAACCAGATTTTTCGCGCTTACGGCAATAGCGTTGAGCAGACGCAGGGCAATCAGGGCGGGCAGGTCGTCAATCTCTATAACCTGTCGACGCTGTTGTTCCATAAACTGGCCGCCGCCAACGCGGACGTAGGTTATACCCAGCCACCGGCTTCGATCCTGCTGGACGATACGCCCACTGCAGTAGCGGAAAACAGTGCCCTGGCCGCATCCGACTTTGCCTTGCAAATGGTGGAGGGCGTGGGGATGGTGAGTTTCTATAATACAAGCGCCGGCGATCCGGTCCAATGCGTTCCTGCATAACCTGATTAAACGTACAAAACGCTGATTATCATGGCAAACAACACTTCGTTCATCATACCCATTAATGTACAGGCAATCCGGGTACTGGAAGCGGATCAGGGGAAATTCAAAGGCGCTACGGTCGATTTCAGCACTATCGGTACCGGTTCTTTGTTAGGGGTGGATACAGCCCGGAATCTGCCCGATTCCCAGTCGCAGATAGATACTGGTGTACACCTGCACTGGTCGCTGCCCGATAGTCTG
>JBBRDQ010000038.1:0-28056 GCA_038203695.1 Chitinophagales bacterium
TAATGATGCTGTCACGCGTCAACAAGGTAGCATTAAAAGCCGGGTTGTTGGCGGCACAGGGAGGGCAGGAGGCGTTGGTAAATTCCTCAACGAGTACGCGACGCAGGTGTTGTGACCACGACGGTACTGCCAATGCAAGAAAGCTTGCGGCAAAAAGTAATTTTTTAAACATGGGTAAAGCAAATTTTTAGTTAGAAATGCGTGGCAAAACTATCAAACCATTTGCAACTGTCCTACTATTTGCAAAAAAATGTCGCAAAATGACATTCTGCACAGAATAATTGATATAACTTAAAATTTTGTTTCGCGGAACTTCACAGCGTATTTCTTGTTATTTGGCGATACTTTTGCCCCTTATCTGGCAATTTATATTGCGAACTGCGGATTGTTTTGCTATTTAATGATTTGATGACTATGATTTTTGAGCCGAAAGATGTTTTTCGAAAGTTGGAATTTGACAAAATCCTCGACCTTTTAGAGAAAGAAGCCCTTACGCCACTGGCTGCGGAGGAGCTCCGTGCGTTACACCCAGGTACTGATTTTCACGCGATCGACCTGGCGTTGCGCGAAACCCGGGAATTTAAACTGGCCCTGGAGAAGAACGACCGTTTCCCGCTCGCTGCCTTTGCTGATGTGCGCCCTGACTTGCGGATGCTCGATATCGACGGGTATACTTTACAGGCAGAATCTTTTCAGGGAATCCTGCGAATTCTACTGGTCGTACGCGATCTATTCAAATTTTTTGCCGGCGGAGCCAAAAAGGAAATTTATCCCAAACTGTACGATATTCTCCGGCCGCTCAGCTTCGATGAAGGGTTAATCAAGGCCATTACGCAGGTTTTTGATGAAAAAGGCGACATTCGTCCGGATGCTTCGCCTGACCTGCAACGCATCCGCCGCGAAATGCAGCAGAAAGTGCGGGAGCTCGATGGTCGGTTCCGCCAGATCATCCAGGAATACCGCACCAAAGGCTGGCTATCTGATAGTGCGGAAAGTTTCCGCAACAACCGTCGCGTACTTTCTGTACCGGCTGAACACAAACGCAAGATCAGGGGTATTATGCACGACGAATCCGACACGGGGCGTACGGCATTTATTGAGCCGGAAGGTGTAATCGAAATCAATAATGATATTTTCGACCTGGAAAATGAAGAAAAACGCGAAATTTTCCGTATTCTTCGGGTGCTGAGCGACACCATTCGTCCCTATACTCCCACCATTCGCAGTTACCTGGATATGCTGGTCCGGTTTGATATCGTGCATGCCAAAGCAAAAATCGCGCTGTCCATGCGGGCCGGAATGCCTATCTTGAAGGAGAAGCCGCAGTTTGCCATTCGCAAGGCTTACCATCCGTTGTTATACCTGAAAAATAAGGCAATTGGTCGTAAAACCATCCCTTTTGACCTTAAATTGACCCCGGAGGACCATATTCTGATTCTTTCCGGTCCCAACGCCGGCGGAAAGTCGATTACTATGAAATCGGTGGGTTTGTTACAGTTGATGGTGCAGAGTGGCTTGCTGATTCCCGTTCATGAATTAAGTGAATTTGGTATTTTCAAACAGTTGTTTGCCGATATTGGCGACCAGCAGAGCCTGGACGACGATCTTTCCACCTATTCCTCCCGCCTGCAGAACGCCCGGATTTTCCTCGAAAAAGCCACGCCGCAAACACTGGTGCTGATCGATGAAATGGGGAGCGGTACCGATCCGAAACCAGGCGGCGCTATTGCAGAAGCAGTGTTGCGCGGTTTGCATCGGAAAGGGGTTTTTGCCGTGGTAACCACCCACTATTCCAACCTGAAAGTTTTTGCCTTCCGCAATCAGGGTCTGTTGAATGGGAATATGCACTTTGATAAAGATACACTTTCTCCGACCTACGAACTGAAAGTAGGCCGCCCGGGTAGTAGTTATGCTTTTGAAATTGCGGAAAAGAGCGGCCTGACCAAAGATGTGATCGGGTACGCGCGCAATCGTAGCGGCAGCGAAACCGCCGTAGATGATATCCTGATCGAACTGCAACGCGAAAAGCAGGAACTGGAGGAGAAACTTCGTTCCGTGTATGAAAAAGAACAATCGCTCGAGCGATTGATCAAAACCTACGACGGCATGCACACCGACATGGAGGTGAAGCGCAAACGCCTTAAACTGGAGCAAAAAGAGTTCGAATTGCGCCAGAGCGCCAATACGAGCCGCGAAGTTGACCAATTAATCCGCGAATTGAAAGGCGCTAAAAACCTGGAGCGGGCGCAGCAAGTGAGTACCGAACTGCGCCAGCAGCGTACCGAAAAGGCCCAGCAGGTCGATGCGATCAATGCGGAAGTGGTAAAACTGGAAGAAAAAACCATTCCTAATGTAGCGGGCAAACCGCTGGGGGCCGGCGATTTTGTGCGGCTTCGATCAGGGGGCGCTACCGGATATATTGAAGCCATTGAAGGACAAAAAGCCTTTGTGGTGATGGGTGGTCTGCGTATAAATGTACACCTACGCGATCTGTTGCCGGCAGCTGAACCGATCAAGCAAACTTCCAGCATTACCAATACCGACCTGCAACATGCCGCCAGTTTCGACGCTAAACTCGATCTGCGGGGGATGAGCCGGGAAGAGACGTTGCGTGTTTTAGAGAAATTCGTGGACAATGCGCTTATGTCCAACGCTTCTTCCCTGCGTATCCTGCATGGCAAAGGCGATGGTATTTTGCGGAAAGTCGTACGGCAGAAACTACGCGAATATGGCGGCAATATTTCCAATATTTATCATCCAGAAGCCGATGCCGGTGGAGAAGGAGTAACTATTGTGGAATTGGTATAATGTAGGAATGGTGCTTTACATGCCCAAAACAACAGCGGCCCCCGGATTACCGGGGGCCGCTGTCATTATTACCTGATCTAAATCGACATCGTTTAACGGTATAAAGTCACGTCGCCTTTAAAGATTTCAGTTTCGCCATCCTTAAACAGTACTTTGGCGTAGAACACGTACACAGTCGGCGCAACTTTATTGCCGCGAATGCGACCATCCCATGCCTGACTCGGATCGTTCGGCTGGAAGTTGAAGGCTTCATGTACGGATTCACCCCAGCGGTCGAAAACCTGGAACGATGTAATCTTTTCCACGTCTTCTCCACCGTAAATCATCAACAGGTTGTTGCCGTTGATAGACTCCGGGTAAAAGACATTTGGCACGTAGATATACCGTTTTTTATCGACGATCACCACGCGCTCATCACTGGCTTTGCAACCGTTTGCATCGATCACCGTAACAGTGTAACGGAAAGAATAGGTTGGTTTCAGCGTATCACCCACGATCAGATCGGCAGGTTTCACAATGCGCTGGACCACGCGATCCGGGTAGTTTACAATATCATCCAGGGTTAATTGCAAGGTATTGCCCAGGTGAATCGTCGTATCAAGACCCAGATTCACGATCAGTTCTTCCGGTTCTCCAATCACATCGGTGGCTACCAATTCACAGCCATTCGCATCTTGTACGATAATGGTGTGTGGACCAGGAGGCAGACCTGTAAAATTAAATGATGCGGTAAATGGCTGATTGTCAATTGAGTATAGGAATGGCGGTGTGCCACCTGCTACAGAATCAGCCACAATGGCACCATTCGTATCTCCAAAACAAGATACGTCGCGCACTTTTCTACCCAGGAAAGACGGTGTGGCCGGATCTACAATCACGGCTACACCTGCTAATGTCGTACAACCGTTGATAAGGTTGGTCACTATGACACTGTAATTACCGCCCTGACTAACGGTCGGCGATGGTGTATTAAGACCGGAAACGATATTGCCATTCTGGGTTGTCCATGCGAACGTATAACTGCCTGGAACAGCCACCGTTGCACCAAGTGCAACTTGGGTGGTGGTGCAATTCAATTCATCCGGTGTAGCGGTGTTTACAACTGGGCCTTGCGTATCGGCCAAAACCGTAGTTCCGGTCGTCACCGAACACCCGTTTGCGGCCGTAGCGCGCACGGTGTAGTTACCGGCAACCGTAGCAGCGGGATCCTCCTGAGTCGAAGTGAATCCATTTGGGCCATTCCACAGCCAGGCGACCGCTACGTTGGAAGTTGCATTCAGGGTAATACCAGGGATTGCACAAGTCACCGTGCCACCAACTGCCGAAATCTGCGGTGCATTGGCGTCCGGCGATACGACTGCCGAAGTGGAAGACGTACAACCGTTTGGTCCGGTTACAACCAGCGTATAATTACCGGTGAGCGTTACCGTCGGATTTTGCGATGTGGAAGTAAAACCGCCGTTTCCTGTCCATAAGTACGTAACGCCAGGGGTAGTAGAATTACCCAACAGCGTGCCTGTAGTCGTAAAGCAAGTAATGGTATCACCGGTAGCAGTAGCCGTTGGTGGTACTTTATTCTGTTCCACCACAATCGAGTAAGTGGCAGTACAGCCGCTGGTTGCCTTGGCGATTACGGAGTAAGTACCGGGAACAGTTGTATTCGGATCTTCCAGGGTGGAAGTGTAACCGCCTGGCCCGGACCATTTGAAGGTCACGTTCGGAGTCACTGAAGTTGCATTCAATACGACCGACGGCAATTTGCAAGTGATGGTATCGGTCGTTACCAAAATATCCGGTACGGTTGGATCTTGGGTTACCGTCGATGTGGCAGTTTCGGTACAGCCGTTGACCGGGTTGGTTACCACCAGAATATAGTCACCCGGATTGGTAATATCATTTGGGCTTTTGACCGATGAAATATAGCCACCAGGACCAGTCCAGGAATACAATACCCCCGTTGTGCTGGAGTTGCCGGCGATCGAAATCGTGGGTGTATTACAGTCAACCTGTCCATTAGAAGCCGTGACGGCTTGCGGAGTTTGAATATTCTGGCTAATAGTTTGCGCCGGTACAAATTTACACCCGTTCACTGCCGTAACTGTGTACGTGTAAATGGCAGGGGTTGAAATAGTTATGGTAGCAGTCGTCTCACCGGTACTCCACACGCCGGTTGCACCAGGTGTACTGATCGTGCCGGTTAAGGTAAGATCGGTCACTGTACAAGTCAGCGTACCCCCACCGGAAATAGTAGCTTGCGGGGCATCGGTATTTTGTGCTATCAGGGCAGTTGCGCTGGATGTGCAGCCATTTGCGCCGGTTGCAACCACTGTATAGGTGCCATTTACCGTAACAATCGGGTTTTGTAGTGGCGACGTGTAGTTATTCGGTCCGGTCCAGTTGTACGATACACCGGTGGTTGAAGCAGCCGTTAGTGGTGCCTGACCCGAAATACAGTCAATCGTATCACCGAGTGCGGTTGCGCCTGGCGCGATGATATCCTGTAAAACATCTACCGTTGCAGTCGAGGTACAGCCGTTGGCGGCCAGGGTCGTCACGTTATAGGTACCGGGCGCACTTGCTTGTACATTTTGTATTGTGGCAGTGAAGTTATTCGGTCCGGTCCAGCCGTAGGTCACCGCATTGGTTGGAGATGTTCCTTGCAGGGTGGTTTGCAGGTCGTCGCAATCCAGATCGTTGGTAGAAACAGCGGCTGCCCCTGGCAGTACTTTATCTTCCAGTACAGTAGCCGTCTGGGTGGAAGTACAACCGTTCGTTCCCGTAACGGTCAATGTATAAGCACCTGGATCGGAAGCCGTCGTATCTGCTGATACCGCAGCGAATCCATTTGGTCCGGTCCATGCAAAGGTTGAACCGACGGAAGTTGAACCGCCGTCCAGCGGAATCGATGGTGCCAGGCAGGTGACCGTACCGGCCACCGCACTGATATTCGGTGGCGCTATGTTTTGCAATACGGTAGCCTGGGTAGTAGAAGTACAACCATTCAATGAAGTAACGGTCAACGTATAAACGCCCGGGGCCGTTATGTCGGCCGGATCTTCTACGGTTGAGGCATAGCCATTTGGACCAGTCCAGTCAAAAGTTTGTACCGCTGAGGAGGCATTGGTCGCAGTAGATTGAATGCCAACGGTGGTTAACGCGCACGTCAAAGTAGTCGGTGCAGTTGCCGAGGCAACAGGGGCGATTTCATCGCTGCCTACGCTAATAGTACCCAAGGTCTGGCAGCCGTTGCCACCGGTAATCGTAACTAAGTAGTTGCCTGCTGCCGGTACGGTTGGATTTGCCGAAGTAGCGGAGAAATTGTTCGGACCGGTCCATTGGTAGGTTGGATTCGGGGCTGTAGTTATCACAGCGATATTACCCTGTGGATTCGTACAACTGATCGTATCTGTCGTTCCGGCCAAATCGGGCGGTGCGATATCCTGCAGTACGGTTACACTTGCCACGTCCGTACATCCGTTGGCGGATTGTACGGTAAGGGTGTAAAGACCCGGCTCGGTAACCGTCGGGTTTTGTTGTACGGAAGTGAAAGGGGCGGGACCTGTCCATGCAAACGTACCCGGCTGCGTAGAAGTGCCGCTCACCGTCGTGCTCAGCAAAGCACAGGTAAGTGTCTGCGCTGTGGTAGCCGCAGCCTGTGGCGCATTCTGATCTGCTTGTACGGTAGCCGATGCGGTAGATTGGCAACCGTTTATCGGATTCGTTACGACTAAATTATACACACCATCTACGCCAATAACCGGGTTTTGAGCCGTTGAAGTGTACATATTCGGTCCTGTCCACGCCCAGGTTACACCGGCGGTTGCAGAATTTCCCTGCAAGGTAAAATTAGGCGAAGCACAGGTAAGTGTACCGCCGATGGCAGCTGCACCCGGAGTGGTATTATTCAGGATAACCGTTGCAGTGGCTTGCCCGGAGCAGCCATTGGCAGGGTTGGAAACGGTTAAAGTATAAGTACCCGGCTGGGAGATCATCGGGTTGGGCAGCAACGATGTAAAACCGTTTGGACCTGACCAGGAAAGATTCGTACCGGGGGTCGTTGAACTACCGCTAAGGGTAATTGTATCAATGGAACAGTTGAGTAAACCGCCGGTAGCAGCTGCATTTGGCACATTGGCATCCGGACTTACGGTGGCTGTTGCCGTAGCTGTACAACCGTTTGGTGCTTCAACAGTCAATGTATAAACCCCGGTACCGCTTACATTTTCAGTGGCTTGCGTGGACGTGAAATTACCCGGTCCAGCCCACAAAAATGTTGCACCCGGTGTGGTGGAACTACCGGTAATGGCGGCAGAAGAGGCAGCACAACTGATCATGCCGCCCGTTGCGGAGGCATTGGGGACCGCGAAATCGCCCAATATTTCGGCCGTTTGGGTAGATGTACAATTGTTAGCCGCAGTTACAGTCAGCGTATAAGTGCCGACAACTGTGGCAGATGCAGTGGCTGTATTAGCCGTAAAGCCGTTTGGTCCGGTCCAGCCGTATGTTACGCCTGGCGTCGTGGATGAGCCGGTCAAGGTAAGTGAAGGTTGGCCACAGTTCACAGTGCCGGCGACGGCGGCGGAATTTGGTACATTCGTGTTTCCCGTGACGTTAACGGTCGCCGTACTGGTGCAACCATTGGCCGCGCTCAGAATGGTAACGGTGTAAGTGCCGGCAGTGCCGATCATCGGTGATTGAACGGGCGCTACTGCCACCGGTCCGGTCCAGGTATAAGACGGACTGGCCGCAGCCGTGGCAGCATTCAACGTCACATTTGGTGTCAGACAACTGATTGGGCCGGAGACGGAGGCCGTGCCGGCTGGCGGTGTGATATTATTGGTCACGGTGGCAGTTGTCGTAGATTTGCAACCACTACCCGGGTCGGTAACTTCAACCGTGTACGTTCCGATGGTTGAGACAGCAGGATTGGCTACACTCGCACTTGGTGTAAATGTCCCGGGGCCACTCCATAAATAAGTGGCAGTAGGTACATTGGAACTCGCTCCCAGTGAAATAGACGGTGTTGCACAGGTAATGATACCTCCGGTTGCACTCGCAGTCGGCGGGGTGGTGTTACCGGTAACTGTCGTCGTGGTCGTAGCAGTACAGCCATTAGCCGGATTCCTTGCAGTAACGGTATACGTGCCGGCTACACCGGCAGTTACGCTTGCGCCAGTTGCGGTAAATGGCGCAGGCCCAACCCAGGTAAAGGTTGCGCCCGTTGCATTGGAAGTCGCATTCAAGGTCGCAGAGGTGGTAGTACAACCGATCACACCGACCGTACTTGCCGCGACAGTGGGCGGTGTAGTATTCCCGGTAATGATGATGGTGTCGGCTTTAGAACAGGTAACCGGACCATTTGGAGCACTCTGTGACTGTGTTTGACTAGAGGTCAGAACATAAGTTCCCGGTGCGGTAACCACTAAAGTAGGCGTGGAACTCAATAATGCGCCGGTGGCCTGATTTCTCCAGATCGTGTTACCATCCGTTATCGAAGCAGTAAGGGTAATGCTGCTGGTGCTGCAAGACAAGACACCGCCACCAAGAATGTTGGCGACTGGATTGAGCACGGAGAAGTTGCCAAATACTAAACTATCGCAACCCAGGAAAGAAGTGCAGGTCTCGTTGATCGGGCCGCTTACGTCATACAGGTTGCCGCAAACGTTAATACTACCCCCGGCACATACGACTCGGGTGCCGATGTTTTTGGTAATGGCCGGCAAGATGGTGATCATTTGTTCCACCACACTATCACAACCCTGATAAGAAGTGTAAGTATGGCTATAGGTGCCGTTTATAAATGCATCGTCTCCCCAGGGTAAAGTGTAAGGCGCATCTTCATTACACACCTTTTTCGGCGTTAAAGTTCTTTTGGGAATCGGAACGATATTTACGGTTCGACATCTTGTGCCCCCGGCAAAACAACTATTGGAAGTGGTAACGCAAATTTGCTGATTCAAAAGCGGTACGTTGGAGGACGGAAACGTAATTTGTACCGTCCGGCCACCTGGTGCATCAAGGATTACTGGACTAGGCAGACCGTTAATTAAACAGCCCGGAGGGCCACTCCATTCATAAAAACCAACGCCGGTCAGGTTCGCAGGACCCGCAGTGTAACTAGCTGTCGATCCCGGACAAACGGTAGCCGGGCCAGTAATCGAAGTAGGGATGCCTGATGGCGGTGCCTGCACTGCGGCAGGCGGTACTACACTGATCGATACATCGCACGCATCGCCCGAATATCCATCGATCAGGAGGTAATAGTTGGTACCCGGCGTTAATGCCGTAGTAATACTTACGGGGATTGAACCACCCCCCGGTTGGCCTCCGTTACAGGCAATAAATGGTTCTCCACAGCCGCCATAGAGCGCTACTTGTACGCCATCGCCGTTGGAACAGTTGGTGGGCGTAATGGTAAAAGTAGCTGAGGCTGTCCCGGCGATAAAGCCCAGCCACATGTCATTTTGAATGGACTGGCAAAAACTAGGCACCCCACCACCACTATAGTCACCGGTGTTGGCGCTCATACCATTAAAGTTGCAATAAATACAGGATGTTTCGCAGTCCTCGGACGGCGGATCTGTATTTGAACCGCATGCCTGGGGTGTCTGGGCCTTTGCCATAATGGCAATCATTACAAATGCGTAAAGAAGAAGTAGTTTTTTCACCATGAAATAGGTACTTTTTAACATTCAATGAAAATGGCATAATGATTAAACGCAGTGTCGTGTCGTACGACACCAAGCGTATGTAACGTGTGGTTTGAAATAATTTTTAAAGGGATTTTATCCACTCAGATAAAATGCCGGATCGTTTCACGTTCTAATTTGGCTGATCGGGGCAATTGCGGGGCAGCGTAAAATGAAAAATTACGACTGAATGCACTGGAGAGGATACAAAGGAACGAAAAATATTATTTGGACTATTCTCCCGAGAGATACTTTAACTACCCGATACGCTGCAAAGAGAACAAATTTTTTTTATAATTTTATCCTCTTTGTAGCGAAATCGCTCTTTTGTCGTTTGTCTTACAAAAATTAAGTTTTTGTAAAATTATTGATTATCAACGAAATATGGTGATGTCACCCTTGAAAAGTTCGCGCTTATTATCTTTGAACCGAACTACAGCATAAAAGATATAAACACCGGGTGCAACGTCTTGTCCGCGAAATTTTCCGGCCCAACCCGCCGTCAAGTCACCGGCAGCAAAGTCAAGCGACTCAAATAAGCGCTCTCCCCAACGATCATAAATGCGAAAAGATTCGATTTGTTCTACATCGGGTCCACCGAAAACGGTCGCCACCGCATTGCCGGAGGTAGACGTCGGATCAATGATATTGGGCACGTACACATTCCGCATGGCGTCGAGGATCAACTGCAACCGATCGCTGGTCGCACAACCCGCTTTATCTACTACGCGCACCGTGATTTGTTTGGAGGCAATCGGGAAGAATTGCTGAAATGGTTGGCCGGCCGCAGCGGTGTCTAACAACGGACTCCAGATAATGGTATCCACCGCCGCTAGCGGAATGGATAACTGGAGGGTGATGGATGCCAGATCACCCAGTGATACCGTAATATCGGCCCCCAGACTGGCCGTCAATTGGGGTGGTTGTGTTACCGGTACACCGACCGGCCCCCATTCACAACCACTGGCGTCCTGCAAGGTGAAGTTGTAAACACCCGGCAATAGCGGGAAATAATCCACCTTGCTGCTAAATGGCGCACCATCCAGCGATATCAGCACCGGCGGGTGAATACTGTGGATAGAATCTAGGGTAATCCGGCCATTTTTATCGCCGAAGCAACGGACGTTCTTGACAATAAATTTAGCGGACGGCAGGGTGCTGTCAGAAAGTACCGTTACATTATCCGTAGCGGAGCATCCAGCCGGGGTACTCACCAGCAGATTATAGAGTCCGGCAGTGCTGATCGGCAGCGTTTGCGTGGTGCCAACCGGCGTTCCGTTCTGCGTCCATTGATACAAAATAGCGCTACCAGTGCTTGTTCCAGGTCCGCCCAGGGTGGCAGTAGCGATACTGCAATCCAGCATTTTATCCGGACCGGCATCTGCCGCAGGGGTTTGATTTATAATTACTTGCACCGTTGCTTCGGCATCCGGACAAGGGGCAATTGCCGTAATTTTATAGTGGAATGTATAATTTCCGGCTGGTTGACCAGCTGTATTGAAAGTACCGTTGTTTGCATTGAAGGCGGTACCAGTAGAAGGTATGGCCGAGGTTTGGGTCCATACGCCACCAGCACTTTCTCCGGTCAGTAAATCCCTTAATTGGAGCGTTGGGATTGCAGTACCGGTGCACAAAACTACCGGTGCGCCGATCGTACCGGCAGTGACAGGTTGATTTACAACTACGGTTACATCATCGGTCAATGTAGCGCTGCAAGCCGGCGTATTATTATCGGTTACTGTCAATAACTGGTAAGTAATCGAGGCGGTCGGCGTAACATTGAGCGAAACAGATTGGGTGCCCGTGATGGCCAGATTAAGTGGCGTGCCGGCACCAACGCTGTAGGTCAGATTAAGCGGGAATGTGCCTGTTCCGATAAAAGTCAAAAAGGCAGACTGGCCGTTGCATAAACTTACATCGCCGGTTAGGCTGGCAGTTGGCAGTGCTTTCCACTGAACCGGTGTGCCAGGTGCTACAGACAGGCATGGATCGTTCAAATCTATCAGACCGAACTGGTTGTTGCCGGCTATCGCAGAGATGTAATATATTTTATCCGTACCATAACTTGGCAGATAAGGGAAACTTGGCTGGTCTGCCGTAGCCAGGATAATGCCAGGTGCTGTGCCGGACTGATCATGCAGGATAAAACGAATGATGTCATTGCCATCGGCGGTACCGTCATTGTTCCAGACTACGGTAGCGTTTTGTCCCGCACAAAACGTCAAGGGTGCTGTTACCATCGAACCAGCGTCCGTCGTACAATCACATTTTTTCGAACCGGATGCTTCCGGACTTTCACAGCCATTTGCATCGGTTATGTGGAAGGCGTATGCACTGGCGCTGGCCAGCGGATCGGAGGTGAATGTATTTCCCGAAAACGTACCGGCCAAATTTGAAACAGTGTAAGGTGCAAGCCCGCCAGTCACACTGTAGGTAATGGTATAAGTTGTATTAGTTGGATCGCAAAGTTTGGTGATTACACCGACAACCGGTTCGCTGTTGAAAGTTGCCACCACGTCGTCCTGTACAATACAGATCCCATTTTGTTCCGTCCAGCGGAATGTATAGGCACCAGATGTTGCTACTGTTACATTGCTGTTTACGGCATTACTATCGGCGAATGTTGCCGATCCGGGCCCCGAAACAACGGTCCAGACCCCGCTAAAATTACTGCCAATTGCTGGTAGGTCAATGCTGTTTCCGCAAATAGTAGCATCCGCGCCCGCATTCGGAGCCGGATTTTCCAGGAAAACAACGGGTTGCCCCGGCGCTACAGAAAAACACGGATCGAGCGGATTCGGCGAGCCATTCAAGGGGTTGCCAATCACCCGGGAAATATAATAAGTGGTACCGTACGTCATGCCACTTTGAAAGCCAAAAACGCCTGTGGTATTTTGGGCGACTACTGTTCCTAGGGTCGGGCTGGCACCGGTGTGTAAAACGAAGGCAGTTATGTCGTTGCCATCCAGGTTTTGGTCATTATTGGCCGTTGTGGTGACGGTTGTGCCTTCGCAAGCAGTAAGCGTTGCCGCTGACATAGTTCCGGCGTCGGTCGAACAATTGCAGCTATAAGCGCCGTTGATCTGCGGTACAGTGCAGCCATTGACATCGGATATATTGAACGTGTAGGTCTGACCATTTGGCAGCGCTGCTGACGTGAAGACAGAATTGGCGATGGAGGTGCCGTTGACGGCATAGGGTAGGGTGCCCCCGGTAATGGTCAGCGTGACGGTAAAGTTTTCGTTAGCCGGATCGCAGGTTCGCACCAGACCTGCCAGCGTTGGATTTTCGTTGAACGTAAGTTGAACGACATCTTCACGGATGCACCCATTTTCGGTTACGGTCCAGGTTGCCTGATAAATACCAGTCTGTGAAGCAGTGGCGTCGCTGATGCCAGATTGCGCGTCGACAAAGGAAAGGGTCGCGCCGGCCGGGGCGCCGGTGGTCGTCCAGGTTCCTGTGCCAGCCGGAACATTGCCTTCTAAAGTCAGGGCAAGGCTACAGGTGGCTGCGTCAGCACCGGCATTGGCCACAGGATTTTGATAAAAGACGACGGGTTGACCCAGCGCTACATCCAGACACGGATCATAGGAATCAGGACTGCCGTTTAGATTGGTGGCAGCAATAAACGAAATATAATAAGTGACACCATAACTCATACCCGCCTGAAAACTGAAAATTCCCGTGGTGTTTTGGGCAAAAACAGTTCCTACACTCGCGTCTGCCGTACTGTGCAAAATATAAGCAGTGGTATCATTGCCGTCAAGTACAGTTCCGCCGAGGTGTACACCCGTCACGGTGGCGCCTTCACAGGCTGAAAGTGGCGTAAGGCTCATTGTCCCGGCCGAAGTGGTGCAATTACACAGGAAGGATCCGGTCAGTACCGGTGCGGCGCAGCCATTTGCATCGGTTACTGCAAAACTATAGGCCGTATTGCTCAGAATAGGCGAAGAATTAAAGGTGTTACCCGTGAGTACATTACCATTGACCGAATAAGGCGGCGTTCCGCTTGAAATCGGGAAGGTAATCGTATAATTTTCATTGGCCGCATCGCAATCGGGTTGCACGGTTCCGGTTGCTGGCGAAGCATTATATGCCAGTGAAACAGTATCGGCGTTGCTACAACCATTGTTATTCAAGGTCCAGATAGCAGTATAAAGTCCCGGTAAAGAAGCAGTTGCGTTGGAAGTTCCGCTGGAAGCAGCGCTGAAAGCCAGACTTCCGCCTGCCGGTGTAATACCAGTTGTCCAGGTACCCAGACCGATGTCAATATTACCTTGTAAGGACAAGATCAATCCACAAGTGTCTGTGTCAGCACCTGCATCAGCGGTTGGATTCTGGTAAAAAATGACCGGTTGCCCCTGTGACACTGCAAAGCAAAGATCGCTGGGATCGGGGTTGTTACTCAGGTTGTTACCGGCTACCAACGAAATATAGTAGGTCGTTCCAAAGGTCATCCCGCTTTGAAAACTGAATACGCCCGTATGATTTTGGCCGAATATCGTTCCCAGTGCCGGGCCATTATTTGTATGTAAGACAAAGGCAGTGGTGTCATCGGCATCCAGTATTTGTCCGCCGGTGTGCATTGCCGCGACGGTCGTTCCTTCACATGCGGTTAACAACGTAAGGCTCATCAGACCGGCATCGGTGGTGCAGTTACATTGATGATTGCCGGAAACTGTTGTACTGCAACCATTTGCATCGGAAATCGTAATGATATAACCCTGCCCGCCGCTGGGAAACAGTTCACTATTGCAAATGCCGGAACTCACGGTGCCACTACTGCTCGTATAAGGTGCAGTACCGCTGGTAATGGGAAATGAGACGGTATAATTTTGGTTAGTCGGGTCGCAAACAGTGGTAATGATACCCGCTACCGGAGATGCGTTAAATGCGATCGTCACCTGATCAGCATCCGTACATCCGCCGTTTATTTCGCTCCATCGAAAGGTATATGCACCGTACGTATTGACGGTTACGCCCGTGGATGCAGCGTTGGCTGTAGTAAAAACAGCCGTGCCCGGACCGGATACTTGGGTCCATTGTCCGATGCCTACACTCGGTGTAGCCTGTAAAGTGTACGTGTTGCCGCACAAGGCAAAATCAGGTCCTGCAACAGCATTGGGTACTGCGTTGATCACCACGGCGAAACAGCCTTGTGGCCCGGTACCGCAGTTGCTCAGTACGGCAGCGCAGACATTGCCGCTGGTATTCCCCCAGTTTACATTGATCGAAGTGGTGTTTTGTCCGGATACGATCGTAGCGCCGGCTGGAACGGTCCACACATATCCGTTTCCTACGATCGGTGTAATGGTATAGGTGGCATTGCTACCGCTGCACAGGCTATTGGAACCCGTTACTACGGGCGCTGCCGGCGCGGCATTTACGGCTACATTGAAACAGGTCTCGGCACTCAGCCCACACGCGTTTTGAATATTTACACAAACACTGCCGCTAATTACCCCGGTATTCCACGTGACCACTACCGAAGTGCTGTCATTTCCTCCGGTAATAGTGCCGTTGGTGATTGTCCAGTTATAAGCTGTCGCTCCGGGAGAGGCCGTAATATTGTAAGTACCTAAACCGCCGGCACACCCCACCGCATTACCGGTGATATTCGGCGCTGCCGGCACCTTTTTGATCTGTACTGGCAAGCATATTTGCGGACTGTTACCGCAAATATTACTTGCGCGCACACAGACGGTCCCAGCTACGCCATTGCCCCAGTTAACCGTAATTTGCGCAGTGCCTTGTCCGCCGGCGATCGTTCCGCCGGTAACTGTCCAGATATAGTTCGTCGCATTGACTACCGTTGGTATGAAATAGGTTTCAGGGGAGCCACTGCAAACAACAATCGGGCCTTGTGGCTGGGTAGCAACCGGTATCTGATTGATTTGTATTGTTTTACAAAAATAACCACTACTGTCGCAGAGGTTGTTTGCCTTAACGCATATTTCACCGCCGGTCGCAGTGCTCCAGGTTATATTGATATTATTGGTGTTTTGGCCGGTGTTAATCGTGACGCCAGCGGGCACTGTCCAGGTATAAGACGTGGCACCGGAAATCGCCGGGGTGGAGTAACTGACCGTCTGGCCTTCACAAATCGTGGCGGGGCCATTGATAAAAGCCGGTGTCGGCGGGGGCGTTGTATTAGAGAAAACGGTCACGATAGTGGAGTCGCAGCAGGTAATCGTTGCATTCGTGCGGCAAACCCGCAGCTGGTAATCGCCGGGCGCGTTGGCAGTGGCATTGATGAGACCGGTATTGCCCACTAAATTTCCGCCATTGCTGGCAGTCCACCGGTACGTAACACCGGAGCCATTAGACGAGCCGGCGCCCTGTAAACTTACAGTGCTGCCAGGGCTACAACCCAGTGGCTGGGGTTGCACAATATTGGCAAGTGGCGTTAATACCGTGATCGTCAGCCGAACCAGGCTGTCGCAATTGTCGACGCTGGTAAAAGTTTGCTGGTATAAACCGGGTACACAGGCACCTTCAAAACCGGGATACGCAGAGCATTCGCCGGCGCAGATGGATTCTGAAAGTACGGTCACGATCTGTGGGATGCGAGTAAGGTACAAAACAGCCTGATAAGGGCAGCCATTTTGGGTCAGATTTACAGTGTAGGTGCCGGTTTGGCAAAAAGTCTGGTTGTGAAAGGTATAACAATTGGGTGCACAGATGACCACGGTTTCTTCTTCATCCGGGAGGGGTTGGTTAATCACTACATTGACGCAGTTATTGGTTATTTTTCCACAAAATGGCGGCAGGTTGGAGTTGAGTTGCGTGGAAAGTTGTGCCGTGGTCAGCGTGCCGTTTGGGGCTGGAATGTCCGCTTCATTGGCCAGCAGGTAAGACAGTCCGCAAACAGTGTAATTGCCCGGTGGATACGTGCTCAAGTCGGCGTTTGGATCATACCCCTGGATGACACCACCAGGGCCACTGATGACGTAAGTATATCCATATTCCGCGGTCGAAGGGGCTACGTTTGGGGCTACATAAACAGGTGGCAGATTCAGATCGAGCACAGCGGAACCGGCACAGGCAGTCACGTCCGGCTGCGGAAGATTGCCGGCATTGGCGGCACAGGAAAAACAGTTAATGCAGGAAGGGTCGCAAAAAATGATTTCATAATTGGTGAAATTACCCACGTCTACCGCCTGTAAATCGGTTACGGTTAGCCTCCACTGGCCGTTCACGGGACCGGTGTTAAATCCTTCCAGGCAACCCTGCCGTGGATAATACGCACCGGTATAATTGCCAAAGAGCCCCCAGGGTTGATTGTTATTCCACTGGGCCGAAAAGCCGGCATCCGGTGCAGCGGCATCGCCACAGGGTACGAAGGTCACGTCCCACGTCGTAAAGTCCGTAGGGCCGAAAAAACCGGTTGGGCCAACTAACTGGACCGATTGTCCGCTGGGCGAAGTAAGTGTAATAGACAGGTCGCCGAGATATTCATGGTCAAAGACCAGACGAACGCCACATACCCCCTGTCCGTTTTGTCCAAGGGTCGGGTTGCAAGCGTTGTCGACCTGAAAAAAAAAGTTGCCCGTAAACCCGTCAGGCATAAATTGCGGGCAGTTTGTACAGGCACAAGGGTCTTGCGACCAGGCAGTTTGTGGGGAACAAAACAGGGCAAAACAGGGCAGCACAAAAAACAAGACCGTTTTAGCAAACGATCCTGACACACAGCGAGTAGAGTTTATTCTCATAATAATTCGATATTAATGGCCTTTGCCAATAATAATTTTAAATTAATGTTAACCAAGTGCTTGTTTCCAATTTATATTCTTAGTGGGACTGTGTTGGATTAAAGGGGAAATGTACAAAGTCCGCAAGGATTTTTTTGTTAAAAATAAACATACCTTCATTTACAGGTAATGCTTCGAACCTTTATACAGACTTTTGCAATTAACAAGGAGTTGCAACATCTATCATTGCAAACTCATATAACCGGTTCCAGGATGTTAAGGGAGATTAGATATTTGGCACTTTCGCTGCTTTACTTTGTTATTTTTTTGTGCGCCTTCTCCGCCGCAGCACAAACATCTGTTCCGGGACAAATTTTAGTAAGTCTAAAGCCGGGTGCGGACATCTCGTTACTTGCCCAGCAATTGTCGTTGGCTGAATCCATGCCCTGTACCGTAGGGAAAAGAGTAGCGATACACCTTAATATTTGGCTTTTGATGATCCCGCCCGATGTGCAGTCGGGCAAATCTGCCCTCAAATGGCTGCGCAACCAGGCACAAGTGGGCAGTGCCCAATACAATCATATTTTGCAGTTGCGCAATACTGCGACGCTGTTAGATGTATTGCCCGATGATCCGCTATTTGCGCAGCAATGGCATTTGAATAATACAGCGCACCCCGATGCCGACCTGGATGCACCCGATGCGTGGAATTTCTCCACCGGCGGTGTAACGCCAGCGGGCGATACGATTGTGATCGCCGTCATTGACGGAGGAATCGACCAGACACATGCCGATTTGCAGGCTAATTTATGGAAAAACTGGGCAGAAATACCCGGTGATGGACTCGATAACGACCAGAATGGATTTGTAGACGATTACCGGGGTTGGAATGTAGCCACCCAGAACGATTATATACAAGGTCAAACGACTGGTCACGGGACGCCAGTTGCCGGAATAATCGGCGCCAAAGCCAATAACACGACCGGTACTGCCGGCATCAACTGGAATACGAAAATGATGTTTGTTTCCGCAGCGGGAACCGAGGATAATATTTTGGCCGCTTATGATTATGTGCTAAATGCCCGCAAACTTTACAATGCATCCAACGGCACCCAAGGCGCTTTTGTAGTAGCCATCAATAATTCATTTGGCCAAAATTTCGGCCAACCGGCCGATGCTCCGCTTTGGTGCGCGGCATTCGATTTGCTCGGTGAAGCCGGCATTATCAGCATTGCGGCCACGGCTAACTTAGCCGTTAATGTAGATTTAGTAGGCGACCTGCCGACGGGTTGCCCGAGCAGTTATCTGGTATCGGTAACAAGTTTGAACAGCAATAATGAGAAAGCGTCGGATGCTGCCTGGGGGCCACTCAGCATTGATATAGCCAGCTATGGAAAAGAGATATTTACGACGGCTTCCGGCAGTTATTACGGTTCTTTTTCTGGCACTTCTTTCGCCGCGCCGCAAGTTGCCGGTGCTGTCGGGCTTCTATATGCAGCACCTTGTCCGAATTTAATCAGTGTGGCCAAGATAAACCCGGGCGAAGCGGCGAAGCGCATTCGCGAATTATTACTGTTAACCAGTGTGCCGACGCCCAGCCTTTTCATGTTGACCCAAAACGGCGGCAGACTCAATCTGAACAAATTTCTCCAAACGTACCAAACTTTTTGCATCACCTGCGTATCGCCTTTCGGTCTTGCCGCAAATACCACTGGTATTGCGGGAACCGCAACCCTGAGTTGGTATCAACTGTCTAATTATCAAACAGTTAACTTACGCTGGCGTGTACTTGGATCTGCTAGTTGGTCGATCGTTGAAAACGTACCCATGCCATTTGTGCTCAATGAACTACAGCCTTGCACCACGTATGAGTTTGCCTTGCAGGCTACCTGCTCGACTACGGAAACGACCGATTGGTCGGCTTCTACGGTGTTTGTTTCCAGTGGATGCTGTTCTAAACCCGGCAATGTGGTGATTGCAGACGTTTCGATGGAAGCCGCAGTCGTGCACTGGAATGCGGTCCCGACCGCTATCGGCTACCGCGTTCGTATGCGGCCGGATATGAATAACTGGCAGATTTTTGAGACGACCGATCCGGTGTTTACCGCCGCTAATTTATCCGCGTGTACCACCTATGAAGTGCAAGTGCAGACGCGTTGTGCAACAGGCGGCGATACGCCTTTCACCGACGCAGTTTTATTTACCACCAAAGGGTGCGGTTCTTGTCTGGAAGCTAATTATTGTACCGCAGAACTGCCTTCCAGCCTGGATGAATGGATCAGCGCCGTAAAGATAAACGACTGGACCAACAGCACACTGCTCGCCGGCCCGGGTTATCAGAATTTTGCGCTCAATGCAGATATTCCGTTACTTACGTTACAACCTAATAAAGTACTTCCTACGGTGATTACACCGGGATTTGCCGGATCGGCCGTCAAACAATACTATCGGATCTACATAGATTTTAACGCCGATGGCGACTTTGGCGATGCTGGCGAACTTGCCTTTAATCCCGGTTTTGCGCACGACGGGCCTATGTCCGGCAATCTGACGACCCCTGCATTTATGGCCGTGGGTATGACCAGAATGCGGGTGATCATGAAATTTAAGGGCAATACCAATACGACGTTGCCGGGTGCCTGTGAAAGTTTTCAGTTTGGGCAAATTGAGGATTACTGTGTATTGCTCGACCCTACTTCTGCAAGTTCAGCGTTGTTATCGCCGCTTGACTTGCGCATTTTTCCGCAACCGGCCACGGATGAGATTACGTTGTCCTGGAATACCCCCGACCCGCCCGCACAAAGCGCTGTTTCAGTTTTTGATGCAGGTGGCAAACTGATTTTCAATCATGCCTATACGGCCAATCCTACCTTCATCACGTTTTCCGTTTCCGGCTGGCCAGCCGGCGTGTATGTTTTGAATGTACAGACCGATAGCGGGTATTTTACCCGAAAATTGGTGGTGCTGTAGCAATAAAGTGGGCGATTGGGTATTCGTCCTTATTTTTTCCGTGCATAATGCTCGGGCACCTCAAAACGATAGGTCGGGTTGGTGTTGATTTCTACGTCGGAAAGTTGCACATCAATACTGACTAGACCCGTCTCCGGGCTATACGCCTCGATGTGCCGGGAGAAAGGGAACGCGCCGGCTACGGCAATATTTTGATAATCTGCAAAATCGAGGGCGACGTTACGGCCAGCTTGGAGTTGTAAAAACATTTCCTGGCGCAGCAGAAAACTGCCCTCTTCGAGCAGGTATTCCGCCGACATCACGCCGGACGATCCGCTTAAATGGTGCAACTGATTTTTGAGATCGGATTTCAGGGTAATATCCGGATGGAGCCAAGCTGTTCCGAGTATAAACGATTGCACCAGCGGAAAACCGGCAGGCAGATTATACTGGTGTTGCAGCGATGCAAGCCCTTCGGCCGTGTAAGTTTTGTCCAGCCGGTTGAGCAAAAAAACGGAATCGTGGGTAATCAATGCCCTTGCGCCTTCGATACCGAATTTCTTGACATTCAACCACAAAACGCTATCGCGGATCCATATTACATTGGCGTTGACTTCCATGCTCTGGCCGTTGCCCTGTAGGGATATTCTGGCGCGGGCCGTGAGCGTCTGTACGTCGGCCGTATTGTATTTTTTAAGTTTATTCAACAAAAAATCTGCCGAACGCACGGTGGTTGCTGGACTGGCAGTCAGCGTTGTTTTGTGGCGTTTACAACCGCTTTCT
This sequence comes from Chitinophagales bacterium, assembly GCA_038203695.1. Taxonomy (GTDB): domain Bacteria; phylum Bacteroidota; class Bacteroidia; order Chitinophagales; family Saprospiraceae; genus M3007. The sequence goes on from JBBRDQ010000038.1 coordinate 20,921, forward strand.
TTGGCAGAGAAAGCAAAAAAGCCCACTAAAATCAGGATAGCGGCCGCCGGTTGGCGCGGTAATAAAAAACGCAGCAGTGTTAGTATAACCCTGGGTAAGAACATAGTTGTAATTGCAAATTGGGAAAAAAATTCGGAAATCCGAACGCTGAAAAAACCAATAAGTTTTGCGATTGCTCAAATGGAAGGGCTGCTGTCCGCATCTTCTTCCGGGATCACCTCTTCAAAGGTGCCGGTTTGCCGGTTCTTGCGTACCCGGTTCCAGTCGAAGTAGCGCCCGTTCATCACCACATATACGCCGGGCGGTAGTACCTGCACGAAAGCCAGGGCGCTCCCAAGGTTAAAAAAGCCGTCGGAAGAAGTGCCGAAGGCATAGGGGATCATTGCGCCGGTCAGCACAATCGTTTTTTCGCTGATATTGGCTTCGGCGAGAATACGGGCGGTTTCGACCATGCGGTCGGTGCCATGGGTGAGCAGAATATGGTTGGAAGGTGTTTTAGCGCAATTGTAGACGATGATCGAAAGGTCTTCTTCGCGCATCTCCAGCGAATCCATCATCATCAATGTCTTGATATCGATAGCCACCTCACAGCGCCCGCGGTCGAACATTTCCTTTAGATGGGTATCTTTAAAATACAACTCACCGGTGATGTAATTATACTCTTTGTCGAAGGTGCCTCCGGTGACAAAAACCTGGATCATAGTTATTTTTTGACTTGTGACTGGCTGGTGGATTAAATTTCCGGCAAAGGAACGGCTTTTTATGAAAATGATTTTGTTTGGACAAACTCCAAATTCATACCGTGCTTTCGTTTAATTGATAAAAACGTTTTTATCTTTGCGCCATCAATTAAACGGAACTGCAAGCATGAAAAAAAATGAAGAATACACGCAAAATCGCGGACGTGACTGGCTGATTTTTGCCATCAGTTCGGTCTTTATGCTCGGCTTATTGTGGCTGAAGCCAGAATGGGTGTGGGTTGCCTTTCCTTTCCAATTCACCGCCCTGGCCGGTGCCATGGGTCGTATGTGATCACCGGTTGAATCGTCCGATTATAAAATTTTACGCAAAACGCCCCGAAAGTGTCACACTTTCGGGGCGTTTTGCGTAGACAAAAAGAAATCCCTCACTGTTAGCAGCGAGGGATTCTAACCCAAACAAATAAACACAAAAACTACTTGCTGCAATGGTAAGACAACTTTTTTACTTTTAGCAAATATTACCGCTGTTTTTTTTCGGTTTTTTTGTGTCTTCTTTGGAGTAAGCCCTAAACGGCCAAATATTGCGTGTATTTTTAACTTTTAACTGGGTTGTAGATGAGCGCTTTTTGCTGTTTTACAATCCGTATTGCTTTAACACTTCGTCGGGCACGCCCTCCCATTTATTCGGCGTATTGCCAACATAACCCAGATCGGCAATGCCCATCTGGCTGGACCAAAAACCGGAGGCCACCAGATTGCGCAGCAGACTAAAAAAAACGATTCCCTGGCTCATACCCGGTTTTTTACGCTTCGGGTAGGCGATGTCCTCCACCATTTCAAGTTGCTGCGGACGCGTGCAATCCAGGAACGTATTTTCGAAGCGCCGTTTACATTGGGTATCCAGCCAGCCGAGACCACCGCGCAGCGGTGTCTGCATATCCGGACGGTCCTTGACCATAAACTCGATAAAATCGGTCACGCCGGCTTCAGATGCACTGCCCGAATGGCTGTCGCGGGGAATAATTATATCCGATAACCCAGAAATGGTCTTCAATTCATGGTCATTAAAAAATTGATCGGCCATCAATTTGGCGTCCCGCTCTTTTTCAAAGTCGGTACGCCCGAACTGCTCCGGTTCTTTTTTCTTTTTTTTCCATTCCGGCAGAAAGGTCTCGGCCGCCTGTACCTGCGGATGCAATCCGGTGAGACCGAGTGATGTGAGGCCAATGCCTTTGAGTAAATCGCGACGTTTCATCCTGTCGATTATGTATCGGCTGCTTTGGCGGCCGTTTTGTTTTTTAAAATATAATCCGGCGGCCAAAGCAGCCGCTACGAATGGTTACAAATTTCCCGCTTTCCGTTCTTCTACAATGTGCTGCGAAGCCCGCATGGACAAGGCCAAGATGGTCCAGGTACAGTTTTTGTCGCCCTGCGAAGGGAAAGGCGCTGCATCGACCACGAAAAGGTTCTTGACATCGTGGGCTTGTTGCCATTTATTGAGCGCCGATTTTTTCGGATCGTTGCCCATGCGTACGGTGCCGACTTCGTGGATGATCTCGCCCGGCAAATTCAGGCCGTAATCCTGTTCCGCGGTCGGTCGGTCGCTCAAGGGAATCGCGCCCATTTCATGGATGATCTGCTCGAAGGTTTCGTGCATGTGTTTGGCCTGGAGTCGTTCGTAATCCGACCATTTATAATTGAACCGCAGCACCGGAATGCCGAATTTGTCCACTTTTTCCGGGTCTATTTCACAAAAATTGTCGGCACGTGGTACCGCTTCGCCCCGGCCAGCCATCCCGATATACGCGCCGTAAAAACGGCGGTAATCATCTTTAAGCGCGGCGCCATAACCACCCGCATCGCGCGAAGTGCCACTGCGGTCGGGAAACATGCCGTTGATGTTTTCAATCCCCCAGCCAAAGCCGTACGCCGGCATCCCCATACCGCCCCAATATTCGATATGATAACCGCGCGGGAAATCCAGTTTTTTATTGTCGAGCCACCAGGGACTGTACACGTGCATGCCACCGACGCCATCTTCGTTGTAGCGTTTGCGGTCGAACAACATCGGTACGATCGCGGCCCGTGATGCGCCCGTGCTGTCGTGCAGGTATTTGCCGATCACGCCCGAAGAGTTTGCCAATCCTTCCGGGAAACGCGTCGACTTGGAGTTGAGCAGGATACGCGCCGATTCGCAGGCGCTGGCCGCCAGGACGACCACTTTGCCGCGCACTGTTTTTTCTTCGAGCGTTTTCGTATCGATATAGGAAACACCCGTGCAAAGTCCGGTTTTTGCATCGGTGAGCACCTCGCGCGCCATAGCAAAGTAGATCGTATCCAGGTTGCCGGTTTTGTCGGCGGGTTTGCACAGACAAGACGAAGACGAGAAGTCGGCGTAGGCCACACACGCGCGGTTGCATTGGCTGCAATAAAAACAGACACCGCGTTCGTCGTTGATGGGTTTAGTCAGGATCGACAAGCGTGAAGGAATCGTGGTAATACCGAGGTTTTTATTGCCTTTTTGAATCAATAACTCGTGCAGGCGCGGTTTGGGCGCGGGTAGAAAAATGCTGTCGGGATCGTTCGGCAGGTTTTCGTTGGAACCGAATACGCCGATCAATTTATCCACCTGGTCATAAAATGGCGCCACCTCATCGTACCCGATCGGCCAGGACTCGCCCAGACCATCCATACTGCCACGCTTAAAATCGTCGGGACCAAAACGCAAGGAAATACGCCCCCAGTGATTGGTGCGGCCGCCCAGCATCCGCGAGCGAAACCAGCGAAACTGGGTGTTGGGTGCGGTGGTATAAGGTTCGCCTTCGATATCCCAGCCGCCATACGCCGCATCGAAATCGCCGAATGGCCGGTAACGTGTGCTCGCGCCCCGGCGTGGACTTTGCCACGGCCATTTCATCTGGGTAATGTATTTGGGATCGGCAGGATCGAAGTGTTGGCCCGCTTCTATCAGGCAGACTTTCGCCCCGGCTTTGGTCAGTTCGTGCGCCGCCATACCGCCGCCCGCACCGGAGCCAACAATGATAACGTCGTATTCTTTGGCAGGGGGCTGCAGGTAAAATTCAGGCATTGTCGTATTGAGAAAAGATGCGTCTAGAAAGTGGCTGTTTAATGGCTGATAAGAGGTCGGTTTTACACGGTTTTGGCAGCGGCTGGTTTTATGTAGGGATGTCTGGCCAGGTAATAGGAAAAACTAAAGAAAGACCCGGCAAGAAGCAGGTATAAAACGATCTTGATCGGCTCCATTGAGATTAGTGCAGGCGGATGGTCCGGCATATATTTGCTTATTGCGTACCTGTACCACATCCATAGGTAATGGACAATCGGATCAACGAGTATACAAGTCATCGCGGCGATACCCCAAATAACCTTTCCCCGTCTGCTTTTTGACCACAGAATGATCGCTGCAATCGCTGGGCAAAGAAAGGAAATTATTGTTACCAAATAATACTCGGGCACATGAAAATATCCAACCCACCTCAGAGACAATATGCCGGGCGTTCGTACAATCGTATTGATGTCATCCAAAACACATAAAGTTGCCAGTCCTAAACCGATCAGGTGTAACACGTTGAAGAAGATAACCTGCAATTTTTTAAAATGGCTAAAAAAAGCACCGCCAATCCAAAATACCACGCCTGCAAAGACGTAACTTTCAGCAGCGAAATTGACAAAAAACCTGAATACATTGAACACCATACGCTCCTATGATCTAATACAAGACAAAATAACACAATCAGCGCGTTATATACGGATAATAGCCATTCCCGCTCGGCCACATATGCAGACTAGTTTGCGGAAATTTTAGAATCAAGACGATCGACAGGGGTGTGGAGGCGCAGCGCAACGGACTATATTCCCATACGCTGCACCTCCACGATCTGTTTTATGTATTGCTACAATATTTGGCGCTGCCCCAATCGATCCAACCCCCGACTCAAAACTCAAATATAAAACCCACCGTCGGTAAAAAGGATCCCGGACTGGAACCCAGAATAATTGGAAGCGCATTGCTGCCATCCGAGCGCAGCGGCTGCCCATCTGTGGTAGCAAAGGCGGTATTGTCGGCGTTACGCCGGAACGTGTACGTAGGCGGCTGCGGGGCCACGCCGGCCAGTACATTGGTCACATCCACAAACAGGTCAAAGGTGGTGCGTTTGAAGTTCCATTTTTTATCTATCCGGATATCCAACTGGTTGAAATTGTCGAGACGAATGCTGTTCAGGCGCGTATAATCGAGGGTGCCAGTGCCCAGGGTCGCGTAGTTCCGGCGACTGGCTTCCAGATCGAGTGGCGTGTAAGGCACGCCACCCTGAAAGCGGTATTTCACGCCCAACTCCCAGTTTTTGCGGAATTTATACCCCGTTGTCAGGGCAAACAAGTGGCGATTGTCCCATGCGGAGGGAATCAGCCGGCCATCGGCACCGCTGAATTTTGTCCAGAAAAGCGTATAGGAAGCCACAAAAAAGAGTCTTTTGGTGAGTTTTTGTTGCACAAACAATTCTGAGCCATACGATTCCCCATTGCCAGTAGCGAGCAGGCGTTCATTGCCAATCACGCCGAAGCCACCGCCCTGGTTCGCCAGAGAAATGCCGTCGCGGGCACTCACCAGATAGTCGCCGTATTTTTTGTAAAACCCTTCCAGCGTAATGCGCAGGGTAGGGGTGGGCAGGTATTCCAGGCCGGCCACAAAATGATCGCAGCGGGTGTACGGCAAGTCCTGGTTGGCCAACTGATTGTTTTCATCCCGGAAGCCCAATGCTGTATATGGCGCAATTTTGTAATAGCGACCGACACTGGCGTTGAGTCTCCAGCGCGGCGCGAAGCCATAGGTGGCCGACAGTCGCGGACTGAGGGTTTTAAACAAATCGGCGCCGTCATCTGTAAACGTATTACCGTCGGCACGCAGGCCAAACGACAGCGACAAACGCTGGTTGAAAAAAGAGCGGTTGACCTGTCCAAAGGCGCCGAATTTCACAAAATCAATCGCAGTTCCGAAATTCGCGGTGACACGCTGCTGCACCACATTGTCGAGCGTGTCGCGCACTTCCGGGCTGATAACAGCGAAGGTTCGGTTGTTAAATTTTACATATTGCAGACCCGCGCCAAACGACCATTTCCAGGCACCGACGTACTTATTGTAGTCAAAACGCAGTTTATTCTCGATTTCCTGACTTTTTAGTCCTAAAATACGCTTGGCTTCATCCGTCTGTTTGCTATCGAAATTATCGGCAAACTGGTCCAGCCGGTTGTCAAACATATTGCGGCTAAACGTCAGGTTCCAGAATCCGTCATTGATCAGGCGTTTGAGGGTAAACCCTTGGGTGTAATTCCACTGATTAATGTTGGGTACCGAACTCAGTATGTACAGATTTTCCGGGGTTGCCTCTTTGGGTGCAGCGAAAGAAAATTCATCGATAGCGCCGACCCCTATGCTCGTCAGGGTGGTTTTTGCGTTGAATTTATGGGTTATTTTGTACTGAAAATCCCAGTAATTGGGCCGGATCGGCAGTCCCACGATTTTGAATAATAATTGCAAATAAGAGCGTCGGGCTGAAACCAAGTACGTTGTTTTTGGGCCGATCGGGCCTTCGCCGGTGAGGGCAGTTTCGGAGCCGCTCACCCGTACGTTTCCTTGAAATCGTTCCGGATTGCCATCGCGCTGGCGGAACTGCAGGACTGAGGAAAGTGGATTGTCGTACCGGGCCTGGAACGCGCTCGAAGCAAGGGTAACATCTTCAATAAACGATACATTCAAAATACCCGTTGGCCCGCCTGCGGCGCCCTGGGTGGTAAAGTGATTGATCACCGGAATTTCGACACCATCGAGGTAATACACATTTTCATTAGGCGCTCCGCCCCGGATGATAAGATCGTTGCGAAATCCGCCGCTCGACCCATCGGTGCCGCCGACGCCAGGCAGGGTTTGTACCACGCGGGAAATATCGAAGTTGCCACCAGGGTTACTTTTAATTTCTTCTACCGAAAGATTTTGAATGGAAAGCGGCGTCTCTATCGAAGCGATTTTAACGCTTTTGTTTTCCGTAATAACGACTTCTCCCAGCGTTGTACTTGCTCCTTCCAATTCGAAATTTACAAAAGCCGCATTACCGGTCGTTACCACTACATTGTAGCGTGTAGCCGTTTTGTAGCCGACATAAGTGGCTACGATCGCATAGGAAGCGGGTGCAATTCCGGCAATTCGGAAGTTGCCGTCGGCGTCGGTGGTGGCACCCAGCGACATCCCTTCCAATTTAAGCGTTGCACCGATGAGAACTTCCTGTGTCGCCTTATCTTTGACGCTGCCTACCAAAACGCCGGTATTTTGGCCGGATAGTTGCGAGCCGCAGAAAATCATCAAAAACAGGTAAATAAGTTTGGAAAAATGCATGTTTAAGCGCGTTTTAAAATGTTATA
>JBBRDQ010000039.1:0-27873 GCA_038203695.1 Chitinophagales bacterium
CAAAGCAGCCCTTTAGCGCCATTCACCATCGAGCGAAGAGCGCTCGGTCCGCATGATGTACAGATTGAGATCTTGTATTGCGGCGTCTGCCATTCCGATATTCACCAAGTACGCAACGAATGGGGCGGCTCGATTTTTCCGATGGTGCCGGGCCATGAAATTGTAGGCCGGATTGTGAACGTGGGCACCCATGTGCAAAACTTTAAACCAGGCGCATTGGCTGGTGTGGGCTGTTTTGTCGATAGTTGCCGCACCTGTCCGAGCTGTCTGGCCCACGAGGAGCAGTATTGCGATACTGGCATGGTCGGCACTTACAATGGCCGCGACAAAGCCGGCAATCCCACGTACGGCGGTTACAGTACGCAGATCGTGGTCGATGAAAAATATACTTTACACGTGGCGGAAAATCTGCCGCTGGAGGGCGTAGCGCCATTGCTGTGTGCGGGCATTACGACCTATTCGCCGCTGCGGCACTGGAATATCGGCAAAGGCCACAAAGTGGCGATCGTCGGATTGGGCGGACTCGGCCACATGGGCGTCAAATTCGCCGCTTCTTTTGGCGCGGAGGTTACCGTGTTGAGCACCTCCAAATCAAAAGAGCAGGATGCCTTGGGTCTGGGTGCGCATCATTTTGTCGTGACCACCGATGCAGCCGCCATGCAAGCACTGCAAGGGCATTTTGATTTTATTTTGAATACGGTTTCCGCGCAGCACGATTACAACCAGTTCCTGAACCTGCTTACCCTGAACGGGACGATGGTATTAGTCGGCGTTCCACCGCAACCAACCCCCGTGCACGCTTTCAGCCTGATCGGCAAAAGAAGAGCGCTGGCCGGCTCGCTGATCGGCGGCATCCAGGAAACCCAGGAAATGCTGGACTACTGCGCGGCGCACAATATTGTCTCCGAAGTGGAAGTAATCAAGGCGGATTATATCAATGAAGCCTATGAAAGAATGATTAAGGGCGATGTGCGGTACCGGTTTGTGATTGATATTGCGTCGCTGAAATAGGATACATAATTAGGTAACCGAGAGTACACTACTGGACATTTTTTCTGTCACAGCGATACAGCGTTTTTAATAAATTGATTTTCAATGAATTAACTATTCCAGAATGCTGTGTCTCCGCAGCATTTTTTAAAAATGTCCAGGAGTGTGAACCGAGAGTCTAAACATAAAACTGATTTCCAAGTGGTTCAAAAATATTCTATGTGGAGATAATGTTCCAATACACATTTTGTAGCTGTACACTTTTTTCGGAGCAAATCCTTAGAGTTTTAATTGTGAAGATAGGCATCGAAAACAAAGGTCTTAAACAGGTCTGAGCCAAAATTATGTGACGGATTTTCAAAGATTCACACTATATCCAAGGGTTGATCATCTTTTAAAAAGGAAGGACATTTTTAAAACCTTGCTTAAACCATTGATTATCTGAATTTTGCTTATTAATCATTTTTCCAAGCCTATCGGCAGACAAAAGTGTACGGCTGCAAAAATGCACATTTAAAACAATTTTTTTTAAAAAACATTTGTTTTAAATGTGCATTTTGTTTGAAACAAATTTACTTTTGCAGCATCAACTTATTTCGATTATGCACAATTCCACTATGTTTGAATCTGCTAAGGTAATCCTTGGCTACGATATAGGTGACTTGCTGCGCCCTACCGAAGATGAATCACATCATCCCAAAAATTCAGAAGACCTTAGTTCGATATCTGAATGGCTCGCTTTAGAGAAAGCGATGCGCCTAGGTGCACACTATGTCTATTTCAGAAGATTTTCCGATCGCCCTTCTCAGCCCATGTTCTATGTGTACAACTACACAGATAGAATGGGATTACCTTCCGAGACAACATTAGGCAATATCCAAAAAGATGTTTGGTCAAGTGCAGAAGTACCGTGCGCATTTATTTTTACGAAGGATTCAGTTAGTATTATCAACACGAGTCAAAGTCCGAATTTTTCAGGTGGAGATTTTACGCCTACTTATTTGTTAGAAAAATCTGCTGAGATCTCTGAAGCCATCGAAGAGCGCTTTTCTTCGTATCAACTTCTTTCTGGTGAATTTTGGAATGCAGAAAAGGATAATTTTGCATTTGGCCGTTCGGCTCACAAAACCTTATTAGATAAGCTTAGAGCAGTACGTGAAGCATTTTTAAAAGAGGATAAAAATCTCGCCCAGCCCATTAACCGCCTGCTGATACAATGTGTACTCATTCGATATTTGGAAGAAAAGCAGGATTATGATTCAGATGGGAATTTGCGGAAGGTTTTTCCAGAAGGTTTTTTTAAGAAAATTTCTGGCGGTCCTACATTCAAAGATTCCTTAAAGACAGGCACTTATTGGGAGGTATTCGCTTATTTGAATGAGCAAGACCACCTAAATGGAAAAATATTTGACTGGTCAGACATAGAAAAAAAGCAGTTGAAGGCAATACCCACTGAAAAATTAGTCAATCTACTCTATGAAACACGCAGTGGTACAAATGATCAATTGGCTCTTTGGGATTTATATTCTTTTCGCTACTTGCCAGTAGAGATTGTCAGCAGTATATATGAGGCACTGTTTAGTACTGTAGAAAGCGTCAAAAAAGATGGTATGGTGTATACTCCACCACATCTTGCAGCTTTTCTTGTCGATGAGGCCATGCCACTCAATACTTGGCAAGGCAAGGAACGATATAAAATTTTAGATCCAAGTTGTGGTTCAGGCGTATTCTTAGTATTGACTTTCAAACGTTTAGTACATTGGTGGAGGCTACGAAACGGAGGGAATACACCGGGTAGAAGCGAACTTATCGGCATCCTGCGCGAGAGTATTCATGGAGTAGACTTGCACGAAAACGCTATTTTATTGACACGATTCAGCCTTTGCCTTGCCGTTTGCGATATGCTCACACCACCCGAAATTTGGGATGCCCTGCAATTTCCAGACCTTGAAGGAAAACTCGTAAGCAGTGACTTTTTTGAATGGCGAAAAGCAAATAAAGGGAAAGCCTTCTTTGATCTAATAATTGGTAACCCACCTTTTGTACAAGGGCATAAAAGCCTTCCAATCTGGCAACAGGTTTCAAATTTCCCAATCCCACAAAAACAAATAGCACTTTATTTTTTGAGCGCTGGGATCAATATGGTAAAACCTGACGGACTTTTATGCCTATTGATCAAATCGTCATCTTTGCTCTACACCACAACAGGAGGCAAGTACAGAACTGAATTCTTTAAACAGAACCAAGTACATCAGATACTCGATTTTACACTTTTAGCAAGAAATAACGTGCTTTGGGACAAAGACGAACCTGACACGGCTGCCATTTTTGTCACACCTGGACGAGCTGACATCAGTAAAAAAATTCTGCACGTAGTTGTGCGACGTTCCCCTAATACCCGTAATAAGCGATATTTTGAAATCGATGCCTACGATTTCAATTGGGTGCCATATTTATCTGCTCTACAAGACGATTTTGTATGGAAAACTAATTTATTAGGAGGAGGTAGGCTATATGGAGTGATTAAGTACTTGAAGATGTTCCCGACGTTTAAGGACTATTTTAAGATAATGAAGTGGAAGCATGGAGAAGGTTTTGAAACTACACTCAACGGTCATAAATCTATGCATATTAATGACAAACCTTATCTTCCTTATGAGTGGTTAACGCCAGATGGAATAACTAGCCAAGAATTTCCATTAGTACCAAGTGATACAAGATTCTATCTTGCAAAAGAAGAATCACTCTTCTCTTCTCCTCTTATGGTAATTCGAGAGGTTGTTAGAGATGATTTTAAATTTTGTATTGGTTTTTCTAAAAAGTATCTGACTTTTAAAAAACATATAATCGGAATATCTGCTCCCTTGGAGCAAGAAGAAGAATTAAGAAACGTTTATAAAACGCTAAAGACCTTAAGTAAACTTTATCACTCAATAATATTTTCTATGAGTTCTTATTGCTTAATTATTAGGAATACTTCTATAAAGCCAGAAGATATCTATCAACTGCCATACACCCCACACTCAGAAATAAAAATCGCACCTGTTGACCAATTTGTGCTAAATGATGTTGCTATTCACTATCAAGACTTCATCCGACACCCGGATGAATCCAAAGCATTTAAACCTATTATCTCCAAAAACATCAAATCACACATTACCCAATTTGGCATTATCTTTTGTGAAGCATTAAATACCATTTACGCAACAGATAACATCAGGTTTCGCCAAGCAGAGATGGGAACCTTACACTTTGACAAGTTTATTTATACCACGTTCTGCTATGATAATCTACCTGATGGCGCACCAAGTCCATATGGTGAGATAAAAAGCAAAGACGACCTAGAAAACTTGATAATCGACAAAGGCTATGCACAGTTTAATCGCATACAAAAAATATACAAAAAAGATTACGTCTGCTTTGTAAAGCCCAATCAGTTCCGTTATTGGCTCGACTCCATTGCTTTACGCGATGCTGATTGGGTTACATCTGATTTAGTGGCGCAAGGGTATTAATCCAAAAACACCATGCTCAGTCAACAATCCACTATATCAAATATTACTGATTTTACATCTATGCCAAGAGGGCGCATTATAGAGGTGTTATTAAAACTGGTAGAGCAGTGCTTGGTAGCATTTCCACTACATCTTCGGAGTTGTAACGATTATGATGAGACAGCAACAGAATTATTTTTTAACAATGAATTTTCACATACTTTTCAAATTCAGGTTCAAAAAGTTGGATTTAGTGGTTGTACCTTTCACGACGAAAGTGCTAATACCGAGGATTTAATAGGTAAAGGAAAGAAAAAAGGTATACCACCACGTGTTGACTTGGGTATTAGACTCTGCCATTCCCGTAACCGTATCATGGTTATCGAGGGCAAGCGGCTTCACGATCCATCTGACAGACAATACGTATCTGGCAAAACAGGTGGAATAAGCCGTTTCAAACAAGAGCAACATGGTGCCGATGTAGAAGTGGCTTGTATGGTCGGCTACGTGCAGACCAACACTTTCCCTTTTTGGCATGGAAAAATAAACAGTTGGATACAGGCAGCGAAAGAAAAACAAGTACCACCCAACTCCTTTTGGGATGATAGTGACTCGCTTTCTACCCTATACGAAAAAGAAGCACACCTTACTTATTGTACTTCTTATCATCGTCGAATAAGTAAAGCTGGTATCCAACTGCGTCATTTCTGGGTTAAAGTCGTGTGAGTGTAAGATGATTTATTTCTACGGACAAGAAAAATACAAAAAAGCCCCGGCGCACCACCTAGGCACGCCGGGGCAAACACTAACCAAACCTTCTTCACCATTGCACAGGCGTGCGCGTCCGTATTTTGGGAGACGCTGTGCGTCAACGAGTTTCGGCAGCGCAGGAGGCGATGCATATCATATTGGTATATATTTAAGTACCGAGTTTGAGGTGTGTTATTTGTCCTTAAAAACCAGTCGAATTAGGGAATAGTTCCCCCCCCTGTTTCTAAAAACAGTGGGCCTTTTCCCGATTTTCAATACTTAGTGACAGGGCGAATGGAAGTCACCCCGTCACTAAATAATAAAAAACACCTACTTTCGCGCCGCTAAACGCAGCGGCTCGATTTGGCCACTGCGTATTTTTTCATGCCATCGGTCAGCCGGACCCATCCGGCGTCCACGATAGACTACCTTACAATGTCCGTTCGCGTTCGTTTCGCTCCATCTCCTACCGGTGCCCTGCATATCGGCGGGATCCGCACCGCCCTCTATAATTATTTATTCGCCCGACAGCAAGGCGGCACTTTTATCCTGCGCATTGAAGATACCGACCAGGGCCGCTACGTGCCAGGCGCGGAAAAATATATCATTGAAGCCCTGCAATGGGCCGGTCTCACGCCCGATGAAGGCGTGGAATTCGGGGGCGAGTTCGGTCCGTACCGCCAAAGCGACCGCAAAGCGATCTATGGCGATTACGCCCGCCAGTTGGTAGCGAATGGTAAGGCATATTATGCCTTCGATACGCCGGAAGAACTGGAACAACGCCGCGCGGCCGAGCCCAATTTTACCTGCAATGCCGCTACGCGTACTACACTTACCAACGCATTAACGTTGCCGGCAGCAGAAACCCAGCGCCGCCTCGATGCGGGCGTACCCGGCGTCATTCGCCTGCTGGTGCAACCGCAGGAAGAAATACACGTACAAGATCTTATTCGCGGTGAAGTCGTCTTTCAAAGCAGCGAACTGGACGACAAAGTCCTCTTGAAAGCCGACGGGATGCCAACCTATCACCTGGCGAATATTGTGGACGACCATTTAATGCAGATCACCCACGTGATCCGTGGCGAAGAGTGGTTGCCGAGTACGGCGCACCATGTCCTGCTGTACCGGGCATTTGGCTGGACCGATACGATGCCGCAGTTTGCACATTTACCGCTGATCCTGAAACCCGAGGGCAATGGTAAACTCAGCAAACGCGACGGTGCCAAATTCGGCATTCCGGTCTTCCCGCTCGGCTGGGTCGCTGAAAAGGAAGAAGACAGTTTTCCGGGTTTCCGTGAAACCGGTTTTTTGCCACAAGCCATGACTAATTTTCTGGCCCTGCTGGGCTGGCACCCCGGCGGCGATCAGGAGATATTTACGATGGATGAATTAATTGCCGCTTTTTCGATTGAGCACATCAGCAAAGGCGGTGCGCGCTTCGATTACGACAAAGCCAAATGGTTCAACCAAAAATACATTCAGGCGGCCGATAACGCTGATCTGGCCCGATATATCCGTCCATTAGCCGAGGCCAAAGGTTATAAGGTGACCGATGCTTTGCTGACTCAGGTGGCCGGCCTGATGAAAGAGCGCGTGACTTTCCTGCCCGACTTCGTCGAACAGGGATATTATTTGTTCGAACCGGTACGGAATTATGATGCGGAAACCGTGCAAAAGAAGTGGAAACCTGAATTAGGACCGGTTTTTGCTGCATTGGCGGAATTGGTTGCGGGTTTCAACCCGTTTGAGGGCGCTGCACTGGAAGAAGCCGTAAAGCAATTGATCCAGGAAAAAGGCCTCAAACCGGGCGATATTTTACCCCTGCTGCGGATAGCGATGGCGGGTACGATGAAAGGGCCGGCGGTGTTTGATACGGCTGCCTTGTTGGGTCGCGAAGAAACGGCAAACCGCCTAAAATTAGCACTTGCGCATTTCGAGGCGGCTTAATTTTTTGAAATTGGCGTAACTTTACGGTTCTTTTTCGGTAAGATTGTGAAAATTCCCCGATTATATCAGTAGGCGTACAAATTATTCGACCCAATGGCAAAAGAAAACAAACCCAAAGACAGCTCCACCGAACCCGACGAACAGCCCGTCAAGCCCTTCGCAGGGATTGATATTCACCTGGATGAGCAGGGGCGCATCATCCGCAATTTTGACCTGGATGCGGTGAACCGCTTTCTGGATGAAAATGTACCAGACAAGAAGTTCGCTGAAGATAAACAGGCTCCCGTTTAGCAATATCAGCGGGCTACATAACAGTCCGGAAGAAATTACCCGTTTATGTGGCGGGTTGCATATCTCCCTCCGCCGGTTCTCCGGTGGTTATCCCCACACAAATTGCTTTAAATCAGCGATTTGCAAAATATAATCCTTGCTTCTGGTTACAGCCGATTCTACTTTAATCCTTCATTTGCATTTCTCCTGAACATTCCGACGGTCCCAACCGCCGGACTTAACACGTCAGTATGACCAACCGGTTACGCAATTTTCTGCGGACTATGCTCCTCGTAATGATAGGCGTAGGTTTTTCGCTCCTTTTTACGAATCGGCTGTCGGCACAGTCTGGTTTTTTCACCTTCAGCTACACCGGGCCAACGGTCATTCCCGCCGGGCCCAACTGTTTTGCCGCCTTATCGGGTAATATCCCGAACCCGGTTGTGACGGCTACTGCCCCTAACGCCGTCGTCACGATGTCGATGTTCGACCCGGTCCAATCCGGGTATGCATTTACCGATGCCTGGGATGCGCCTACCATCAATCTCATTGTGGTGTGGTTCGTCAAGGATAACCAGGGCCATCAGGCCAATTTTTTCTTTACCGTTTCCATCCTGGATGTCACCCCGCCGGTATTCGACCTCACTGGCATAGATCCGGTGACGGTGTTCAATTCCATTATTCAGGTACCGCTTCCGCCGATGATCCCGGTCACCGATAACTGTCCGGGCATGATCACCCGAACTTTTGTCGAATCATCCCGGCCGGATACTTGTCAGGCAGGTTCTTTCACACGGACTTGGCGGGCTACGGATGTGGCAGGAAATACCGCCATTTTCACCCAGACGATTAATATCAACGCGGATATGACCTTACCGGTGGTCACGTCGTCGCCGGTAAATGGCGCATCGCCTTGTTCGCAACTGGCTACTGCTTATCCGGCCTGGCTGGCCACGCAGTTTGCCAATTTTACCGCTACCGACGATTCGGGTATTAGTGCTTATACGTCCAATACGCCCACTTTCCCACCGGGCTGCGCGAGTACCGTCACCGTCACTTTTCGGGCGACCGATGGGTGTGGTCTATACGTCAACCGAACGGCTATTTTTACCACCTCCGATACGGATGCCCCGTACGTAGCCGTAGCGCCCAAAGATACGATTGTCTATTGTACGCCCGCAGGTATTCCGAGTGCCAAACTGGCGCAATGGATTCACCAGCGCGCCTATTCCGTGGTACGCGACTCTTGTACGCCGGATGCGAATCTCGTCCATACCATGAAAGTGAATGGGTTTGTACGCGACTCGGCCCAGATTACGGCTGCTTTTATTGCCTCGCTGGCAAATGGTTGCGGAACCCAAACGGTTGGCGGTCAAATGGTTGGCAAGGTAAAAGGTATTGTAAGGGTTGAGTTTCTCACCCGCGACGCCTGCAACTTTACGACCTCCGCCGGAACTGCAGATTTTGCCCTGATCGATTCCATGCCGCCGGTAGTGACCGGCACAAACATTACGGAAGAATGTGGCGGAGCCGACGACAATACGGCTTTACAAGCCTGGATAAACGCAAAGGGTAACGCCGCTTTTACCGATGAGTGCTCCACCGCTGCCTGGACTAATTTTTCCTGGACGACTTCGGACGGCCAAAACGGCACGGGGACTTTTGGGACCGGTCCGTATCCAACCGTGCAAGGGGCCAACTGCACCTGGTTTGCCGATGTCACATTCCGGGCAACCGACCAGTGTGGCAATATCGGTCAGAAAAAACTGCGTTTCAGTATCGTCGACAATACCAAACCTGTTTTTGGAGCCCTGCCAACGGTACGAATTTATTGTCCGGCGGTTGAACCAACCACACCGGTGGCCCCGGTTTCAGACAACTGCGATGCGACATCGACAGTGACTTTTACCAAGCAGACCATTGCACAGGGTTGTACCGGAAATTATAATGTCCTGGTTAATTACACGGCTATAGATGATTGTGGTAACAGTGTAACTGCCCAACAGATTTTCGAGATCCGCGATACCACCGGGCCAGTATTTTCCTTAGTTCCAGCCAATAAAACGATTCGTTGCGACACCTTTGTCCTGCCCCCTGTGCCAACGCTGGGTATGGGCATCAATGCTACGGATGCTTGCAGCAATGTGACTTCGATAACTACGCAGACTGTTTCGGGTCAAAATCCCGATCCTGCGGTTTGCGGGCACTATACTTATATGATTACACGCACGTTCACCGCCACCGACGGCTGTGGAAATACGAGTACCGCCACCCAGATCATTTCGGTTATCGACAACCTGCCGCCGGTATTAACGGGTTTTGCGGATACAACGGCGGTATGTGAAACCAATCCGGTTTTACCTGTTCCTACGGCGAGCGATGCCTGCAATTCGCCGGTCACCACACCGGTAAAAATAAGCGACATTATTACAGCCGGACCTTGTACCGACACCTACCTCCGGACGCTCACCTGGCGCGCACAGGATGTGTGCGGCAATACCGGTATGTTCTCGCAGAATGTGCACGTGCAAGATACGATCCGGCCGACATTGATTGGAACACCGGCTAATATTACCGTGGAATGCAATGCAATTCCCGCCGCCCCGGCCTTTTCAACTTTTACTGCTACGGACAATTGTGCAGACAATGTTACGATAGCATTGGTCGAAACGGCGATACGCAACCCTGATATTACAAGTTGCGACCACTGGACAAATTATCAAATCCAGCGTGTCTGGACGGCAACTGATAATTGCGGTAACACCCGGGCCGGCACACAGATCATTCAGATCCGCGATACGCAGGGACCGGAACTGGTGTTACCAGCGACGATAACCCTGGCCAACGATGCCGGTCAATGCGGTACTGCCGTTACTATCCCGGCGCCTTTGTCGTTACGAGATGGATGTTCTTCGAATATCAGCAACGTAGTGTTGCGCGATACGGTGGCATTAATCAGTACCGACCCTTTAAGTGTTACGATGCCTGGTGAGGTGCCGGTGGATACCGTCGTTTTTCAATGGGCATCACCTAATTTACCACCGACCAATCCTGCCGTCGAGTTCCCGACCGGCACCAGTCCGTCCTTGAAAATTATCTTGGAAAATGCCGACTCCGAAATGGAATCCGAGCGATTCAGCATCATTGGAGAAAACAATACCTTTCTGGGGCTGACCGCCAAAACATCCGTCCAGTGCGGCAACAGTACCACCATTCTTTCCTTGCCGGTAAATCAGTTAAATGCTTGGCTGGCCGATGGCCAATTGACCATTAAACTCGGTCCCAATGGAAGTGGCGCCAATGCCAGCAATCCGCTTCCTAGCTGCGTGGGCCGGCGCGCACTGGCAGTTTTGTCCTATCACGTGGCCGATCAGGAAGTACCCATTACCCTGACCTATAGTTTGGACGGTGGTCCGACCCTGCCTTACCCACCGGCGGGCACGGCTTTTTTGCCACCGGGCAATCACACCATCAACTACGCTGCAACCGATTGCGCCGGCAACACGACGACGCAATCGCTGGCCGTGGTGGTGCAGGATACACAAGCGCCTAACGTGGCTGCGCCGGCTAATCTGACTGCTTACGTCGGTGCTGCCAACTGTCTGGCGACCGTTGTGCTGCCGTTTCCGGCTATGAGCGATAATTGTGGATTCTCAGGCCAGATCAATCAGGCTTCTGCAGTTCAAACCATTCAGTTTGAATCCGACGCTAATGCAGGGCTGGTACCGAAAGACCAGACACTCACTATCGGTGCGCTAATCCCGAATGCAGTAACCAGCGGCACATTAACCATCCGACATTTAGGGGACAACCACGATATTGGCGAGTTTTTCAAAATCTATGGAGAGGGCAATGTATTTCTTGACACTACGACGTATGGAACGGACACAGAGGAATGTACCACCTTTCATGAGACTACTATCCCGGTTACTGCCGCCCAAATCAATGCCTGGGCGGCTACTGGCAACAACGCCGTTATCGTGGCCAAAGCCAACCGCGATGCTGCCAATTATGTCGAGTTTATCAGTAATTGCAATCCGCTGCTGCCTGGCAATACGGACGGAGAAAGCAGCATCCAGGCGGTTTTGCAATACACATACGCTATTGTAAATTACGAAATTTTCAAAGGTACTACCCTGATACAGAGCGGTTTATTAAGCGGGGGCTTGACGGCTGCCACTTTGCCGCCGGGTATTTATACGATTAAATACCGCGTTAATGACACCAGCAATAATATGGGGATGACCTCGTACACACTCACCGTAAGGGACACCGTAAAACCCGTGGCCAAGTGTGTTTCAACGACCATTTATGCCAATCCGCTGGGAACTCAAAATTACGTCGTGCAGCCTTCGGAAGTGAATAACAATAGCGTGGATAATTGCTCCGGTACCAATCTGACCTACAGCGTTTCACCGGCAACATTCACTTGCTTTCAGTCGCCCAACACCTACCCGATTACACTGACGGTAACCGATACAGCCGGCAATTCAGCCTCGTGTTCGGCATTGGTGCGGGTAGAAACGGCAGCCCCTGCACCTTCCTATCAGGCTGTTTGTCCGGGTGGCCTGTTGCAAATACTGGCTAATCCGCCCGCAGCCCCCGGCAATAATGTGTACACGTATATGTGGATGGGACCGAATAATTTTATGTCCACTGCACAAAACCTGGATTTCCCCAATGCGTCCGCGATTAACGAAGGTACCTATACGGTCAAAATAACCAGTATTACCGGTTGTACTTCTTCCGCATCCGTAACCGTGACGTTGCTGAGTTTGCCGAATGCACCCGTGTTGACAGCAAACGCGATGCAATTGTGTACGGGCGATAATATTGTGCTGGGTACCGCCAGTTACAACGGACAAAATGTACAGTACAATTGGTATCGCGGCCAACCGAGCAGCAGTACCTTCCTGGCTACTACCTCCGATCCTACCCTGACAATCAACCAGCCGCCAGCCGGCACGTATGCCTATTATGTCGTGGTAACCGGCAATAACTGTATTTCGGTTAATTCCAATGTCGTAATGGTGGTAGTGTCCCCAAAACCGGTCGCTATACTGGAAACCTCCCAAATAGCCGTTTGTACCGGTCAACCCATCACGCTGGGCTGCTCTTCTCCTACACCGGGGCCAGGCGTTTCGTACAGTTGGAGCGGCCCTTCTATGTTTACTTCCAGCGCCCAATATCCGCTGGTGACCAACAGCGCAACCGCGTTACAAGCCGGCATTTACACCCTGGTAGTGACCGTAAATGGCTGTAATTCGACGCCGGTAACCGTCACCGTAACGGTCAAAGCCAGTCCGGCCAAACCTATTCTGACGGGTAACAATCAGGTATGCGCCGGTGCCAACGTGACCATGGTCAGCAACGTGACTAATGCCAACGAATACCGCTGGAACTCGTCGAATACCGCCGCCATCATCGACACGATTACCCTGATCGGCGTCAATGCACTCACTTTATACAATGTGGGACTGGCCAACAACGCGTTCTGGACCGTACAGGTCATGCAATCCGGTTGTTTGTCGGAAGTATCCGATCCGTTCAATTTGCAGGTACAGGCTTATCCGAACATCAATGCACCGGCCAATATCCCGATCTGCCAGGTGGATACCCTTTTCCTGTCGGCCACGTCGGATATTAATCCACTCAACTGGCGCTGGACCGGACCGGGGGCACTTAACATCAATACACAAAATCCGGTCGTACCAAACGCCTTGCCGGGTACGTATACCGTGATTGGCAAAACGACCTTTGGCTGCGCCGATACCACATCGGTAAGTGTTACAACTGTGCCGGCACCTACGGCTATCGTTACCAACAATGCGCCGGTTTGTGCACCTGGTAACACCAATGCCATGTTACAATCGGTGGTCGCTTCTAGTAATTTGCCGCTGATGTACAGTTGGGTAGGGCCTAATATGTTTACGTCTTCTGACCCCAATCCGGTTATTCCGAATGTTAAAGAAAGCAATAACGGATCTTATACCTTGATCGTAACCGATGCCCTGGGGTGCTCCTCTGCTCCGCAAACCACCGTTTTAACCACCCAAAATCGACCCAACACGCCCCTTATCACGCCACCCGCACCTATTTGTGCCGGAGAAACAATTTTTCTCCAGGTAATGAATGCCAATGAATTCAACGGCATGTATGTGCGTTACCAGTGGAATAAACCGGGCAGCGGATACGAGGAAACGACCCAACCGAACTTGACCATCCCCGGCGCATCTTTTTTGAATTCCGGAAATTATACGGTACAAGTGCTGATAGATTCGTGTTTGTCTCCTTCCTCGGCCACGGTAACTGTAGTGGTTAAACCGATTCCATCTCCGCCAACAGGATTGTCTAATTCGCCGGTTTGTGCGGGCGAGACCTTGCAGTTCTTTGTGAATAATCCGCTGCCAACCCAGACTTTTTTCTGGAAAAAAATTCCCGGAACTTTTACTTCCACACAAGCGAGCCCGTCGATTATGAACGCGCAGGTGACTGACTCCGGCAACTATTATGTAGCGGTAAAAGTAAATGGCTGCCAGTCGGATTTCAGCGATGCGCCGATTGTCGTGGTCGTGAAACCCAAGCCTAAAAAACCGCTTGCTTTGCAGGTTGCCCCGCTTTGTTTGCAACAACCCGGCACGCTTACTTTATCGGTGAGCGACACTACCGGGACCGGCGGTGCCAGTTATCAATGGGTGAATGAAGAAACGGGGGTTCCGCTTGCGCTGCCTTCCACAGCGCTCACCTATTCGACAACGAATCTGGCCGGCACACTACAGGCCGGTATCAACAAATTTTATGTCGTTGCCATTTTGAACGGCTGTATATCGGAGCGCTCCAACACAATCGAGGTCAAAGCAGATATTATCCCGAACAGCACCGCCTTCGCCGGCCTCGATTTCCCGGCCTGTGTATTGAACAACCAGCCGATCATTCTGAATGCACAACAGCCTACCATCGGATCGGGCAAGTGGTCACAAGTTGGCGTTTCGACCACGACGATCATCAACCCAAGCAACGACTCTACGGCCGTAACCGGCGGCATGGCGGGCACGACGTATTATTTCAAATGGACAATCTCTAATGGCGCGTGTCTGAATTACAGTTCCGATACCGTAAAAGTAACTGCGGTTACGGCTGAAAAAGCGCTGGCCGGATTCGACATAGACACCTGTTTTGTGCGGTCGCTACAATTACACGCTACCCAGGGCCAGACCAGTGTCGGCTCCTGGAGTCAGCCGGGCACCCAAACTTTTCCCCTGAAAATCAGCATCAAAACCCCTTCCGATCCGAATACACAAGTCGACAGTTTGCCGCCAAATGGAGGTTTATTTTACTTTTTCTGGACCTTATCGGATATCGGTTGCGGCAGTTCTGTAGATAGTGTGGTGGTGCGCGTCATCGGTACGGAGCCGTATGCGGGCGAAGACCAGTTCCTGTGCAGCAATGATTCGTGTACCGGGTTGCAAGCCCTGGCTATTAACACCAACGAGACCGGCATGTGGTCGAGCGCCCTGGGCAATCTGGCCAATATCACGAATCCAGCGGGTACGAATACAACGGTGTGCAACCTGCAACCCGGCCCGAATATCTTTTACTGGATTACTAATAATAATATGTGCGGCTTGCGTTCGCGCGACACGGTAGTAGTCAACTACAATATATTCCCCACGTTGCTGCCCGATACATTACGGCTGGATTTCGGGCAAAAAACCAGTATCGACGCACTGCTCAACGATATTTTACCGCCACAATACAGCATTACAGTGGTAGAGCCGCCAATGCACGCGGCTGTTTTTGAAAATCCAGACGAAGGTTTTTACACCTATCAACCCCAGATTTCATTTTCCGGCACGGATCGACTGACCTATGAGGTGTGCAATTTGCTCTGTCCGGCCGGAGAATCGTGCGTGCGGCAAAACGTCTTTTTCATTACCGGTTCGGCCGATAGTTGCCTGATCCCGACGATTATTACCCCGAATGGCGACAATGTGAACGATGTCTTTTCGATCAGTTGCCTGGAAGGTACGGATGGAGCGGGCAGCGATGTGCGGATTTTCAATTCCTGGGGCGACCTGGTTTTTCACGCAAGTCCTTACAAGAATACCCAGCCCTGGGCCGGTGAATACAAGGGACAGGAATTGCCGGCCGGGACGTACTATTTTATCGTGCAATTGACCCCGACCAGCGCGATGCGCACAGGATTTGTTATTATCCAACGGTAGCGACG
The DNA here is from genome assembly GCA_038203695.1 of Chitinophagales bacterium. Classification (GTDB taxonomy): domain Bacteria; phylum Bacteroidota; class Bacteroidia; order Chitinophagales; family Saprospiraceae; genus M3007. The sequence continues at coordinate 15,682 of JBBRDQ010000039.1, forward strand.
ATTTGCTTTTATACCGTTAAAAATTTGATTTTCAATAGTTTGTAAAAATAGTGCAACCGATTTCACACCACTGCGAATGATGAAAAAGATCTACCTGTTTTGCTTTGCGCTTATGCTGTCGAACACAGCCTACAGCCAGCAGGAATTGCTGCATACCCAGTTTATGTTCAACAAACTGGCCTATAATCCCGGATATGCGGGCAGTTTCATCTCGCCCACGTTGAGTGTTTTATACCGCAATCAGTGGATGGGTCTGGATGGCGCACCGAAGATGCAAGGCATTAATTACAGCCAGGCTTTCTGGAAACATCGGTTTGGGTTCGGGGCAAATATTGTCAATACGACGCAGGCGATTACCAAGACTTTCACGGTAGATGTTAATCCCAGTTACCGGATTGCCATGCGGGGCGGTGCTGTAATGTCCTTCGGCTTTAAAATTGGATACCGGCAGTATAATCAGGATTGGACGGATAAACGCCTGGCCGGCACTTTGCCGATCAGTACTGATCAGGCCATCCCGACCGAAGCGCAAGGCAAAGGAGCGGTGAATATCGGAGCGGGATTTTATTTTCAATCGAACTCCTGGTATATGGGTTTTGCCGTGCCGCGGCTTATCGAAAACAATATTGATTTTGCAGACTACGGTTCGGTATTCTCCCGCGAAAAAAGGCACTACAATGCCATGGGCGGCATTACGCTTAACAACAAATCCAAATTTACGGTTACACCACAGGTTTTAATAAAATATGCTGCATTTGCCCCTTTTGACGCAGATTTGAACGTCAATCTGGAATACGATCATCAAATACTGGCCGGTATGACGTATCGCACTGGAGGCGATGTGGGGGGGGCAGGCGAAAGCATCGATGTATTATTAGGTCTGCAGGCGACCTCCAATTTATTTATTGCGCTTTCTTACGATATCGGACTGACCAGTCTGCGCAAATACAATAATGGATCGCTTGAACTAACGGCCCGCTGGTGGTTCAATCCGCCGGAAGGCAGTGAAATCATCGACATCAGCAAGCCCTTCTAAAACGCTTCCCAATCCTCGCCCAATTCCTCGGCCGGGCTCCAAAACAGTTTTTTATAGTCGACTACGCGGTCGTTGTCTACCGCCACGCCTTCATTTTCCAGCAACTGCTGCATCATGGTGGGCGTAGGGAAGTGTACGCGTCCACTCAACTCACCAATGCGATTGACCACGCGGTGTGCGGGTACGCCATCGCCGGGTTTGCAATTATTCAAGGCCCAACCGGCCATGCGTGCCGAGCCAAGCGCCAGAAAATCCGCAATAGCGCCGTAGTTCGTCACGCGTCCGCGCGGTATTTGTTTCACCACAGCATAGACCAGGTCGTAATAGGTTGGTTTCATTAAAGAATTACGGGTTATGGGTTATTTTTACTCTTTTTGTCAATGCTACATATTCTTCCCAGCCCAGGTCTTCCGGACGTTTTTGAAAGTAGGGATCCTCCATCAGTTGTTCTGGTGGAAAAAATGGTTTGAGGGTATTGCGCAGCATTTTACGGCGCTGGTTGAAGGCGGTTTTGACGATGGTTTTGAACAGTGCTTCGTCACAGTCGAGTACGGTATTTTCCTTGCGGGTCAGCCGGATGACGGTCGACATTACCTTGGGCGGCGGGATGAAGGAACCGGGTTCGACATTGAACAGGTGTTGGGTCGTATAATAAGGCTGCACCAGCACACTGGTGATGCCGTACACTTTTGAACCCGGTTTGGCCACGATCCGATCGGCTACTTCTTTCTGAAACATGCCCACCATTTCCGGGATCTGGTCGCGGTAATCCAGCATTTTGAAAACGATCTGCGTGGAGATATTGTAAGGAAAATTGCCGATCAGGCAAAACTGGTCGGTCCCGAAGGTAGTTGCCGGATCAAAATCCAGAAAGTCTTTAAAGATAAGGCGCGGCGTGATATCCGGATAGTTTTGCTGCAGGTAAGCCACCATGTCGTGATCGGCTTCTACGGCATAGGTTGCGTATTCCGGGTGTGCCAGCAGTTGTTTGGTGAGCATACCCCTGCCCGGCCCTACTTCCAGCACTTTTCCCGTAGGACCCGCCAAAAGCAGGCTGTCGGCAATGCGTTCGGCAATGCTGTCGTGTTTTAAAAAATGTTGTCCGTATGACTTCTTTGCGTTCAAAATTAGGAGACGGGTTAGGTGGTGATTGCGGCAAGGCGCGCTTTTTCTTTTTCCGCAAATTCTACCCTGGCCATAGTGCGGAAAAACAGGGTATAAAACAGGTAATAGGCCACACCAGGGGAGGTTTCGACGGTATATTCTACCAAAAAAGAAAGCAATACCATCACCTGAAAAACGGCGAACAAGTAAAAATGCCGCTGTGGCCCAATGATAATCGGACTAAAAAATGCCACCAGGCTGAACAGCAAACCCAGCAGACCGGTCCCGGACAGAATATAGATAAACTGGTTGTGCGGTAGTTTGGGTTCGACGGTATAATTGGGAAAACGCACATTGACCACGCGTTGTATCTCAGCGGGTAAGTCGCCGGTACCCACACCTAATAGCGGATGCTCCTGCCACAATTGCAGTCCCGCCTGCAACGAAATCCAGCGTTCGGCATCGGAATAATCGTCGCCACTATTGCTCTTATATTGCTGCCAGTCGAAAATCATGTAACCGATCCGCTCCTGCAAACTCGGCAAGGTAAGATACGCGACGATGGGTGTAATGACGATCAGGGAAAGGGCGGCCAGACCTATTTTCCAGCGTTGGGTACGCCAGATAAACCGCGCTACCGAAAAAAACAACGCGGTGTACAATGCCGCAATACCGCTGCGCACGGTCAGTACATGGATGAAAAAAAACAGGAAAATCACGGCCACGGCCAGCCAGCGGCGCTCCTGCGGAAAACGCAGGTAAAAGCGTTGTTGCCATAGCCATCCACCCGCCAGAATGGCCGTAGCCAGCATCAGGTTAAAACGGATGTGACTACGCGGCACCGGTACAGGGCGGCCATGTCCCAGGCCATCGAGAATGGGTTCCAGGTGCAGCGCAAAATTAATCCCCACGCCGATACAAAAAATAACCATCGTCCAGACCAGCAAATAAAGCACCGAGCGATGTTCGAAACGGGTCAGACGGGGTAAATTGGCAAAGGCCCAGGGCAGGACAAAAAAAGGAATGCGGGTGACTACGCGCTCCAGCCAGAAGTCGTGATCCGACGACCAGAAAAAACTGACCGCCGGAATTAAAAACAACAGCGATAGCGCCACCAGACTGCGCTGTGCGAAAAAATGCTGGAACGAACGACCTAAAACGCGCAGAATGGAAACTTTTTGCCCGTTTTGCCGCATCACAAAGGCAGTTTGCCACAAAGCGGCACCGACCAGTCCCCACATCCCGATGGAAAGCAGAAAGGGCGAAAATATCATACTCACCACCACCAGACAGGCGCTGGCAAAAGTGAGTCGCTGTGGGGTAATTAATTGTAATAGGTGGGTTTTCAAATGCAGTTGATTAAAAATTAACTTGTTTGGTACAAAAGGCACTCCAGTATTTCTTTTCGCCCGCAAAGGTAGTTTTTTACCGACAGGCCGCCAACGACCGGCAATTGAGCGAACTTCCCTAACTTTGCCTTGTTGTAATCACTTAACTATGCGCTCCTGCTTTTTAAATTCCTTTTTGGCCCTATGGGTCCTGCTTTCTTTGGCGAATTGTGGTCCGCAAACGACGCAAAATTCCGATACGTCTACCCTACTACGGGAGAAACCCACCCTGGTTTCCTCCGATTCCGACCAAATGACTTTACCCAAAACCGGTGAAGGAAATTTTGAAAGCATGGTCGCTGATTTTGAGAGTAAAGACCGCGGAATCTGGCAAAAACCAGATATGGTAATTTCATTATTAGGCGACTTGCAAGGAAAAACAGTCGCGGATATCGGGGCCGGCACGGGTTACTTCACGTTCCGGATGGTGCCAAAGGCGGAAAAAGTCATTGGCATTGATATTGATCAGCGCTTTATTTCGTTCCTCGACAGTGTAAAAGTACGATTGCCGGAAAAATACCGTGGTCACTTCGAAACACGGCTAGCCAAAGTAAATGACCCTTGTCTGAAACCCAACGAAGTCGACGCAGTAATCATTGTTAATACCTACGGCTATATCGAAAATCGCGTGCAATACCTCAAACTGCTTTCTAAAGGAATTGTGCCGGGCGGACGTGTACTGATCATCGACTTCAAAAAGAATAATCTTCCGGTAGGTCCACCCGATCAGTTCCGCGTGGCCACCAGTCAGGTAGAACGGGAATTGGTGGCTGCGGGATTTAAGATCACTAAAATTGACAAAGAGGCGCTGGATTATCAGTATATCATGATGGCGCAAAAACCGGAAGCACAGTAAGGGTTACTTTCACCCAAAAAATGTCATATCCTCAAAAACGATCAATTAATAAATATGGGCAGTTCGCTTAAAATATTTACCTGGTTAGGTATTCCGGTTTTTTTGCACTGGAGTTTTGCCTTGGTGTTACTCTTTCCGGCCATTACATTTTATCAAAGTGGCTTTAGTTGGATTGAAACGGCTTTTGTGGGTGCTGCGCTGCTGGCCCTGTTTACCTGTGTGTTGTTGCATGAATACGGCCATTCCATCATGGCGCGGCGTTTCGGCGTACAGACCCGCGATATTATTTTGACGCCTATCGGCGGGATCGCCCGACTGGAAAGAATGCCCGAACAACCGCAGCAGGAAATTCTGGTGGCGATCGCCGGTCCATTGGTAAATGTCGTGATCGTAGCGGTAATTATGGCAATCAGCAGCCTGCTTTTAGAACCGGAACATTGGCAAATTTTTACGATCAGCCTGCAACAAGCGTGGGAATCGCTCGTCCAGTATTTTAATTTCTTTGGTGAAAAATCGAGTAGCAACATTCTGATCGACGATGAGATGAGTCTTCCACCCATCCCTTCTTTCCTGCTTACTTTAGTGGTAATGAATACGATGCTGGTACTCTTCAACCTGATCCCGGCCTTTCCCATGGATGGCGGACGGGTATTTCGCGCCGTACTCGCGTTGCGACTGGGCCGGGTAAAGGCTACGCGGCTGGCGGCTTACACCGGACAAGTGCTGGCGGTATTATTTGTCTTGCTGGGTTTGTGGAAAGGTCCGCAATCGCTGCTATTGATCGGCTTTTTTATTTTCGTAACGGCCCGGAACGAAAGTGCGATGGTGCAACTCGATGACGTGCTCGGGCGTTTTACTGCCCGTGATTTGCTGCGCCGGCAATATACCCGCCTGAGTGCCAACGACTGGATGCAAACACCGATCGAATTGTTGCACCATAGCCTGGAGCGTCATTTTCTGGTATTTGACCTGTCGGGCAATTTAGTCGGTATGCTGGAAGAAAGCGAAGTACGGGCAGCCGCACAGAAACGCGATCTGTCGGCCTCCGTATTGCAATACATGCAACGCACCGAGGTAGTACACCCGACTACATCCTTACAACAGATCTTTTTTTTAATTCGCCAGCAAGGCAATGGAATTATCGGCGTGGGCGACGAGTCCGGTCTACTTGGCGTGATCGACGAAGCAGGGCTGGATTATTTTATGCGGGGAAGAAAAAATTAATGGATAATGGATAATGGTTAATGATTAACGGTTAATGCTTCACCATCGAGCGCTGAAGCATTCACCGTTAACCATTATCCATTATCCATTAATCATTATCCATTAATCACTGTGCCGCATCGACTCTATATCCCGCTGTCCGCAACAGCGCAATAACCCCGCCTTTGCCGCCAAGGTGCCCGGCACCAACGGCAAAAAGCGTCGGTTTTTCGCGCATCATGCGGCCCATTACACTGATCCAGTTGCGATTGCGTTTGCCTAGTAGTATATCTTCGTAGGCGCTCATGCCGGAATCATCGGTCGAAATCATGGATTGCATGGCAGTAATATCCTGCTTGCGGTACATTTCCAACATCTTTTCAAGTTCGCCGGGGCCTTCCGTTTTGTCGTCGGCAACCGCAGCATCGGCGTCACGCAGGCTTTGCAGCAGCATTTTGGCCTGGGCTTCATACGGGATACTATCGAAAATGGCCATTTGGTACGCGATCGTTTCCAGCCCGGCCGATTCCAGTTTCCGGCGCTGAGCGATCCGGTAAATTTCCATTTCTACCGAAGTCATTTTTTCATTCATAGTTCCGCCTTCTTCACCACCATCGGCAAACATCATACTCACAAACATCGGTTTCATACGCTCCAGCATACCACCGGGCAGCCCTTTCTCTTTTAGTTTGGACTGCACAAAAGCATAATCCGCTTCCGGTAGCAACGTCTTCAGCGTAGTACCATTGGGCATAAACGCTTTCATCATCAGACTCATCTGCGCGCTGATATTCGTCATGTCTTTCATGTCGATCTCAAACGTGACCCGCTGCGAATTGTCGAGCGCTTTGCGGGTAGCCTCGGTCAGTTCGAAGTCGGCTTTGGGAATCAGGTGGATGGTGCCCAGCAAATAGGAAGGTTTTTTCAGGCCGTTACCCGTGATTTTCCAGAGTACTGAATTTTCCGTGGGAACAATCTGATCCGGGGTGTAGGCCGCTTTTTGTGGTGTTTTGCAGCCAAACCAGGCCACCGCGGGCAGCAGCCAAAAAAGTAATTTTTTCATGTTTATGTGAATTGCAAGGACAAACTTAACGTAAACTGCCCAAAAAAGTAGTTCATTTGAAAAACGTTTGGTTTTGGGAATTATGACTTCCTGCATAGTAACAGTGAAAATCGCTTTGTGTTTGGTGCAGCGCTCCGGTAAATACGCCGATTCCTGACTTTGTATACCACAAAATCCGCCCAGGATTTACACCTTTGCAGGTATGTTAACACCCATTCAATTAGCCGTCGATGCCGTAGTATTCGGTTATGTGGAACAGCAATTACAGTTGCTGCTAATCCGCCGGGGCATTCCGCCTTTTGCGGGTACCTGGGCGTTGCCGGGCGGCTTTGTCTTGCCCGCAGAATCCCTGGAAGAAGCCGTCGAACGCGAACTACAAGAAGAAACCGGTGCCGGTATTACGTACCTGGAACAGTTGTACACCTTTGGCGCTCCGGCGCGCGATCCACGCAACCGGGTGGTATCGGTGGCGTATTTTGCCCTGGTCAATCCCGCACAATTCGAGTTGGCAGCGGCCAGCGATGCTGCAGAAGTCCGCTGGTTCCCTTATGCCAAATTACCCGCACTGGCGTTCGATCATGCCGATATCGTAGCGTATGCCTTACAGCGACTCCAGGCAAAATTGACCTATGAGCCCATCGGACTGAATTTACTGGATACCGATTTTCGCTTTTCCGACCTGGAAAAACTGTACGAATCTATCCTCAACCGGCGTATCGACCGGCGCAATTTCCGCAAAAAATTTCTCAGTTTTGGGATCCTGACCGAAACCACGGTGCAGCACAGCGGACAAAAAGGGCGGCCGGGAACCCTCTTTCGCTTCGAGGTGGAAAAATTTAAAAACCTGAAAAAAATCGGTTTTGTGTTTGAAATCAAATGATTAAACATGCCATAATTTAATTTGTGTAAATTTTACGCAAATAAATTTGCAGGTTAGTTTTATCCACCCCTATATTTGCGTTAAAATTACACAAAATGAAATACCTCAATCTTTCTCCAGCGCTGACACTGCGTCCAGCCATTCCCCACGAAACCTTTATTTTCAACGGCGGAGAGGCGCATATTAAAATCAGTCCGGCAATGCTGGAATCCACAGTACCGTCCGAAACGCCGGTGTGTATTACGGTACAGGCGCGGTCTGGCAATGCTATACTGTTGGTTTTACTGGCGCAGGACGCGCTGATGCGCCTGGGGTTTCAGGATATTTCCTTATTCATCCCCTACTTTCCGGCGGCACGACAGGACCGGATCATGGTCCCGGGCGAACCGCTGAGTGCAAAGGTGTTTACAACCCTGATTAATACTGCCGGATTTAGCCGGGTCACGGTATTCGATGCGCATTCGGAAGTAGTGCCGGCGTTGCTGGACCGTTGCCGGCCACAATCTAACCACATTTTCATCCAGGATGTGATCGGCCAACTGCCCGATGCAAACCAGCTGACCCTGGTAGCGCCGGATGCCGGTTCGGCCAAAAAAATTCACCATCTGGCGGCGGCGCTTTCCTGGGGGCGGGTAGTACAATGCGATAAAATGCGCGACGTGCGCACCGGCCGTTTGTCGGGAGCGCAAGTATTCGCCGACGATTTAAAAGGGGCCGATTGCCTGATCGTGGATGACATCTGCGATGGTGGCGGCACTTTTATCCAGTTAGCGGAAGCGTTGAAAGCCAAAAATGCCGGCCGGCTGTATCTCGCCGTAAGTCACGGCATTTTCAGCAAAGGCACTGCGGTATTGACCGCACATTTTGAACAGGTTTTTACCACCGATTCTTTCTACGACGGCGCTCCCACCGAGCAGGTAAAAATCACCAAACTTAACTTCAACAACTGATACAAATGAATCCTATCCATTTCACCGACGGTTATAAAGTCGATCACCGCAGTCAATACCCCGTTGGCACCAGCCTGGTGTATGCCAATCTTACCCCGCGTAAAAGCCGCATGGACGGCGTTGAAAGCGTCGTGTTTTTTGGGTTGCAATATGCGATCAAAAAATACCTGATCGCAGATTTTGACCAGCATTTTTTCAAACAGCCGAAAGCGCAGGTTTTAGCGCAATACAAACGCCGTATCGAATCCTACCTCGGGCCGGGTGCCATTACGTACGAGCACATTGCCGATTTACACGATCTGGGTTATTTACCCCTCGAAATTCGCGCTTTGGCCGAAGGAACCCGTGTGCCGATGCGCGTGCCGATGTTTACCATTCACAATACACTGCCTGCATTTTTCTGGTTGACCAATTTTCTGGAAACACTGTTGTCGGCTGCCTTGTGGTTGCCGTGCACCAGCGCTACTACAGCTGCCGAATACCGCAAAATGCTGGATGCCTACGCCGAAAAAACCGGCACCGACCCGGAGTTCGTCCATTGGCAGGGCCACGATTTCAGTTTTCGCGGCATGGGCGGACTGGAGCCGGCGATGATGAGCGGCGCAGGCCATCTGCTGAGTTTTACCGGTACTGATTCAATCCCGGCCATCGATTTTCTGGAGGAATACTACGGTGCCGATGCAACCAAAGAACTGGTAGGCGGCAGTGTACCCGCCACCGAGCACTCCGTCATGTGCATGGGTACGCAGGACGATGAGATCGGCACTTTTCGCCGTTTGATTGAAACTGTCTACCCAAAGGGTATCGTATCGATCGTATCGGACACCTGGGATTTCTGGCAGGTCATCACGGAATATATTCCTGCGCTGAAAAGCAATATTTTACAACGCGATGGCAAGGTGGTGATCCGTCCCGATTCCGGCGATCCGGTGCACATTATCTGTGGCGATCCGGATGCGCCGGTGGACAGCCCCGAATACAAGGGCGCGGTGGAATGTCTGTGGGAAACTTTTGGCGGTGTCATCACGGCGCAGGGTTTCAAATTGCTCGATCCGCACATCGGCGTGATTTACGGCGACAGTATTACGCTGGAACGCTGTAAAAATATCTGCGAAGGGCTGATTACCAAAGGTTTCGCCTCCGGAAATATCGTGTTCGGCATTGGCGCATACACCTATCAATACGTGACCCGCGATACATTCGGATTTGCCATGAAGGCGACGTATGGCGAAGTGAACGGGGTCGGCCGGGCTATTTTTAAAGATCCGAAGACGGACGACGGCGCGAAACGCAGCGCACGCGGTTTGTTGCGGGTGATTCGCAATACAGCAGGGCAACTCGTTTTACAGGACAACTGTACCTGGGAAGAAGCCAAAACGGGCCTTCTACAACCGGTTTTCGTCGATGGTAAGTTACTGAAAGACAGCACACTGGCCGAAATTCGCGCACAACTCAAAAAGGAAAATTCATGAACTACGACATTCCCTGGATTATCACAAATTTCCCCAACATCCGGCGCTAAAAACCTTCTTATTGGGTACCGGCGATCGTGTGTTGGTCGAGGCCAGTCCGACAGACCGTATCTGGGGGATCGGGCTGGCTAAAAATGATCCTGCGATTGAAAATCCGCACCCGTGGAAAGGAGAAAATCTGCTGGGATTTGCATGGATGGAAGTGCGGGATTTAATTTTTACTCCATCGCGCAGATAGCAGTTTCATAGGCCACACAGATATAATTCTTGCTGTGTGGCCTATGTGAAACTGCTACGGTGATGTAGTGGCAAACAGCCTAAAAATCGAATTTAATCCCCTGTGCCAGCGGAATCGTTTCCGAGTAGTTGATCGTATTGGTCTGGCGACGCATGTACGCTTTCCAGGAATCCGAACCCGATTCGCGACCGCCGCCGGTTTCTTTTTCGCCCCCGAATGCCCCGCCGATTTCGGCGCCCGAGGTGCCGATATTGACATTCGCAATGCCGCAATCGGAGCCGGCTACCGACAGGAAGCGTTCCGCTTCGCGCAGATTAGTCGTCATAATCGCGGAAGACAGGCCTTGTGGCACGCCGTTTTGCAGCGCAATGGCTTCTTCGATGGTATTGTATTTCATTACATATAAAATCGGCGCAAACGTCTCGTGCTGCACGATATCCCAGTGATTTTCGACTTCGGCGATACAAGGCTTGACATAACAACCACTTTCATAACCCGCGCCTTCCAGCACGCCGCCTTCCACCACAAATTTGCCCTTGGCTTTCTTCACTTCGCCGATGGCGTGGAGATAATGTTCTACCGCCGTTTTGTCGATCAGGGGTCCGACGTGGTTGTTCGGGTCCAGCGGATCGCCGATGCGCAATTGCGAATAGGCTTTGGCCAAGGTTGCTTTCACCTGCTCGTAGACGCTTTCGTGAATGATCAGGCGCCGCGTGGATGTACAGCGCTGACCGGCAGTGCCGACGGCTCCGAATACTGCACCGGTCAGTACAATCTTCATATCGGCGGAAGGCGTAATAATGATAGCGTTGTTGCCGCCCAATTCCAGCAGCGAGCGGCCGAGGCGCTCGGCTACGGTTTTGCCGACGATCTTGCCCATGCGCGTACTGCCGGTAGCGCTCAACAATGGCACCCGGCCATCTTTGCTCATGAACTCACCAACCCGGTAATCCCCGTTGATAATACTGCTGATCCCCTCCGGCAATTCATTGGCTTTCAGCACTTTATTCAACAATAATTGACAAGCCACGGCGCATAAAGGTGTTTTTTCCGAAGCCTTCCAGACACATACGTCGCCGCATACCAGTGCCAGCATGGCATTCCAGGACCAGACGGCTACCGGGAAATTGAAGGCTGAAATAACGCCGACAATACCCAGCGGATGCCATTGTTCGTACATGCGGTGCGATGGGCGCTCGGAGTGCATGGTCAGGCCGTACAACTGGCGGGAAAGACCAACCGCAAAATCGCAGATATCGATCATTTCCTGCACTTCGCCGAAGCCCTCCTGTAGGCTTTTGCCCATTTCATAACTCACCAGACGACCCAGCGGATCTTTATACTGGCGCAGCACTTCGCCGTATTGACGCACGATCTCGCCCCGTTTCGGGGCAGGCATTTCGCGCCATATCTTGAAGGCTTGTTCGGCGGATTGGATAACCTGGTCGTATTGTTCGCGTGAAGTGACGGTGACGGCTCCGATAAAAGCGCCATCTACCGGCGAATACGATTCAATGGTGCGACGACTGCCGGAAATATCGTTTTGGCCGGTCCAGGTACCGGGATTCTTGGTTTTCAGGCCAAGTTTGCGCAAAAATTCTTTTGGTTGCATGAAAAGCGTTGTGCGTTGACCGTTTTAGAAACGGTGATGGTTAGAGCGCTATTTTCAGAAAATATACTTGTTGAAAAAGCGGCACAAAGGTAGGTCAATAAGACGGGAAAGCATACAAACCTTTGCCAAGGTTAAGGGAAGTGACGGGGCGACTCCTCATCACCCCGTCACTAAACAATTGACTATCAAATATTTAATAATCGAAACTACATGTTTTCATTCCAAAGTAATTACGCCTCCAGCTCCGCCAACCGCAATTTATAAATATACTGCGGCGTGCGGTCGTACAAGATCCGGTACAGCGATTGCGCCCGGAAATGGTGTACGGTCGGGTTATCGGCAATTTTGCGCAACTCAAAATGCACGGCCGCTTCTTCGCGTTCGCTGCGG
>JBBRDQ010000040.1:0-27611 GCA_038203695.1 Chitinophagales bacterium
AAGCGGGTGCTGCTGCGAATCATGTGTACGATGCACCGTTGTACGAACGACTGCGGAAAAACCGCCAAAATAGCATCGCTGAAGCCCGCTAAACCGTCTATACAGAAAAACAGCACATCTTCAACCCCTCTTTTGCGCAAATCTTCCAGCACCATACCCCACTGGTTGGCCCCCTCTGATTCCCGCATATAAATACCCAGCACATCCCGCTGGCCGTCGCAATCAACCCCATACACCGAGTAAATCACCTTTTTGCAAGATTTACCCCCTTCGCGGGTCGTGAAATACATCCCATCTAAAAATATCGCCACGTAAAAAGACGACAGTGCCCGTTGCTGCCACGAAATAACCTCGCCCCAAACTTGCTCGGTTACCTCAACTATGGACGAAGGGCTATAGTCCAAGCCATACAACTCCTTGAGGTGCAACTGAATATCGCTGTAACTGCTCCCGTTGGCGTACATCGATAGTATCTGTTTGTCCAGACCCGTACCTAATTGACGCGACCATTTGCCCACTAATTGCGGCTCAAATTGTCCGGCACGATCGCGAGGCGGAGATATCTGAACCGGACCCAACTCCGTGTCCAACTTCTTGGACGTGTATCCGTTGCGACGATTCGACGCTCCCCCTAAACGTTGATCCTTGAGGTGACCTGCCATCTCGCCGGACAGCGCAGCATTTACCAGCCGTTGAATCAAGCCTGTCAATACCCCCTGCACACCAACCAGACCGTCCCCTTGATATAAACGATCAATCGCTTCCTGTTCAAAACCAGCGTAATCAAATGGCTCCAACAAGGGAGCAGGTTTAATCTTTGATGTAATTTTTGCCATCCGCAAAGTTCAATTTTTTAGACTGTATCTTTGACACACTTTTTTAAACAGTCTCTCCGTGTTTCAACACTAACAATTAAAATCTTTATTATACACTACACAAAACGAATGTTGTCATGACTACAAATGTAAACTATTCCAAAATCCTGCTGGAAGCAGGCAAAGCAATTGGTATTGCTACAGTGGTAAATGTGGTACTTTTTTTCATTCTTTTTTCGGCCAAACTGATTGATCCGCACATCGGCGTAGGGCCGGCCAACGACCCGATCAATGTAGTTGCCGTAGCAATCAGCACGGTCATGTTTCTCGCTATTGCCACCGTAATTTTCTTATTGCTGGCGCGTTTCACCCAAAACCCGGCCCGGATATTTACCTGGGTGTGCATGGTTGTTTTTGTATTGACCCTCGCCAATCCGTTTTTAGCCATTCCCAATGTGCCGATTTCCATGGCGATGGCCATTAATCTTTTGCACATAGCCCCGGCCTATCTGATCTGGCGTTTTTTGACGCGGTCGGTTGCATAAAGCCCTGATTTTCATTCTAAACTTTCAAAAAGAGCGGGATCGCCTGGTTGCCGGGTAAACGGGTTTTGCCCACTCCTTGCCACGACCAGGCGACCGCTCTTTTTTATTTTTGGCTAGAAATTTGACTTACCGCCAGGTATTATACTTTTGCGGCCCATGAAACCGGTGAACCGGATTAAACAATACTTTGTTTGACTGCCAACTTTGCTAAATTCGAACTGTTGTAAGGTCTGAAACACCTTGTGTAATTCGTAATTTTTAATTCGTAATTAACTGAAGCCCACTGCTATATATCCGCCTTCTTTAGGAGGCAGGATATTTTGATATTATGCTGACCCTTGATCTTTTTACGCCCAACGACGACGCGCGACCCATCTTTTTGACCGGTAACTTTAATGGCTGGGTCACCAGCGATGCGCGTTTTAAAATGACGAAAGTCAAGGATGGGCGTTATCAATATACATTTCAGGAAGTGCCCGATGTAGACGAGCCCTTTGAATATAAATACGTGAAAGGCGGCTGGGAAGCCGAAGAATTAGGCACCGATGGACGCCCGCCCGTCAATCGCCGCATGGAAATCCCCAAAGGGAAAGTGGCCGACGTGGTGCCCAACTGGAAACAGCATCAAAACTGGTACAATCCAACGTTTTACCCCGTTATTCAGGTAGTCGCCAAGCGTTTTAATGCTCCGCAATTGGGCAGCCGGCGGCGCATTTCCGTCCTATTGCCGTGGAACTACACGCAAAGCGAGCGCCGGTATCCGGTGCTGTATTTACAGGACGGACAGAATCTTTTTGAAGACGACGCACCGTTTGGCACCTGGGGCGTAGACCGCCAACTGGCGGCACTGGCCGGGCGCGGGCTGGGTGATTTTATTGTAGTGGCCATCGATCACGGCGGCCAGCAACGCATCCGTGAATATTCTCCTTACGATTCCCAACGCTGGGGTGGCGGTTTGGGTCGCGATTATGCCCGTTTTCTGGTGGAAACGCTTAAACCGCACATTGACAACAACTTCCGCACGTTGTCGGATCGCTCCAATACCGGTATCGGCGGTAGCAGCATGGGTGGACTGATCAGTATTTATGCCGGTTTTTTATTCCCGGATACGTTTTCCAAGTTTATGATTTTTTCGCCTTCGTTGTGGATTTCACCGCGGATATATCTGGAACCTGTGCATTTTTCCACCTTGCAAACGACCAAAATATACCTGTACACCGGCGCAAAAGAAGGCGCTGGTACGCTGGCAAATTCCAAACGTTTTATCGAAACGATGGGCAAACGCGGTTACCCTGCCGATAAACTACAGCTACGCCTGGAAACCGATCCACAGGGCCACCACAATGAAGAGCGTTGGGGGCAGGAATTCCCGAAAGCGATCGAATGGTTGTTTGAAAAGTCCTAAAGTGCCCGTATAAACCCGTATTTTGAGCGGTTTTCTGGCCGATATTGACTTATCATGGATATTTTTCGCACTCCGATTCCCGTTCAACGCGCATCGTTTACGTTGCAGCATACCGATCAGACCTTGCTGATCGGCTCGTGTTTTACGGAACATATCGGCCGGCAACTGCGCGCGCAAAAATTTCCGGTGTACCAGCATCCGTTTGGCATTGTGTACAACCCGATTTCAATGGCAGATTGTCTGGAGCGCCTGCTGGCCGGCGATCGACCTTTTCAAACCGCCGAATTATTCAATTATGGCGGACTGTGGCACAGTTGGGCGCACCATGGGCAGTTTTCTTCGCCCGTACGCGAGACGGCCCTTCAACAGATCAATACCACGTACCAGGACGCTACGGCATTTTTGCAACAGACCAACCGGTTGTTGCTCACTTTTGGTACGGCCGATATTTTTACGTCGCAAGAGACCGGGCAGGTAGTGGCTAATAATCACAAAGTCCCGATACACCAATTCACCGCAAGCCGGCTGTCTGTATCCGACATCACCCGGCGTTACACGACCGTTTTACAGCAATTAAAAACAGCGCTGCCTGATTTGCAGGTGATCCTCACCGTGAGTCCGGTACGGCATGTACGACAAGGCATGATCGCCAATCAACGCAGCAAAGCGACGCTGGTATTGGCCTGTGCGGCGCTGTGCGAACAACTGCCTTTTGTGCATTACTTCCCGGCGTATGAACTATTACTGGATGATTTGCGCGATTATCGCTTTTACGCCACCGATATGCTGCATCCGTCCGAGGCTGCGGTCGCTTATGTCTGGAAACATTTCGAGGAAACGTATTTTTCAGCAAAAACCAAGCAACTGAATCAGCAAATTGGCCGCATCTGCGCAGCTGCCGGTCATCGGCCTTTTCATCGGGATACGCCTGAATACCAGGCTTTTGCGCAAAAACAACTGTCCCTGATCGAGGCGATTTTAGTGGACTGGCCTGCGCTGGATTTTAAGGCAGAGCAGGTGTCCTTTGGGAATTACCGTGGTTAAAATCAGACAAAAGGCCATTAGATCAGGTACCCGAACAAATTATCATCTTTGTTAATTTCGGAATAATCGATTTGGCAGCGCTTCAAATTGGCGAGCAGCACGTCGTAGTCGGCTCTTTGCTGGAGTTCTATCCCGACCAAGGCAGGCCCGGTTTCCTTGTTGGTTTTTTGCATGTATTCAAACCGCGTAATGTCGTCATTCGGGCCTAATACATTGTTTACGAACTCCTTCAGTGCGCCCGGGCGCTGCGCGAACCGGATCAGGAAATAGTGTTTCAACCCTTCGTATTGCAGCGAACGCTCTTTGATCTCCGGCATCCGGTCGATATCGTTATTGGAGCCGGATACCACGCAAACCACGTTTTTCCCGCGAATGCGATCGGCGTACTCTTCCAGTGCCGCGATACTGAGCGCGCCGGCTGGCTCGGCCACAATCGCATCTTCATTGTACAATTTTAAGATGGTTCGGCACACCCGGCCTTCCGGAACGAGCACCATATCATCCAGTACTTTCTGGCAAATTTTAAAGGTCAAATCCCCTACCCGCTTGACAGCCGCGCCATCGACGAATCGATCGATAGAAGCCAGCGTCACCGGATGACCGGTCTTTAGGGCTTCGTACATAGAAGGCGCGCCCAATGGCTCTACGCCTACGATCGTAGTGCGGGGTGAATGGGTTTTAAAATACGTCCCCGTGCCCGCACTTAGCCCGCCGCCGCCGACCGGCACGAATAAAAAGTCGACCACGGACAGATCTTCCAGAATTTCTACGGCGACCGTACCTTGTCCGGCGATGATATGCGGGTGGTCGAACGGGGGAATGAAGGTCAATTCATGTTCTTGCGTGTACCGCTTAGCGGCGGCGGCGCAATCGTCGAAGGTGTCGCCCACCAGGATTATTTCGA
Source organism: Chitinophagales bacterium (assembly GCA_038203695.1). GTDB lineage: Bacteria > Bacteroidota > Bacteroidia > Chitinophagales > Saprospiraceae > M3007. The sequence goes on from JBBRDQ010000040.1 coordinate 4,714, forward strand.
TAAAATGTTCGCCGAACATGCGCGTTTGTGACACTTTCTGGCGTGGCGTAATCACGGGCATAAAAATGACGCCGTGAGCGCCCAGTTTTTTACACGAATACGCAAAACCCTGGGCATGGTTGCCTGCACTGGCGCATACGACCCCGCGCTCCAAATCTTCGGGGGCCAACTGGCTCAGCATATTGTACGCGCCGCGCAATTTATAAGAGCGCACCACCTGCAAGTCTTCACGTTTGAGCCAGACATTACAGCCGTAGTGCCGCGATAAACTGGCGTTGCGGATCAGGGGCGTTCGGCGCACAATGCCCGCGAGTCGTTCCGCAGCAATGGCAATATCTAACGTAGCGGAGCGGGTCCTTTCCATGCGGGATTTATCGTAAAGTCAAATAATAAGCAAAGTTAGTTTTTTGACCCTATAATCCAACTATAGGCGATTAAAAAGGCAACAAGACGCAGAATATTTGCGGTTAATTTTTAAAAAAAGCCGCTAAATGTTGTTCGAATGCCTCCATTTTAAGTACAGAAATGGACACACAAGCGCCATCCGGCAAATAAATCAATCCATTGCGTCCGGTTCGTTCGTAGCGTTCGATATGGTACATATTTACCAGATAACTGTGGTGGGTGCGGCAGAACATTTTACGGGGAAGGTCATTTTCCAATTCGCCCAACGTACGGGATGCGGTCACCCGTTCCAGTTTATCTTTATGCAGCGAGAAAATATCGGTCGTAATGCCATCGGCTTCGCAATAGACAATATCGCGGATGCGCAGCACCTGATTGCCTTTTCTGCTGTCGGGAATAATGATCGACTGATGGTCGGAATTGAACAATTTATCGGCCGCAATATTGGCTGCCGCCATCAGATCCGTGACGCTGTACGGCTTGACGAGATACCACCATGGTTGCGCGATCCGAATCGCTTCGACGGCGTATTTCGGATGCGCCGTGGTAATTATAACGCCAAACGTCAGGTCTTCCACCTGTTCCAGGAAATCAAAACCGGTACCGTGCGGCGGCATTTCAATATCCAGAAACACCATATCTGGTTTTAGCAAACGGGTTTCTTCCACGGCACTACTGACCGAATAAGCCGTTCCTACCACCTCCACTTGCGGGCAAAATGCCTCTAACATACCGCGAAGCGTATTAATGGCGCTAATTTCATCATCTACCAGCAAGGCTCGTATCTTTTTCATAATCATTTATTTACTTCGTAATAAATTCAATTATAACCCTGGTTCCGTGTGTTGGCGGACTATCATCGGCCAAGTCTTCGAGCCGAAATTCAAGGTGCATATCATGTCGTTGATTCAACGAACTGATTTTCAGTCCGAGTAATTCCAGCCCCTTCGAAACGGTCTTAATTTCCGAATTCGCTTTCATCGCCTGTTTTTTGCTCCAGCCCAATCCATTATCCGTCACTTTACAGCGCAGTTTTTTATCTGTAAGGGAAAAGTCGACTTGCAACATCGACAGGCCACACGGCCAAAGGCCGTGCATGGTGGCATTTTCTAGGAGTGGCTGGAGCAGCATGGTCGGAAAAAGTGTTTCGGGCGGAATCTCCTGCGATCCAGTGATGGCGTATTCGAAACGGTCGCCCAAACGCAACTGGATCATCTGCAAATAATCGGTCAAATAGGCAAGTTCTTCGCGGATCGGTATAAAATTTTTGTCTGAAAATTGCATCGTCTGACGCAGCAATCTGGTAAAAATGGCAATGTACTCACTGGCTATTTCCGCTTGAGGCGGGTAAAAAAACTGCTGAATGGCATTAATACTGTTGCCGATAAAATGCGGATTCATCTGCGTCTGTAGCATTTGCAGCTGCAATTCGGCAGCCTTTACTTCCAGTTTAATAAAAGCCAGACGCGCTTGGTACAGTCGCCAAAGCCCATAGCCGATGGCAGCAAGCAGGACGGCATCGATCCAAAAAATCGTATACCAGTACGGTGTCTGCACCAGCTGCAGCACCGCCGGCTGGCTGCTGCGTACTGCGGCCGAATTAATCGCAGTAACCTGTAAAATATAACGCCCGGAAGAAAGAACCACGCCCAGATTCAGCCGGCCATTCTGTGCCCATGTCGTATCGCGGGTAGCGGCAAATCCATTGATCACCCAATCGAACAGGTTGGGGAACGTCCAGAAATACCACGGCGGTAAAGTCTTGGTCAGCACGCATTCATAATGGATATTGCCACGGCTCAGGTAATCCAGTCCCGCTACATCGATCTGTACCAGGGTAGCTTCGCTCGGTAGTATGATTTTGCGGTTTTCGGGCATGGAATCTAATAATTCCAGGACAATGCTGCGTTTTTTTTCCTGGTATTGCAGTCGGGTCACCAGGGTGGAAAAATTACTGTCCAGCGCGCTAGGGCGCAATAATAAACAGGTCAGCCCGGATGCGGTGGCCGCCCAAAGCGTGTCGTCATGGACCAGCACATTATTTACATCGTCGTCGGCTAAGCCTTCAAATTGACCGAAATGTACCGGGAATATGGTCTTTCGGAGTCCGAAAACGCCCTGATTAGTGGCCAGCCACAAACCGCCGCCCAATTGCGGTTCCGCAAAAAGCGACTGGATGATACGGGTGGAAGAAGCGGGGAGGTGATTATCGCGCTGCACATCAGTCACCCGGCCGTGGCTGGTTTTTACCAGCAGCAAACCGCTCTCCGGCGTAGCAACCCATAAGCCTTCTGAACCGGCGCGTTCTATGGCCAGAATCCGACTTTGCAGGAGTGGGAAGTGCGTTCCCCAGTTATCCTGAAAACTGTCTTTTTGTGAAAACAGGCCGTCGAGACCACCAGCCCACAAACAACCTTCGCTATCCTCACCCAGCGTAGTAATCCGCATCGTTTTTACCAGGACTGGATTCACACTGTCTTTGGGGAAATACAGCAGCCGGTTGAACGTCCCGACCCAGATGTTTTTTCCTTGCATATGTATGGCTTTGGGGCTTATGACATTTCTGGGCAATTGGTTCTGCCCGTTCTTTTGCAGGTAAAGCGACTTTTCTGTGGCAATAACATAATTGTCGTCGGCCGTTTCGATGATCTGCCGGCACCGGTTCAATCCGCTCCAGGTCGATAAGGACATGGTAACCGGCGTATCCTGCTTCCAGACATATGTATTGCCGTCTTCATCGCCCGAAAGCAATTCGCCACGTCTGCTGCGCGCCAGCGCCGTTACGTTATCAAAAGGTTGCCCACTTTCTCTATTGTATACTAATGGCGCATTTAAAGGCAAAGCGTAAATGCCATTGGTCGTACAAAACCAGAACGTACCCTGCCGGTCTTCAAAAAGCGCCGTCACCTTTTTGTTTTGCAGGTAAGCCACCGGATTGGTCAGATCGCGATTGGTATTGTCAAAGCAAATGGCGCCTTCGTTGATGGAGCAGACCCAAAAACGACCTTTGCTATCTACAAAAACTTTTCCGAGCGGACGCGGTAGGGTAGTGAGGATCTGAAACTGCACGCCATCCCATTCAAGCAGGAGCAAGCGGTCTATAAAGGCATATAATATTCGGTTACCCTGTGCACAGGCCCCCAAGACGGGTATTTGTCCGTTAGAAATAATGGATGGCAGTGTATACACCACGGTTGGCGTGTGATCCGGCGCTACCCGTACAATCTGCGAGCGACCCAGGCCGAAGAGTTGGCCCTCTATTTCCACGAAGCGAAGCATAGAAGAGGGAAACGCCATTTTTTCTACCTTGGCATCGGAGCGGCACAACACTTCTCTATTTAGTCCGGCTACCCAGATGTCGCCGTTGTGGGCTTCGAAAAAATCATAGACACCCGTTTTGGGCGTCATGGAGTTGAGTAATGAATCATGTTGTCCGGTTATGAAATGCCCGGCCTGGTAATAAGAAATTTTATTGCGGAAACAGGAAAACCAAAGTCGGCCCCGACGATCCTCATAAATACCCAGCACTTCTGGATCAGGCAATCCATCCGCTACACTAAAAGCGCGAAAACGCGTGCCGTCAAAACGGGCCAATCCTTTTTCTGTGCCGAACCAGAGCAACCCCTGGCGGTCCTGCCAGCCACAATGCACCAGATTAGCCGGGAGCTCATCGCGGGTGCTATAGTGCAGGTACGCGGGTGTCTGCGCCCATGCCTGCTGTAGGAAAAGGAGGAATATTGCAATTCGCCACATGAATGTCATGCCTGTTATGAACGGTGCCGTTATTCCGGAGCCGTTTTTTAGCGGCGAAAAGGTACGGTATTAACGTTGGGAAAATGTTATGGAATCGCGGTTCCCCCACAAAAAACCGCAGGTTTCCGGAATTTCTACACGGTTATTAGTCAAACGTGCACAGTTATTGGTTTTAGTTGCCCGGACTCTTTTACCGACATTACCTTGCAGCAAAACGCCAAAAGACCACAGCACCACTGTATTACTTCAAAACAGATTGTTTTATTCGCTACGCCCTCTACAGTGTTTGTTGCACAAATAAAATTTAGCAAACGCCTTCTACCTGAAAAGATGGAAGGCGTTATTTTTTTGGTCCCCGATTCAACTTATGGAATGGGAGATAAAAGACGCGGGCGTATCCGGTTGACCCGAATACGCCCGCAGCAGTAAGCCGAATTTTTACGCGGTTATTCCCAGCCACTCACGATACCGCCGATCAAGGCGAGCGTAATGATCCAGTACCCGGCATTCACCGCGATATATTTGAAACCCTTGCGTTCGAACATCGCATTGGTGCCCAATAAAGGCAGCGCGAAAAACAACCCGGCAATCGTACCATGCAAGACACCGTGCTTGAAGGTGCGAAAATTATGACCATTCTTTGCCATAAAGTCGACGAACCATTTGCCCATTTCAGTAGTTGGGTCATTGATGCCCGGATCGTTGGCCAGTACGGAGAAGATATGCATCTGGTGGATAACTACTATGTGCATAAAAAAGGTGAGCATGAGGCCCAAAAGATACGAAACCCCGAAAATAACAGCCATATTGCCGCCTTTCAGGCTCTCTTCGGTCAGCCCCGCTACCCGCATCCAGGTAGTGCCGAATACTTTGGGATGGTACCAGATAAATCCTACGATCATAGGAATGAGTGCTCCGATTAATAGAGCGTAGATGTTGAAATGCATAGTCAAAAAGTTTTAGGTAAAAAAAGTGTGTTTCGGAGTCAAACGTACTATCTTTTACAATTTTCAACACAATTTATTTTAAATTTAATTCAAAATTGTTTTTCGGCAATATGCAACACAAAATCATTTATCTGTACGATGCGCTGTGCGGCTGGTGTTACGGTTTTAGCCCGGTTATGCAGCAGTTATATTCGAAATATGCTGGCCGCATTGAATTTGAGGTTTTATCCGGCGGCATGATGCGCGGTCCGCGCATGGGTCCGATCGATGAAGTGGCACCCTACATTAAAAAAGCCTATCGCGATGTGGAGGCACGCACGGGTGTAACCTTTGGTGTGCCGTTCCTGGAAAATATCCTGGAACCGGGCACGGCAGTCCTTTCCTCCGATATGCCTGGAATCGCGCTTACGGTATTCCGCCAGCATTTACCCGGACAAGTCCTGGCTTTTGCACATGCGTTACAAAACGCGCTGTACCGCGACGGTCTGGAACTCAATGACGTAGAGACGTACCGCGCTTTAGCCGGACAGTTTGGTTTGCCGGGCGACGATTTTATCCGCGACCTGCAAGCCGAAGAAAACCGCTATGCCACCATGCAGGAATTTCAAACGGTTGCTAACTGGGGCATTTCCGGTTTCCCTACGCTGCTGCTGAAGCCAGCCAACGACACGCAGTATTACATGATCGCCCGGGGTTATGCACCGTTTGAGCAAGTGGATGCGGTAATTGGAACAGTAGTACCGGAACTGGCCTGAACGACACGCATTAACCGCCACGATCGCGCTGCTTTACTTCCGCTAATAAACAACTATTGTACCTTAGCGCCTTATCAACTTTATGCGACGTACGCTTCAATCGGCCCACCATGTCAAAAAAAACGACCTTTTTGTACGGTATCCTGGTTTTACTCGCCAGTAATTTTGCCCGGCAGGTAGCCGCCCAACCCGCCGAACCCCACCGGCCGCATTTTCATTTCACGCCGCCGAGTATGTGGATGAACGATCCCAACGGCATGGTCTATTTCGAGGGCGAATACCACCTGTTTTATCAATACTATCCCGAAAAAACGGTCTGGGGCCCCATGCACTGGGGCCACGCCATCAGCAAGGACCTGACCCGTTGGCAACACCTGCCGATTGCATTGTACCCCGATTCGCTGGGCCTTATTTTTTCCGGCAGCGCGGTCGTAGACTGGAACAATTCCAGCGGCTTTGGCAAGGATGGCAAACCGCCACTGGTCGCCATTTTTACCCACCATCTGATGGAAGGAGAACAGGCCGGGCGCACTGATTTTCAATACCAAAGCATTGCTTACTCCAACGACCGGGGCCGTACCTGGACAAAATACGCCGGCAATCCGGTCGTGCCCAACACACAGAAAATCAAGGACTTTCGCGATCCTAAAGTGATTTGGGATGCCGATTCGAAACAGTGGGTGATGGTGCTTGCCGCTCAAAATCAGGTTAAATTATGGGGTTCGCCAGATCTCAAAAACTGGAAACACCTCAGCGATTTTGGCGCTGCCTACGGCTCCCATGCCGGCGTCTGGGAATGCCCCGATCTATTTCCGATTGTCGTAGCAGCCACGGGCGAAAAGAAGTGGATTTTATTGCAGAGCATCAATCCCGGTGCGCCAAATGGCGGTTCCGGCACGCAGTATTTTGTGGGCAACTTTGACGGCAAAAATTTTACGCTCGATCCGGCATTTGCCCCATCCGTCCAGCATGAACAAGGGGTGTGGCTCGACTGGGGCCGGGATGATTACGCGGGCGTCACGTGGTCCGATATTCCCAAAGCCGATGGGCGGCGCATTTTTATGGGCTGGATGTCCAATTGGGATTACGCCACGGTAGTGCCCACCGAAAAGTGGCGCAGCGCCATGACCTTGCCCCGGCAGTTGATCCTGCAAAAAACGGGGGCTGGGTTGCGCCTCGTCGCCCAGCCGGTGCAGGAGCTGAAAAAATTGCGGGCGAAAAAGTATGTTCTTGAAAATCAAGCCATTACAGGTACGATTGACCTTGCCGGAAAATCCGGTTTCAAACCTTCCAGCATGGAAATATTGCTGGATGTGGTGTTGCCGGATGATGGCAAAACCGACTTTGCCATCGTCTTGTCCAATGCAAAAGGAGAAGAATACCGGGTAGGTTTTGACGGCAATGCCAACGCATTTTACAGCGACCGCACCCAAGCTGGCGACCACCGTTTTTCCGATAAATTTGCTGCCAGACGCCACACTGCCCCGCGTTCGAAAACTGATAAAAACCTGCGGCTACACCTGTTTTTGGATGTCGCTTCCTGCGAACTCTTTGCCGATGACGGTGAGACGGTGATGACCGATATTTTTTTTCCGACGGAAGATTTTACGAAGATTCAGTTGCAGACTGCCAATGGCACGGTGACGGTTAAGTCAGGATCGGTATACCGGTTGAAATCTCGATAGATTGCAGCCGTTCTTCGCACAATGCTGTAAATTCGTGCCCAATTATCCGGACTGAATGCATCCATTTGTTTCGAGAACGTGCCACTATCTATGAAAAAAATCCTGCTTTTAATGGCGATCGCGGCCTTTTCGGCCTGCCAAACTCCGCAAAAAATGCCGCTTTATAAATCTTCCGCCTTCGCTGTGTACCCAGACAAAGTGGTACAGGGGAAAAATGAAGCGGTGGTTATTTCGCCCACGCATATCCAATCCAACTACCAGAGTCCCGCCAATGCCACGTTTTCGCGGTTGGTCAATTTCAAACTCAGCATCAACGAGAAAGACAATGAGGCGCTGCCCGGCAAAGACCACTGGCTGATCATTGGCGACGAACATGAATCGCCGGTTATTGTGTTTGGCGCCGCGCCGCCGCCCCAGCCGCCCAAACCGGCGACTTTTTTACCGGTCGATTACGAATATACGTTCCGGGTAGACATGACGCCGGTGCTCCAACAATTTAACGAAAAAGGCTATTACCAGGCTTTTGACGGGTCGCGGGTGGCTAAAGCCGACTTTAAAGGCTTTTATATCGCCGGCAACGCCGAGCCGCTCTCCTGGGATTTTGTCAATCTGGATAGCCACGGATTGAAGTTGAAAGACAGCGGTAAAGACAATATTTATACCCTGACCGTGAGGTTCAATCCACTCAAGGCCGACGCGAAAGGGAAAGCATGGACGCTCGGCACCGATATTTCCAGTCGCGCGCAATACCACTCCGATCAACCGATTGTGGACGCTTTGTTCAATCTGTCTCTGGAAGAAGCCACCAAAAACATCGAAAAAGACAGCACCTTCCGCACCGGCGCCAAATGGGGCGGCGTCTGGACGCGCGATGTGAGTTACAGCACCTTGCTGGCCTTTGCGTTTCATGAGCCGGAAGTCGCGAAGACCAGTTTGCGCAAAAAAGTGAAACGCGGTCGCATTATTCAGGATACCGGTTCGGGCGGCGCATGGCCGGTTTCGTCCGACCGCACGACTTGGGCCCTGGCGGCCTGGGAAATTTATAAAGCCACGGGCGATAAAAACTGGCTGCGCGAAGCCTTCGAAGTGATTAAAAATTCGGTAGCCGATGATGAAAAAACCATTTTTGACGCCCGTTTAGGCTTGTATTCGGGCGAATCATCCTTCCTCGACTGGCGCGAACAGACGTACCCGAAGTGGATGTCGAACATGGATATCTACGTGTCGCAAAATCTGGGAACGAATGTAGTGCATTACCAGACGCACTATATCCTCGACGAAATGGCGAAAATTTTAGGTCTGCCATCCCAGGATTTTCAAAATAAAGCCGCGATTATCAAAGCCGGTATCAACCAGCATTTCTGGCTACCAGACCAGGGTTATTATGCGCAGTACTTGTATGGCCGCCCCAATCTGACCGCTTCTCCGCGTTTTGAAGCGCTGGGCGAGGCATTGGCGGTCATTTTTGACGTGGCCGATCCGGAAAAGGCACGCAGTATTTTATCCCGATCGCCGGTTACCGACTTTGGCGTGACCTGCATTTACCCACAGATTCCCGGCATTCCACCCTATCACAACAATGCGATCTGGCCATTTGTACAATCGTACTGGAATCTCGCGGCAGCCAAAACGGGCAACGAACAGGCGTTGAACCAGGGTCTGGCATCCATTTACCGGGCGGGAGCCTTGTTTTTAACCAACTACGAAAATTTTGTCGCGGAGTCTGGCGATTACGCGGGCACTGAAATCAATTCCGACCGGATGCTCTGGAGTATGGCGGGCAACCTCGCCATGGTGCACCGTGTTTTTATGGGCATGTCTTTCGAACCCGATGGTTTGCGCTTCCAGCCGGTCGTGCCAAAAACCTATCCCGGCAAAAAATCCCTGACCAATTTTCATTACCGAAACGCAGTCTTGAACATCACCGTCGATGGTTTTGGCAACCAGACCAAAGCGATTTTGCTCGACGGCCAACCGCTCAAGGATGCATTTTTCCCAGCCACGCTAACCGGCACGCATACCATTACCATCGAACTGGCGAACAATGATTTCTCGAAACAACCGATCCACCAAGTCGCCAATTTGTTTACGCTACCCAATCCACAAGCCAGGCGCAACGGCAATACCTTGCAGTGGGATGCGGTGGAAGGCGCAACGACCTACCGTGTCTATAAAAACGGGCAATTACTGGATAAAACTACCGCCACAACTTTGAACATAACGGCCGATCTAAAAAAATTCAACGAGTTCAAAGTAAGCGCGGTCGATGGGCAGGGCAACGAGTCCTTTACCAGCGAACCGGTTGTCTTTACCGACCCTGCTGCCATACAAGTGTTTGAAATGGAGCAGTTTGCGCCGGCATCCAGTTTGAAATACACCAATTTTTCTGGGAAGGGTTTTGTGGAAATAAGCACCGAAAAAAACCGGCGCATCGAATGTGAAATTGCCGTGCCGGAAGCCGGGGAGTATTATCTTAATCTCCAGTATTCCAATGGCAGCGGCCCCTGGAATACGGATAACAAATGCGCCATTCGCAGCCTGACCGTCAATGATATGTATGCGGGTATACTGGTGTTTCCGCAGCGCGGCAAAGACGAATGGTCGGACTGGGGATTTTCCAACAGCCGGCTGATACAATTGCGCAAAGGGAAAAATACGGTGGTAATCTCCTTCGAACCGTGGAACAACAATATGAACGTAGATGTGAACACGGCTATGCTCGATTTCATCCGGGTGATCCCAAAATAACCGGCCGATGTTCGCTGAAAAAGTCATTGATTTTACCCAAAAACTACGGGTGCCGGAGTTAAGATTGCCGGTTGGTTTTGCATGGATTTTCCCCTACGAAAATCCGGAAACGCTGCGCACGATGGGCGATTTTTACACCCGATATTACCACGATCCGCAGCCGCGCCATTTCATCTTCGGCATCAATCCGGGGCGTTTTGGTTCGGGCATTACCGGCGTGCCATTTACCGATCCGATCCGCTTGCAAGCGTGTGGTATTGCCAATGATTACCCTAAAAAACCGGAATTGTCTTCTATATTTGTCTGGCATTTTATCGATGCGTACGGTGGTGTCGAAGCGTTTTGCCGCGATTTTTACATCACCTCTTTATCGCCGCTTGGCTTCATCAAAGCCGGCAAAAACATCAATTACTACGATGACCGGCAGTTGCAGATCGATGCCGAGCCGTATATTGTCTGGAATATCCAGACCCAATTGGCTTTTGGTGCCCACCGGAAGGCGGCTATTTGTCTGGGTGAAGGGCAGAATTACCGTTTTTTTCAAAAAATAAACGAAAAACACGGCTTCTTTGATCGGATTATTCCACTGCCGCATCCGCGTTGGGTGATGCAGTACCGACGGAAACGCCTAGAGGAATTTGTGGAAAGGTATGTGGAAGCGCTGGGAGAAGTGCTCGAAAACGGATAATTAAGGACGGTGTCAGGCAGTTTCTAAAATAAAGGCCGGATCTATTTTCAGCACTTTGTAGAGTCGCTTGGCCAGGTCTAAATTTACTTTTCTTTTAGACTGCAACACCTCCGAAAGTCGGGTGGGTGATATTTCCAGGAGGGTTGCAAGATCCTTCTGCTTAAGTTTACGCTCATACATTTTTAGTTCTATCATCCCAATAAGCGTCTGTGGTTGTGGAATAGGCATTAGTGGAATGCCGTCTTCCCACGCCTCTGCCATTTGAGAAAGATGCTGTAAATCCGTTCGTTGCGCCGCACTAAGTCCATGAAAACCACCTTGCTGGGTCGCCAGACGCAAATAGGATTCCACTTTCTCCATAACTTGCTCGTATTCTTCCTTCGAATTAATTTGATAGACCATGCGTGGTTTTATTATTAAATGGTGGAAACATCAGTTTTATCATATTCGGCATGCGTACCCACAAAACGAATAAATATGGTTCGTATGTCAAAGAAAATCATAACAACCAGACGATATTTATTTCCTTTGATGTTGAATACAAACCGGTCATTGCTGACATAATCTACGGTATTAAAAGTAGCGCGTACGGCCGAAACATTCCCCCAATCAGCATTTTTTGCAATATAATACCAGTTGTTTAATGCTTCAATTGAGCTTGGATATTCAATACCAAATTCACGTAGGATTTTTTTACTTATTATGACCATGAGGATAGCATTTCAAGGCAAATTTACGTAATTTAATTACATTTTCCAAAATTAACTTACATAAATTTGCACCCTCCCTTTATTCCACGGCCAACAAATAAGCTTAGCCTCTTACTTGTCCATTGCCTTTTTAAATCAAGTTACCAATCGCGTTGAAAAAAGTAAAAATTGCCTTTTTTGCGGAAATACTGATTGAGGATTTCGATGGTGCTTCGCGTACCATGTTCCAATTAATCCGACGGATTCCAACCGACCAGTTTGAATTCCTGTTCTGCTCGGGCGTCGGTCCGGACACGATCAGCGGGTTTGAGAACGTACGCATCCCGGCGGTGACTATCCCGATCAACAAGACCTATAAAATGGCGATTCCCTGGTTTTCGGGCGGTCGCATCCGGCGCAAATTGCAGGCATTTCAACCGGACATTATTCACATTGCCACGCCTTCGCTCCTGGGCGAGTTTGCCCTCAAATACGCCAATCGCCACGATATTCCCGTGCTGACGATTTACCACACCCACTTCATTTCCTATATCGAATATTACCTGAAATCCAGTCCGCGCTTAGCGGAACGGGTGCGCCGGAGCGTGGCAAAAAGTCAAAAATCATTTTACAATCGCTGCGACCGGGTGTATGTGCCGTCGGAGGAAATGCGCACCGCCCTTTTATCGTGGGGCGTAGCTGCCAGTCGCCTGCAACTGTGGCAACGCGGTATCAATACGCAATTGTTTTCTCCCGCGAAAAAAAACCGGGCGGTCGTGCAGCAACTTACTGGCAACGACCTGCCAACCGTGTTATTCGCCAGTCGGCTGGTCTGGGAAAAAAACCTGGAAACGCTGTGCCGAATTTATCAATTAATGCAGGATAAACACCTGCAGTACAATCTATTAATAGCCGGCGACGGCGTAGCGATGGAGGCCTGCCAACGCCGTATGCCCCAAGCGATATTTACCGGTACGGTCGATCACGAACATCTGTCGGTCCTGTACGCCTCCAGCGATATCTTTGTTTTTACCTCTATTTCCGAGTCGTATGGCAATGTAGTGCTGGAAGCGATGGCATCCGGGCTGCCCTGTGTGATTGCCGATGGTGGCGGTTCGCGCAATTTTATCCAGCAAGGAATCAATGGTTTCCTGTGCCGGCCCAACGAACCGGATGATTATGTGAACCGGATCATACAGTTGCTCGAGGATCAAACCTTACACACGCGTTTTGTGGAAGCGGGGTTGCAATACAGCAAGACTTTTAGTTGGGATGATCTGGCGACGACGTATTTTCGCGATTTACAACAAATGAAACGACCTGTTTAACCGCGATGAAAACATACCTCAAAATAATCCTGGTCGTCGTAATCCTGGTTAGTCTGGGATTTTTCATTCGCGCGACCGACTGGTCCGCCATCCTGGAAGCCGTACAAAAAGTAGGTTTCAACTTTCTGTTGCTGCTGCTTACGACCGCGGTATCAGCCTGGCTGGGCGCGATGGGCTGGCGGTATTGCCTGCCCAAAGAAGGCATTAATATTTCCGGCTGGCAATTTTTCTGGATCCGCCAGATGGGCGAAAACATCGCCATTGTCAATCCCACCAGTATCATCGGTGGCGAAGCGACCAAAATTTATATGCTGCGCGCCCGTGGGGTCGATCAGCGCTCAGCCTTGCATTCCATACTACTCTCGCGGGCGATGATGATCGGCAGTCAGCTATTTTTACTGCTGATCGCGGGCATCTGGTTCCTGAGCCTGGGTGGACACGACTTTTCCTGGTCCGGTGTACCCTGGCAAGGTTTGTGGGCGATTCCGGTGTTATTCCTCGCCTTGATTTTATTACTGCGCACTCGTTTTTTCAGAAGTCGCATCCGCATCATTTTCAAGTATTTACGTGTGTTGAATCCGTACCGGAAAGGCCGTCTTTTTATCCGGGAACTGTGGTTGGAACTGGTGGTGTTTTACCGCGACAACCGCCGGTCGATGTTCCTGGCCTTTTTATTTTGCAGTCTGCACTGGCTGGTTGGTTCTTTCGAATTTTACCTTATTTTATTATTTCTCGGGGTAAAAACCACCATTGCCAAAGCATTACTGGTCGATATGGGCGTGGTCGTTTTTAAAACAGCCGGCGGTTTTGTGCCCGGTCAGATCGGGGTGGAAGAATACGGCAACAAAGTCATGTTAGCAATAATTGGCATCGCCGGCAACACGATATGGATAACAGCTTCTATCTTGCGGCGAGCAAGGCAGCTATCCTGGCTACTATTGGGTATGTCGATGTACGTTTTGTTTTTTCGAAAGCAGCAATAGGCTTAGTGACGGAGTGAATTGAAGTTACCCCGTCACTAAGTCCAGCCCAGCATCCGCATTGATAGGATACCGATACCCTTACTATTATATCCGCTAAGTAAGTATGGAAATACTTTTTATTACCCACAAATATCCGCCCACCATTGGCGGTATGGAAAAACAGAGTTTCGAGCTAACCCAGCGCATGAAACAGCACGCGACCGTACATCTATTATGCTGTACGAGTGGCGAATCAAAAGTTCGTTTTTTCTGGTCGCTCAAAAAGAAGATTCGCGAAAAATTGCAGCAACATCCCGGCATTTCTATCTTGCATTTTAATGATGGGCTGGTAGCGGCATGTTGTTCCGGTGCAGATGATTTTCCGGATCGTGCACGGGTGGTCACTTTGCATGGGTTGGATGTCGTGTTTCCCAGTTCTTTTTTTCAACATAAAATTCTGCCCCGCTTCAATAATTTTCAGTCGATTATTGCCGTGAGTCAGGCGACGGCCCGGGCGTGTATTGAGCGCGGTATTAATCGCAAAAAAGTAATTGTCATTCCCAACGGCGTAGATCACGACATCGCTTATTACCAGCCGGATACGGCAACCCGTGCGGAATTCCAGGCCAGATACCGGCAGCAGATAAGCGCTCAAACCACCCTGGTTATGATGGGGCGGCCGGTGCGGCGCAAAGGATTTTCCTGGTTTATCAAAAATGTATTTCCCCAACTTCCTGCCGACTATAAACTATTGATTATCGGTCCGTATCGCCCCAAACGACCGTTTTCTGATTACCTGTTACGGCTGTTGCCACCTTCCTTCCGTAAGCAACTTGAATTGCTGTTTGGTATGCCATCCGACGAAGCTGCCTTGCGCGTGGCCCTCAAAGCGCCCGCATTGCAGGGTCGGGTGGAGCATGTAGGCAAACTTCCTTTCAACGATATCCTGCAGATCATGTCATCTGCCAATGCCTTTATCATGCCGAACATCCCGGTGTCCGGCGATATGGAAGGGTTTGGCCTGGTATGCCTGGAAGCAAGTTTATGTGGATTACCTGTCTTTGCCGCCAATCTCGAAGGGATTACAGATGCTATTCAGGATCAAAAAAATGGCTGGCTTTTACCCGCCGGAGATGCTGCCGCCTGGGTGACTGCCCTTACGCCTTTACACGAAGACCCTGAAATGATGCATTCTTTTGGAGCCTATGCGCGGCAACATACCCTCGAAAATTTTGGCTGGGAAAAGATGGCCCTGGCTTACTACGTACACTTTGCCTATCTCAAAATATGCCTGGAAACAGCGCGCCAGCATACGCACGCCAACCTCGACACTAAATGAGTCCAATTCGTCCCTACATTGAAAACAGCGGGGTTTGAGCCACAACAATTCTTCAAAACCCGCTGTTTTGATGATTCATTTGTCAACAGTTCGCAATCTTTCCACCAAATGCTTGCTTTAGCGGTATGAATCCCCCTACTTTTGCACTTTAATCAAATGGTTAAATTAATAAATTAAATTGTGACGACAGCAGTTAGTACGGAAGAGAATATTCTGGAAGCAGCACGTAAAGTGTTTATGCAGAAGGGATTTGCGGCAGCCAGGATGTGTGATATTGCCAAAACGGCGAATATCAATCCAGCACTCTTGCATTATTATTTTCGCAAAAAGGATAAGCTGTTTGAAGTAATTTTTGAGCAGGAATCGAGCAATTTTCATTCTAATCTCTTGTCGGTCCTGCACTCTGACCGGCCATTTTTTGAAAAACTGCGGTTGATGATTGAGCGAGAGTTTCAAAAAATAAGCTCCGCCCCTTACTTACCCATATTCATTTTAAACGAAATGCACAGTAACCCGGAACGGATGGAATGTTTTGGATCGGGACACCGGCATGCTGAATTATTCAATGCCTTTCGGGAAGTCGTAGAAAAAGAAGAGCAGAGCGGGCGGATCCGCAAAGTTTGCCCGCGCCAGTTATTTTTGTCCATTATGGGATTGACGATGTTTCCTTTTTTGGCACATCCCATGCTTAAAATGGCCTTGAATATTGACAATAAATCGTTTGAGCAATTGATTGAGGAGCGTGCAGACTATGCCAGCGACATGATCATCCGTTCTTTACAAATATAATGGGCGCGGTAAAAGTACCGCCTCACAGGGCTTGGTAAAAGAATTATTTTTTATCCGGCCCGAGTCCTTCATCCGTCGAAAAACACCATTCAGTCGTCGGAAACAACTATTCAGCCAAAAGCCTTTTGCGCTTCGTTGGTGTTACCCGAATTTGCAGGGTCATTTTGTGCAAAGGCGCAAATTGCAGGGCAAATTTCAGTATAACCCGACGAATGTCGGTGGCACGAAATTTTAATATATATATAAGGTATTGCTCCTACGGAGCGGACGGCCAGACCAGTTTACCTGTAATCATTTTCCTACATCTTACTAATAGTCGGGGAAAGACCCTTCTCAAACAACATTTAATCAGTTTCGCGCAGGCTGACCAAATTTTATTTCATTTGTGTTAACCAAATAGTTAAATCTATTAATTGAATTAAATTATTAACCGCCAATTCCGCCCTGATGATGCAGCCACGCTGTAAAATTTAACATTCAAAACAAGATTATTGGGATGAACAAAAACCTTCTCCACAAGATTCGCGGTTACGATGCCGCTGATCGGTTGAAACAGGCCAATCTGTATCCGTATTTCCGCGTCATTGAGTCCGAACAGGACACCGAAGTGATGATCGAC
Source organism: Chitinophagales bacterium (assembly GCA_038203695.1). Lineage (GTDB taxonomy): Bacteria > Bacteroidota > Bacteroidia > Chitinophagales > Saprospiraceae > M3007. Next base: position 21,421 of record JBBRDQ010000040.1, read on the forward strand.
GGCAAACCGGCACTGATGTTTGGCTCGAATAGTTACCTGGGTCTTACCAATCACCCCAGGCTTAAAGAAGCCGCACATCGGGCTATCCAACAGTATGGAACCGGCTGCGCAGGATCGCGTTTCCTGAATGGCACGCTCAAAATCCACATTGAACTCGAAGAAGCACTGGCCGACTACCTGCGCAAGGAAGCAGTTTTGTTGTACAGTACTGGTTTTCAGGCAAACCTGGGCGCTATCGCACCGCTGGCCGGACGCAATGATTATATTTTCATTGATGAATTGGTACATGCTTCGATTATCGACGGCACCCGATTGTCATTTGGGAAAGTCGTGAAATATCGCCACAACGATATGCAATCGCTGGAGCAACAATTGCGACGCGTGGAAGGCGACGGTGCGAAAATAATCGTCATGGACGGTATTTTCAGCATGGAAGGCGACATTGCCGATCTGCCTGGTATTGTCAGACTCGCCGATGCGTACGATGCAACCGTTATTGTGGACGATGCGCATGCCATCGGCGTAATCGGTCGCAGCGGACGCGGTACGGGCGACCACTTCGGACTGCATAATAAAGTAGACCTCATCGTCGGTACGTTTTCCAAATCGCTGGCTTCGCTGGGTGGTTTTGTAGCCGCCGACCACGATATGATTAACTACCTGAAACACAATTCCCGGGCGCTTATTTTCAGTGCCAGCATGACGCCGGCAGCGGCGGCCAGCGCTTTGGCCGCCATTGAGATTATCCGCGAAGAACCGGAACGCATTGAAAAATTGTGGCAAAACACCCATTATGCGATGGGGCAATTGCAAAGCGCCGGTTTTGAAATCGGCCATACCGAATCGCCGATTTTGCCAATTTACATCCGCGACGATCTCAAGACCTTCCAGTTTGCCAAGATGATGGCGGATGACGGGGTATTTGTGAATCCGGTCGTCTCACCAGCCGTGCGCAGCACCGATTCGCTGATTCGCTTTTCGCTGATGGCTACCCATACTTTCGAACAGATCGACCGGGCGGTTGAGATTATGCACCACAATGCCCAACTGCTCGAACTGCACGAAGTCGCCAATTTTCAACAGTCTCAACCTGCCAGCGCATGAAAAGTACCATTACAAATGAAACGCTCCCCGTAAATACACGGCTGGTACATATCGAGCAGGTGGAAAACAGCCGCTCCCTAAAGCAATTTATCGATTTTCCGCACGATCTTTTTGCCGGAGACCCCAATTACGTACCCGAACTTTTCATGGCGCAGGAAGCCTTGTTAAACCGGGAAAAAAGCCCGTTTTTCCTGCATTCTACCGCTGAATATTTTCTGGCACGTTCGCCGGAAGGCAAGATACTGGGCCGTATTGCAGCCATTCGCAATAATAATTACAATGACTTTGCGGGTGAAAAAGCCGGATTTTTTGGCTTTTTTGACGTAATTGACGATTATAGCGTTGCAAAAACCCTGCTAGACACGGCCGCTGACTGGTTGCGCCGGCAGGGCTTGGATCGTGTGATCGGACCGGCCAATTTCTCCACCAATGAGACCTGTGGCGTACTGATCGAGAATTTCGACGAGCCGCCGTTTGTGCTGACCACCTACAATTACCCGTATTACGCTGCATTCCTGGACCGATACGGGTTTGTAAAACATTCCGATTTGCTCAGTTATGAGTTTTTTCCGGAAAAATTAACGCCGAAACTGGAAGCATTCGCGGCGCAACTGGAGGCACGACTCGTACGGCGCGGTATTACCATTCGTACCATTAACATGAAGGATTTCGACCGGGAAGTCGACAAATTCCTGCCGATTTACAATGCTTCCTGGGACCAGAATATGGGATTCGTGCCCATGACCGAAGCGGAAGTACGTCAGATGGGTAAAGACCTGAAAATGGCGCTGGACCCTGATTTTGTGTTCTTTGCCGAAAAAGATGGTAAAACCATCGGTATTGCCTTGTCGGTACCCAATCTGAACGAAGTATTTATCAAAATACCCCGGGGCAGACTGTTCCCTATCGGGTTGTTCAAGTTTCTGTTTGGCAAAAAGTCCATCAAATCCGTCCGCATTGTCGCTTTGGGCATCTTGCCGGAATATCGCCGCATCGGGCTCGATGTGTGCTTTTATGTGCGCAGCTACCAGACTGCCATGCGCAAAGGCATTCAGCGCGCCGAAGCATCCTGGATTCTGGAAAACAATGATTTGATGAACCGTGCCCTGTTGCAAATAGACGGAAAGGTCTATCGCAAGCACCGCATTTATGAAAAAACGCTGTAACGATGGCACGCATCCTTATTACCGGAGCCAGTGGTTTTATTGGCGGATACCTCGTAGCAGGTGCCCTTAAAAATGGCCACGACGTAACAGCGGCTATACGCGCCGGCAGCGACCGTACCCGCTTGAACGACCCACGCCTGACGCTGCTCGATTTGCCGTTGAACGACGTGGCCAGGATGACCGATGTGTTACGGAGGACGCCACGCTTTGACTGGATCATTCACAACGCCGGTGTCACTAAAGCGCTGTCGCGCAAGGATTATTTTGAAGGTAATATTGAAAACACCCGTCGGCTGACCGATGCTTTACAACAAGCGGAATGCGGGTTCGATAAATTTTTGTTTGTCAGCAGTCTGGCGGCGCTCGGCGCGGCACCGGAAGGCAGCGCTATGGTGCAACAATACCAAACGCCGCATCCGCTTACGCCCTACGGCGAAAGTAAACGCCAGACCGAAGCACTACTGGCAGCGTTGCCGGCCGATTTTCCCTGGGTAGTCGTACAGCCTACAGCGGTGTACGGCCCCTGGGAACGCGATATCCTGACCTTTATAAAAATGGCTAAAAAAGGGCTGGAACTTACGATTGGCCGGCACTCACAACGCCTGAGTTTTGTGCATGCTGCCGATGTGGCTACCGCAATATTTCGCGTGCTGGAAAAGCCCGAAGCCATCCATCGCAAGTATATTATTTCCGATGGGAAAGCCTACACCACCGAGGATCTTGGAAGTGCGGTTAGAGCTGCATTAGGTGGTAAAAAAACCTTGAAAATCCGGCTACCGCTAGGACTGGTACGGCAAGTGGCCGGAGTAACCGAAATGATCGGTCGCTGGCAAAACAAACCTTCGCCACTCAACCCGGATAAAATACCCGAACTGGCCGCAGAGAACTGGCACTGCGATGCCACTCCCTTGTTTGAAGAATTGCATTTTCAGCCTGAATTTGATTTGTACCGCGGCATGAACAATACGGTGGATTGGTACAAGAAACAAGGCTGGCTTTAAATCGTGCGCTGGGTGAATCGACAATGAATAAATCGCTTGTAATGAGCGTGTTAAAATACAAAAACGAAGTTATATGAACCGTTTTGCAGTTAATTTGAAATACTGCCTCCTGTTGCTTACTGTATTAGTAAGCAATCTTATGCTGGCCCAAAAAAACACTTCTGTACATGGCAAAGTGATCGATGCTGAAACCAACGAACCACTACCCTACGCCACAGTACAGTTTCCTGAAACAAAAATCGGTGTGCGCACGGATATCGACGGCTACTTCCGGATCGAAACTGCGCAGCCGGTAAGTCAACTGCGCATTTCCTATGTAGGTTACAACACCGCCGTTGTGGACATTAAAAGCGGACAACACACTGAATTAACCGTGCCATTGGCAGCGTCGGTGGTCAGCCTCAACGAGATTGAAATCCGCCCTGAAAAATACCGGCGCAAAAACAATCCCGCCGTCAGTCTGATCGGACAGGTTTTCGCCCACAAAGACCAGAATCGCAAGCAAGGACTGGATTACTACAATTACGAAGCCTACGAAAAACTGCAACTGGACATCAACAATGTCACCGAAAAATTCCGCAATCGCCGGGCGTTGCGCAAATTCCAGTTCATCTTCGAAAACGCCGATACCAACCAGGTAAATGGCAAAGTCTCATTGCCAGTTTACCTGCGCGAGCGCTTGATGAATGTGTATTACCGCAAGAATCCGAAAGCGGAAAAGGAATTCGTGACCGGCGAGCAACAAACCGGTTTGAAGGGCTATCTGGACAACGACGGTATGTCGTCTTATCTGAACAGCCTGTATCAGAATGTGGATATCTACGATGCCAATATCGATTTGCTGACTACCCAATTCGTCGGCCCATTGTCCGCGCTGGCGCCGGTGATCTACGAATTTTACATCACCGATACCGTGGAATACAATGGGGAGCGCTACGCCGATGTGTATTTTACCCCGCGCAACAAAAAAGACCTCGCCTTTATCGGCAATATGCTGGTCGCGCTCGATTCCACCTACGCGGTGCGCAAGGTGCAGATGGGCATCTCCAAGAAAATCAACCTCAACTGGGTATCCGATTTACACCTCGAACAGGAATTCGAATTTTTCGGAACGGGTGAAAACCGTCGCCTGATGCTGGTAAAAGACGATATTTCCATGGATTTCCAGTTGATAAAGTCGGAGAAAGGGCGCAGCGTACTCGGCCACAAATCGGTTTCTTACCGCAATTATACCCTCAATCAACCCTTACCAGACAGCCTTTTCCGCACACGCATCAATACGATCATCAACGAAAAAACTACGCAGCGCACCAAGGAATTCTGGGAGGGAGGGCGCCATAATGCACTGTCGAAAACCGAGGCAGGTATTTATAAAATGGTCGATAGTATCCAGAATGTGCCCGCATTCCGTCGCACAATGAATATAACGGTGCTGTTGTTGGCTGGTTATAAAACGTTTGGCTGGTTCGATCTGGGGCCGGTCAACACTTTCTATAGTTTCAACGATGTAGAAGGTTTCCGCCCTCGCATTGGCGGCCGCTCCAATACGCGGCTCGCGAAAAACATCCTGTTGGAAGGATATGCCGCCTATGGTTTTAAAGATGAAAAGTGGAAATACTATGGCGGTCTGACCTATGCCTTTGCCAATAAGGCCCCGCTGACTTATCCGATGAACCAGATGACCGTCTCGTACCAGAACGAAATCCAGATACCGGGCGAAGGCTTACAGTATGTACAGGAAGATAATTTTTTGCTGTCTTTCAAACGGGGCGTGAATGACAAAATGATTTACAACCGCGCCTTTCAGGTGGAATATGTACGCGAATTGCGGCGTGGTCTGAGTTATACCCTGGCTTTCCGGCAGGTCAATAAAACACCGGGCGGCGCTTTGTTATTCGATTATCAGTTATCCAACGATATCGGCACCCAATACCAGCAGCAGATTGCGACGACTACGGTGGGCGCTTCGATCCGTTTTGCGCCGAATGAGAAATTCTACCAGGGCAAAAATTACCGCATCCCGATCCTGAATAAGTATCCGATTTTCCAGCTCAATCTGCAGGCGGGTGCGAAAAATTTTCTGGGTGGTCAATACGATTACCAAACGGTGACCGCCAAGGTGAGTAAAATATTTTACCTGGCACCGCTGGGCTATTCCGATTGGACCCTGGAAGGCGGCCGGGTATTCGGCACCGTGCCGTATCCGTTGCTGGAAATTCACCGCGCCAATCAGACCTATTCCTACCAATTGCAGGCGTACAACCTGATGAACTTCCTGGAATTTGCCAGTGACAAATACGTGTCACTCAATGTCCAACACAATTTCGGCGGTTTCTTCTTTAACAAAATCCCGCTTTTGCGCCACCTCAAATGGCGGGAGGTGGCCAGTTTTAAAGGGCTGTACGGTGGACTCGACGCCAAAAACCGGCCCACCGATACCAACGGACTCCTGCGTTTTCCGGTCGATGGCAACGGCCGCACGGTCACCCAAACCCTGGAAAACAAACCCTATATCGAGGCCAGTGTCGGCATTGCCAACATCTTCCGCCTGTTCCGCGTAGATTATGTGCGACGCATGACGTACACGGATCTGCCCGGCGTCAGCAAATGGGGGATTCGCGCCCGATTCAAACTGGATTTTTAGCGATTGATTGACTGGTGGCTGGTTGATTGGTGTACACCGCTTAACCAGTTAACCAACCATGTTATATGAATGCTATGTGATAAAACAATAAAACAAAAACGTATGCAACCAATTAATGCCTATGCTGCTCAAAACCAAAGCAGCCCTTTAGCGCCATTCACCATCGAGCGAAGAGCGCTCGGTCCGCATGATGTACAGATTGAGATCTTGTATTGCGGCGTCTGCCATTCCGATATTCACCAAGTACGCAACGAATGGGGCGGCTCGATTTTTCCG
>JBBRDQ010000041.1:0-27308 GCA_038203695.1 Chitinophagales bacterium
ATTTCTTCCATAACTTTCGCCGGGAGTTTTTAAGTTTTGAAATTTTGATTTCGTAACCTAAAATTACAAAAACTTCTAAACTCCCAGTTTTTGACATACCGAGCCACTCAATTCAACATGCCCCGATTTTGTCACGCACTCAAATGAATACGCTAATAGATGTCTGGAAACTAATGACCGCTTAAATAGGCTTAAAATTTTAGTGAATTCACATAAAATTGATAATATATTTCAAGAAAAGCTGGATACTATTTCTATAAGTCAAGATTCTGTTGAAATTTACCTTAATAGAATTATATCAACAAATAATTATCTTGTTCAAACAAAAAATAGATTGTATGAATACGAAAAAAAATACGATGAAAACGGCAACACTAAATGGGCTAATGTTGGGGAGGATAAAGAAAAAATAAGAAAAATAGAATATGAGTATAATAAAGCAATACAACTATCTAAAGAACTACGTGTTGAAATTGAAACCCAAAATAAAGAAATAGAAGAAAAAAATAAATATTTAGATTCATTAACTAATAAAATAAAAGAAGCTATTAAAAATAATATCGAACTTCCTCCTCCTTTTCCTTGGTTTCCACCACCACCATCAGCAAAAATAACAATGTCAGATGAAGGCGAATATTTTAAAAATTGTAATACTTTTGGTGATGTATGCAATAAGTTGAATAAAGCGCTGAACGAAAACAATTATGAAAGAGCATATTTCTACGTTCCAAATGGATTTGCAATAGTTACTAAATTAGAAGTAATAAATGAAGATGGAAGCTCCCGGACTGAGCCTGATCGTTGGGATGTCAGCATAACTTCATTACGAAAGACCATATCTTTGGGTGATTATATTCGAGCATTGTTTTGGGGGAAAATAGGTTATTATAGAACAATTGTATTTATTGTCACAGATCAGCCTATAAAATATTCAAAGAAGTTGATTTCTGACATAGAAATGAACGAATTGATAAAAGAAGGGCAAGATTGGTTAGACGATGATTACAAATTATTGCCTTTTACAAAAAAGCACAAAGTAAATGCCTTAATATACGAATTTCAAATAAAAGAAGATGAAGCAACTCCATCTTTTTGTGACCCGAGTAGGCTAACTGCAAAAGCACACCTTGAAATGTCTAATATAATAAATAAACTGAAATAAAATGCTTGAATTAATTAAATGTAAAAGGAAAATAGTAATATTATGGGGTAGTGCTTCCTTTATTTTATATTGCTTTTTGTTTGCTCAAACATTAGCAGATAAGCATGGGCAGCACACTACTGACGTATGGGGTTGGTTACTTCAATGTACCCTTCCAACTCTTTCACTTATTTTAGGAATGATAACATTTGATTCATTTAATCCAACCAGTATTGAAAATGTTAATGTAAACAAGTTTACATTTCATATTGCAATTGCGCTTTCGACAGTATACCTATTACTGATTTTATCTATTATTTTATTTCAGCCAGCTTCTGGAAAGCCATTATGGGAGTTAGGTAGTAGTTCTAATATATACCTTGCACCGATTCAAGGATTGGTAAGCGGAGTGGTAGGGTTATTTTTTTCAAAGCAAACAAACAAATAAGGCAGATTCAAGTTTCAAATGCAACAGAATTTAGGTTCCTGCTGGCGCGAAGTGTTCGGCAACTACTGTTGGCCACAAGCAGCGGTTCTCGGTTTGTATTTAATCAAATGTGTAAAACGCACATTATCAATACTTTAAATTAAAATTAAACAATTCTTTAATGTGCTAATTTTTTTGATTAAGTTATTGATTGTCAATTATTTAAACATTTTTTATTTTACAAAGCGAGAATCGCTGGGCCACAAGTGTTCGACAACCCCGCTGGCGCAGAGTGTTCGAAAGCCTGCTGGCCATAAGTGTTCGACAACCACAAATGCCAAGCGCAACGCGCTTCCCGATGAAAAATCGGGACAGGCTGTGAGGGTCTGCGACCCGATACGCGCCGTCTGCAAGTCTCCGACTTGCGAATAACACAACGAAAGCAAAACAAGTCGGAGACTTGCAGACACAACGTATCGGGTCACAGACCCTCACGAGCACACCCAAGCATGAGTAATCAAGTAAGTGTAGAAAAGAAACTGTTAGCTGCAAGTATTCGACAACCACAAAAGCCAAACTCAACGCGCTCGTTTGCGTCTGTGACGCAACGCGTGCTATACTTGTGAACCAGCCTCTTTTTCACCAACTAATTCTCTAATAAAATCAATAAAAGCCCATTCTTCTCAAGTCGTCTATTTACCACCCTGTTCTTTGCGGCATACTTGCTACAATCAGAGGAAATAATACAAAATGCGAGGTACGCATTTTGTATTATTTCTGGAATGGAACTTTTCATTTAATGATTCATAAAGGTTTGATTCAGTGACATTTGAAAAATATTTTCTGCAAAAAGTTCAATCTGCTGATATTTTTTTGCACTTTTGTATGTTAGATGTGCGAGGTTCGCATATTATCACGTAATCTGCTATTTTATAGACCATCACTATGGACAGACCGACAACACTTTTGATACCTGAAAAGACTGACATCGAATTTGAACAAGTTTTCGCAACTTGGACGAAAGACGGTGGACAAATCAAGCGGCTTGGAAAATATTGGATTAAGGACGAAGAATTAGCAAAACATAAAATTGCAATTTATGGAAACCAAGCTTTTGCATTTGTGTTGGCTCAAATCTATAGTGTTGAACTTCTTTCACCAGACGACACGCTGATTGCCAGACTTGGGTACGAGTGGACAAAGCGAAATGTTGAACTGAAACAAATCTGTCAGATTTCGGAAGAAGATTTTCCTGTTTTTATCAAGCCAGTAATTCCGAAAATATTTATCGCAGGTGTTTTTCAGACAATTGCCGAATTTAAAGAAGTGACAAGTGGTCTTCAAGATACCGAAGAAATTTTAGTTGCAAGTATTGTTGACAATATACAAGCTGAAGCAAGAAGTTTTGTAAAGGACGGAGTAGTTATGGACATTGCTTTCTATGAGGGTTCAGCAGACTTGACAAAGGGAAGAGATTTTGTTTCAAAGTTTATTGACAACAACAAAAGTGAGTTGCCTAATGTTGCGGTAGTTGACATAGCATTTAGTGAACAAACAGGTTGGTTTGTCCTTGAATTTAATGCTTGTTGGGGTGCTGGACTTAACGGTTGTAAAGCAGAGAATGTTATTGACTGCATCATTGCTGCGACCATCAATAATTGACCAGCCTGAGACTAACGTCAAAGTTTAAAAGAGCTTGGCAGAACCTGGTTGTGTTTTTTTCATGCAAACAAAATTACGCACTGGGTTCTGCTTTTTTCAACTTTTAAAAAACATTCTTCCGAAAACACTAAGTGGGGTGTGTCCAAAGTCTAAATAAAATACCTGCTGGCCACAAGTGTTCGACAACCACAAATGCCAAACGCAACGCGCTCGTTTGCGTCTGTGACGCAACACGTGCTATACTTGTGAACCAGCCTCTTTTTCACCAACTAATTCTCTAATAAAATCAATAAAAGCCCATTCTTCTCAAGTCGTCTATTTACCACCCTGTTCTTTGCGGCATACTTGCTACAATCAGGAACTAATTCCGCATCCAGCAAATAACAAAGCAATACAATCGACTATTCTCATTTCTTCGTTGTTTAATCAAGATGCTCCTCGATGGCGTTGATTAAAAATCGTATTTTCGCCTCAAATATTATTAAAAATGGCAAAGAAATTAATCCGATTCGATTGGGCGATGAAAAAAATGCTTTGCCACAAAGCGAGTCCAGTTATTCCTCCTTTTTTGCCCTTTTTTCGCTTCTATGAAACCTATTTCTGTTGCATTTGAAACTTGAATCTGCCATTATTACGTGAATCCAGTACTTTTGCGCTTCCCCGGCAACCGCCAATGAAATAACGACTATGCAAGATATCGCCACCCTTAATGCCCGGATCGAAGCCGAAAGCGCTTTTATAGAACACCTGAAATACGAGACGGCCAAAGTGATCGTCGGACAACAAGATATGATCGAACGGCTGCTGATCGGGCTGTTGACCCGTGGGCATATTTTGCTGGAGGGCATGCCCGGACTCGCTAAAACGCTGGCAATCAAAACACTGGCCCAGGCGGTCGATGCAGGATTCAGCCGCATTCAATTCACCCCCGACCTGTTGCCGGCCGATGTGATCGGCACGATGATCTACAACCCGGCCACCAGCAACTTTACGGTGCGCAAGGGGCCCATTTTTTCCAATTTCGTGCTGGCCGACGAAATTAACCGCGCGCCGGCCAAAGTGCAAAGTGCATTGCTGGAAGCCATGCAGGAGCGTCAGGTGACGATTGGGAATGAAACATTTCGCCTGGAAGAGCCTTTTTTGGTGCTGGCTACCCAGAATCCGGTCGAACAGGAAGGCACGTACCCGTTGCCGGAAGCGCAAAGCGACCGTTTTCTGCTAAAAGTAAAAATCGGCTACCCATCCCAGGCCGAGGAGCGCGATATCCTGCGGCGCAATCTCTCCGGTCAGCAACCGATCGTGCAAAAAGTAGTTTCGACCGCTACTCTGCTGCGCGCCCGCGAAGCCATGCACCAAATCTATATGGACGAAAAAATCGAGCAGTATATCCTCGATCTCGTTTTTGCCACCCGCGATACCGCCAACGGCAAAAACCGGAATCTGGCACCCCTCATCCAGTACGGCGCCTCGCCCCGCGCCACGATCGCGCTGGCACAGGCCGCACGTGCGTTGGCCTTTTTACGGCGGCGGGGCTATGTGGTTCCGGAAGATGTGCGGGCGATTTGTCCCGATGTATTGCGCCACCGCATCGGCCTGACCTATGAAGCCGAAGCCGAAAATGTGACGACGGAAGATATCGTGACGAAGATTTTGAATACCGTGGAGGTGCCGTAAAGGCCAGAAGGCGGGAACGGTTATGCCATTAGAATAACGGCGGCCAATAATACGGAACCAAATCCGATGCCGTAACCGCGGTATAAATCGACCGGCACGTGTGCGCCCAGTGCAAGCCGGGCGGTGCCCACTAAGCCAGCCATGATTACGACAAATATTAGTATGGCATTGAGGCTGAGCGCCAGCGGCTGATCGAGCAGCGATAGACTCAGGATACCGCCGCCCCAGGTATGACTCGTCAGCAGTACCATGGCGACCAATCCGCCCCAGCCGGTCGCATGGGCGCTGATTTTGGTAAAAATATTCAGAAAAAAGTCGAAAAACAGGCCAATGGTGGCCCCCAGCACAAAAGTCGAGTACAGCACCGGGAAACTATGGCCGTTCAGCAGATTTTTAAATAACCACAAATAGAAAATACCGGTGATGATGTAGGGCCCGATGCGCTCTTGTTTGTCGCGCATTTCCAGGCTTTGGATCAGGCCAAGCGGCTTCATAAGGGCTACGCCCAAGCCGGGAATCAGAAACGTGGTGCTGAAGACCTGGATCAGCAACAACACGCTGCGCTGGTCGCTGAAACCGTGTAGTCCGAATTCATACGGATTGAGGGCGAGCAACAAGATGAGCCCATAGGTCAGCATCAGCAACGGGTGGCCGATCAGCGACAGAAATTTGGCGAAGGTGCGGCTCATCGGACTTTAAACGTTTTTTGAATGCGGTCCAGGCTGCGTTTGTCTTCGCGGGCCTTGATGGTTTCGCGTTTGTCAAATTCCTTTTTACCGCGGGCGAGTTCGATGGTGAGTTTGGCAAAACCGCGTTCGCTGATGTAAATTTTGTAGGGGATAATGGTCGAGCCTTTTTCTTTCACCCCGCGTTCCAACTTGCGCATTTCCGATTTGCGGAGCAGTAATTTGCGGTTGCGCCTCGGCAGGTGGTTGTTGTCGGTGCCGTGGGAATACTCGGCGATGTACATATTGCGCACCCAGAGTTCTTCATTGGCAAACAAACAATAGGCATCGGTGAGATTGGCATTGCCATCCCGGATGCTCTTTATCTCGGTCCCGGTGAGCATCATGCCCGCGTTGAACTCCTGCACGAATTCGTATTCGTACGACGCCTTGCGGTTCACAATTTCAACCTTTGGATTTTTCTTATTCTTGGCCATACTAAAAAAGAGGTCAAAAGTACGACATTTGCTGTCTACTGAAAAATGTTTACACGCGCTAAACGCGTTGAAACACTGGAAGTTCCACCTTCTTTGTTTTCATTTCGCCGACATTATGAAAAAGTACGTCTCCCTCATCGGGAAAATTGCCCTTGGCGCGCTGGTCCTGATCCAGTTTATCCGCCCGGCCCGCAACCTGTCCAACGACACCACCAGCGACATTTCCAAGGTGTATCCGATACCGGCTGCGGTACAAACCACGCTGAAAACTTCCTGTTACGATTGCCATTCCAATCATACCAACTACCCGTGGTACGCGAATATCCAGCCGGTCGGCCTCTGGCTCGACGACCACGTCAAGGAAGGTAAAGGCGAACTTAATTTCTCGGAATTTGCCACTTATAAACTGCCCCGTCAATACCACAAACTGGAAGAAGTCGGCGAACAGGTCCACGAAGGGGAGATGCCTTTGTCATCTTATACGCTTATTCACAGGGACGCCAACTTAACACCGGCGCAGCAATCCGAACTGGTCGCCTGGGCAGAAAGCATCCGCGACACTTTGGAAGCGCATTACCCAATGGATAGTCTGGTGCGGCCACGTCCGGCCGGACCGCCACCGGGGCGTTAGGTTTTCTTGCCTGAAGTAACAGTAAAATAAAAATTCGTCTGCATCTATTGTAAGGTTCTTATGGAAAATACACTGCTTAAAGTATTTATCATTTATGCACATGAAGACAAATTGGTCCGCGATAAACTATTGCGTCAATTGCGTCCCCTGGCTTCCAACGGTGAGATATCGTTGTGGAGCGATCACGAGATCATGCCCGGCGAAGTGTGGGACGATGCGATCCGCACGCGCCTGACCGAGTCCGATCTTATCCTGTTGCTCATCAGCGACGACTTTTTTGCGTCCGATTACATTCAAAAGGTGGAACTGGACGCTGCGCTCGATCGCTATAAAAGCGGCCAAACGCGGCTTTTGCCGATCATCGCCCGGCACTGTGGCTGGGAAGATTTTCCGGTATTGGCAAAATTGCAGGTACTGCCGCCCGAAGGCCGTCCGGTTATTTCAAAAGAATGGGATAGCCCGGATGAACCGTATCATGCAATTTACCAGGGTATCCGGGCGATTGTGCGGGAGATGCGCGCAGCGGCAGCGGGCGTTTTGGCAATGCCACTACAGCAGCCGGTTGTGCCGAGTATGCCTAGACCCGTTGCGACGATGGCCGCCCCCCGACCGCCTGCCGCTTTTGATTGGCGCAAACCCGCCATTTGGGCTTTACTGGTGATTGTGCTGGGTGGTGTCGGGTATGTAGCCTGGACAAACGCCGGTGGGCGCAAGGCAAATACGCCGGATAAGTCCGAGCAGATGAGCAATAAACCCGTACAGAATTCCCCTACGCAATATTCAAATCCACCAGGAACACCACCGCAAACGAGTGTCGTAACCGATAAGCCCGCTACTGCAACGGTTAAGCCCGCCACTAAACCGAATACGATCATTAAAGGCACCACACCACCATTGCAAAAAGTACTGCCCTACGATGAAAAATTAGGCGTCGCGGTAGAAGGTATGTGGCGGGTAAAAAAAGGGACTCGCTACGGTTTTTTGAACGTGAAAACCAATAATGTAATCGGCTGGTACCAGGCTGCGGAGAATTTTCACGACGGACAAGCCTATGTAAAACGGGATGGCTATAATTTCTATATCGGCAAAGACGGGATGGAGATAAAAAACCCGTTAATCAAGGATTAAGGGGTAAAATGATGAACGATGGCTGATTACATGATTGTTGAGGTAAGGCGCGTGCCTGGCCTTTTCAAACTTGCCTGACCTACTGTGAGGTAAGTTTTATTGCTGTTTTACTTCGATTTACCACGCATCTTGCGGCCTTAGAAAAACCCCCATTTTGCTGCATCGGCGGCGGATGAAGCAAAAAACTGTTTGAGCCTAACCGATCATTGGGGCCAAAGGCCCATTACAAACGATGCGGCGAGTTTTTTTTGCGCCGCCGGCGATGCAGCAAAATGGTTGGGTTTTTCGACAGCCGGGTCTTTTTTGGTTACTTTTTTGGACGCAAAAAAGTGACAAAACCCAGGCGAAACACCCAATTTTCCCACGCCACTCACCATTCTGGTGCTAACATGGAAAGCAGTGGTGTAATAGCAATAAACTTAAAAAACCATGTAATCAACAATCCTACATCAATTTAAAAAACCAGCCTCCAGTCTCTCCATGCGTCCCCTTTTCCTCCTGCTCTTCCTGCTTGGCACCACGCACCTCTTGGCCCAGACCGAAAAACGCGTAGCCCTCGTCGTTGGCAATGCCAAATACCCAAACAACCCGCTTGCCAATCCCGCCAACGATGCCCGCGACGTAGCCGCCGCGCTGCGTACCGCCGGATTTACCGTTACTGAAAAATATGATCGCAGTTACGACGACCTGAACAATCTAATCACTGATTTTTCCCGTTCCATCACCGATCCCGACGCGGTGGCGCTGTTCTACTACGCCGGACACGGGGTACAGTACAATAACCAGAATTACTTGGTGCCCATCGACGCCGAGATTACCGACGAAGACCAGATCAACTGGAAATGTGTGCCGCTGGAGAACGTTACCAATAAAATGCAAAACGCCGGCAATCGCCTGAATATCATTATCCTGGATGCCTGCCGCGCCTTTCCGGTCGTGCGGCGCAGCCGGGCGCTCCAGACCGGCCTCACCAATATGGAAACCGGCTCCATCCCCGAACTGATCATCGCCTACGCGACCGCGCCAGGCAGCGTGGCCGACGACCGTTCCGAAGGCAAAAACGGCCTCTTTACCAGTTGCCTGCTGCGCAACCTGCGCATACCCGGCTACGATGTGCACAAAGTTTTTCTGGAAACGCGCAAGGAAGTGGCCCAGCGCACCAACCGGAAGCAGGTGCCCGGCGTATCGGATTTCGTGACTACCGATTTTTACTTCCTGCCCGCGCTGCCCGGCCCCATTACCGATACCGACGGAGATGGCATTCCCGATACCGCCGATAAATGCCCGCTGCAAAAGGGCACGCTGACGTATGGCGGCTGCCCGGAACCAGCGGATAAGATGGATTTGGTGCTGGTACCTGGCGGCACTTTTAACATGGGCTGTACCAGCGAACAGCAGGATTGCGGCGATGATGAAAAACCGGGACATTCCGTAACCGTTAATGACTTTTATATTGGGCAATATGAAGTGACCCAACAACAGTGGCGCGCGGTAATGGGCAGCAATCCGCCTGAACTTGTATTCAAAGGTTGTGATATGTGCCCGGTGGAACGTGTATCCTGGGATGAGGTGCAGGATTTTATTGCCAAACTCAACCAGCAGACCGGGCAGCAGTATCGCCTGCCCACCGAAGCCGAATGGGAATATGCCGCCCGAGGCGGTGGCAAAGCGGTTCTATTTGGCAATGGCAAAAATGTGATCGATCCAAAGGAGATAAATTTTAACGCCCGTACAGATTCCAAAAAATCGTATTCGGTAGTCGGCGAGTACCGCGCCAAAACCATTCCAGTGGGCAGCCTGCATAGCCCGAATGCCCTGGGCCTGCACGATATGAGCGGCAATGTATGGGAGTGGTGCGGTGATTGGTACGCTGCGGACTATTATGAGAACAGCCCCTCCTCGAATCCTGTCGGCCCGACGTCTGGCTCCTACCGCGTGTTACGCGGCGGGTCGTTGAACGACGTCCCGCAGGGCTGCCGTGCAGCCCTGCGCAGTGGCCTCGCGCCCGGTGTTCGCAGCGGCAACGTAGGTTTCCGCCTTGCCAGGACAAAATAACACTTTCTTAGTTTTACCCTTTTACCCTTTGCGGGTAAAAAAGGGGGTAGCCTGCAATGAAGTCTATCCCCTTTTTTTACGTAAAAGCATTGCTAGTTTTATAGCGCAGCATATATAGCGCATATATAGACGCGCAGCGCTTATGTGTCGCCATTTTTTGTATATATACGCAAATCGGGTGCGTATATATACAAAAATGCGGGCATAAAAAACGGCGCGGCTTTCGCTGCTCCCCGAAGCCGGAAACTAACAGATGCACCTTAGGCAAAAAAATCGTTCCGGCTGCCATAGACCACGATCCGCAAAGGCATTATACGCTCCAGGCCCATACCCAAAATCATTTTCCCCAGCATTTTTATGCAATCGCTCCACCCGTTTGCATCCTTCTACCTACTTTTGGGGGTGGATTAAAACCGTATGTTAAAATTCTTTCGCCCGAGTGCACCCGAGACGCTGACTGATGAACAGTTGCTGGCCGAATACGTCCGCAGCGGTTCGGCGCGTGTGTTGGGGCAGTTGTACGGGCGGTACATGCCGATGGTGTACGGGGTGTGCCTGAAAATCCTGAAAGACGCGGGCAAATCGGAAGATGCGGTGATGGCGATTTACGAGGAACTGACCCGCAAGGCGCGGGAACACCAGGTGGAATCGTTCCGGCCGTGGCTGTACGTACTGGCACGCAATTACTGCCTGATGGAATGGCGCAAGAATCAACGACGACCGACCGATCACCACGCCCCGGAAGATATGGTGCGCTACGATGCGGTGGAAGCGGCTTTTGAAGTGGAGTTGCCGCAAGACCGCACGCCGCTGGAAAAATGCCTCGGCGAACTGTCGCAACAGCAGCGCCAGACGGTGCAGTGGTTTTATTATGAGGACAAATCTTACAAAGAAATTGCCGAGATGATCGCCGAAGAGGTGGGCAGTGTGCGTTCGTATATCCAGAATGGGCGCCGCAATTTGAAACTGTGCCTGGAGAAAGTGAAAAATTGAAAAGCAAGGTGGTAAACTAAGCTTTTAAAATATACCCTTACTGTGCAACAACAAGACAATCGTTTTCTGGAACTCCTGCAACGCTGGTCGGACGGCGACTTTTCCCGCGCCGACGAACGGGAGTTACACGGCCTGGCCGCAACCGACGCTTTCCGTCAGGAGGCGTTGGAGGGCTTTTTGGCTGCGCCGGAAAGCGACCATGCCGCCCGGCTGGCTTCGCTGCGGGCGCGACTGCGCACCCAGACGGGAGAGCAGCGTTTTACCTTGCCACAGTTATTGATGGCGGTTGCTGCGGGTATGGCGTTGTTGATCGGTGTGGTCGTGTTCTGGCCGTCTACTTCTACGCCGCAGTTGCTGGAAATTGCGCAAACCCAACCAGTCGAGCCCCAAAGCATTCCCGAAACAGCAGAAAACATCGCCCAGGTTAATACGCGGGTAGACCCGCAAGTCTCTGCCGGTCCGACCGTCAAAAAGATGCCTGAAGCGCAGGCGGACAGACGCGCTGAACCGGAACAAGATGCCGAAGTAGTCACGTTTGCCGTTTCAGACGACAAGGCTTCGACTACTCCGAATGCCGCGGAGCGGAACGCCAAACCGCAGGCCACACTACCTTCCCCGGCGACCAACAATCCGCCCGCTCCCTGGAATGCTATTCCGCCGGGCAAGGCCACCGATCAGGTGGTGAGTGCCAGCCGCACCAAGGCACGTGCCCCTACTTCGCCGGGTGCCGCCGATACGCTCTGGAATAAAACCGATACCCAAGGCGAAGCGGCAAAAAAGGAAGTAGTGATTCCCGCCGAAACCACACCGGCTAACGGCTGGGAGGCTTTCCGCGAATACTTGCGCCAGGGCGCGCGCCTGACGCCGGAAGCACGCAATAACAATATCAGCGGAACCGTCCGGGTGCAGTTCAGTGTGAATGCGAATGGCGAACCCCAGAATTTTCTTTTTCTGCGGCGGCTGGGTTACGGCTGCGATCAGGAAGCCACGCGCCTCATCCAGAACTGGGAATGGATACGCGGTAAAAATCCCAATGTCACGGTAGATGTACCGTTCGTACGCTGATATTTACCATCTTTGTGCCCATGATACAACGCACGATCCCGTGGCTGCAACAACCTTATCCCTTAGACAAAAACTGGCCGCATGCCCTGCGCGTAGCAGTGTATAGCGGACTTTTTATCACCTTATTTCTGTTTTTATTCCGGCCATTCGGCATGCAGATTGGCAAAGATGGCGCTTTGGCCTATCTGTTAATTTGCACCGGTTTTGGTCTCGTCACCGCGCTGATTATCCTGCTTACTAATGGATTATCAAGGGTATTCCCCGGTATTTTTGCAGAATCGCGTTGGGTATTGTGGAAAAAAATCCTGTTCAATATCTTTTTTGTTGGCCTGATCGGGCTGGGTAATATGCTATATGCCAATCAAATTTGGCAGTGGCCGCTGACTTGGCAAACCGTACTGGGCTGGCAGGGGGTCACTTTTGCGGTGGGCAGCATTCCGTCTATCTTTGGCGCATTTTACGGCTTGAATAAATTGAATCGCCGGTATAGTCTGGAAGCCGCCCGGCTTTCAGCGCAATTAACGCTGCCGCATGATTCGCCCGCAGTCGTTCCCATTCCCAGAGAAATTATTTTAACCGGCGATAACCAGCAAGAACGGCTGTCGCTTCAGCCCGAGCAACTGGTGTACCTGAGCGCGGCCGACAATTACGTGCAGGTATTTTACTGGGAAAAAGGCGTCTTGAAAAATAAGTTACTGCGCGCCACCCTGCGCAAGATGGAAGCGGCGCTATCCGGTCAATCTGCTTTCTTTCGCTGCCACCGCACCTTTATTGTCAACCTGGAAAAAATCGTGCGGGTTAGCGGCAACGCCCAGGGTTATCGGCTGCACTTTGAAAATATTCCGGAAACCGTCCCCGTTTCACGCAACCTGAATGAAGTAATTCGCGAAAAATTCGCACCTATTGCCGGTTAAGCATCGTGCAATTCACCCCAAAATCCGGCCATTCACCCCACTTTCTTGTCGTTCACCCCAAAAACGGGTGCCTCGCCCCACCGCTGTTGTGGGGTAAAAAATCAGCCCGTTCCTTTGGGTCAGTACAACAGTCCACTTCTCACCTTTCCAAGACACAGCGATGGAACTTCTTTTAAAAATCATACTCATTATTCACATCAGTGCCGGTTCTTCTACCTTAATCACCGGGCCGCTGGCGATCTTTTATAATTTCAAGGACGCAAAAAAACACCGGCTGATCGGCAAGACATTTTTTTATGCCATGTTGGTGGTCGCATTTTCAGCCATCATTGGTTTTCTGAAACGCCCGGAGGTGATCTTTTACCAGTTTCTACTGGGCATTGCCCTGCTGGTGCTGGCCAATATCGCACGGGGTGTACGGACGATCATGCTGATGAAAGGGGATACGATCAAGCGGTTTGATTATGTGTACAGCACGGGGCTGGCGCTGACCGGCGCATGGATGCTGGGTATGTCTATCTGGCATTTTCAGCAAGGTACTATGATCGCGTTCCCGATTTTGTTCGGCGTCTTCGCGGTAGGCGCTTTGGTAGATGTACGCCGAAACGGAAAGTTTTTGCGGAATTATGCCACGATGCACCGACTGGACTGGATGGCACTGCACGCCAGTTCGATGATTAGTGCATTCATCGCCTCCACGACCGCTTTTACCGTAAATGCAGCCCATTTCCTGCCCTGGTACCTGCAATGGTTTGGCCCGACGCTGCTGTTAGTGCCTGTACAAATCTATTTCGGACGGAAATTAAAGGCCATGCGGGTAAAAGCATAATATTTTTTATAATAAATAGGTGACGAATACATTCTTGGAACGTTTTTTGGCAAGGTAGTAGAATCATTGGTGGGCGTGAACGACCTTTGACACCGATTACTTAACCAAAATTATGGACTACGGATACCTCCTGCGCATATTGGCGCGCCGTAAATGGATGATATTGATCGCAATGCTCGCTGCTGCGGTAGCGACCTTCTTATTTATCGGTACGCGTTCCGAACGGTATAAATCGTCCGTGGTGTTATCGACCGGCATTGTTAACTACAAAGGTATTAATGCCGATAATAACGACGCATTTGTGCAGCAATACCAGGTGGAAAACGCGTTTTCCAACCTGATCGAATTTGCGCAGTCGCGCTCCAGCATCAAGTTATTAAGCGTTGAAATCCTGCGCCACGACCTGGCGGCCAGACTTTCGGGCAAGGACCAACCCTTCCGCCAGGCCAATCCGGCCTTAGTTGCCTATCCCGTGGAAGACGAGGCGCGTTTGCTGGCTGAATTACAAAAGATAAATCTGGACAGCATCAGCGAACCAGCCTTTAGCGCGGAGCTGGATTATTTGCTCGATAAAGTGGCCCGCGCGTACGGCTACGACCACGATGCGCTCAGCAGCGCACTCGCCGTAAAACGCAAAGGCAGTACAGATAATCTGCTGATCGAATTGATCACCGAAAAACCGGCTTTATCCAAGTATATGGCCAATGCGTTTGCCAATCGTTTTATCGTCTATTACCAGAATCTGAACCTGAGCGAAAAGCGTAAATCTGTGGTTTCGCTCGAAAAACAGATGCAGGAGAAAAAAATGGTGGCCGACAGTGCCCAGGCAAAATACTTCAGTTATCTGGCCCGCAACGGGCTGCCCGCGCTCGGCAAACAAAGCGAAGAACTGGTCACCGGACTTTCCCAACTCGAACTGGATCGTCAGAAAGCCGAATCCAAACGCCGGGCGGCCGAAGAATCCGTAACCCGCGTTCAAACGTATATGGATGACCGCTCTTCACTGGATGCGGGCGAAACCAAAAACCGGGTTTTTGAAAAATCGAATACCGACGATCAATTGGAAAAAGTACGGGCGCTGACCAAAAAAAGCCTTGGTGCCGGTGGAAAAGATGCTGACGTGGAAGCCGAACTGGCCGCCGCCAAACGCGATCTGGAGAAATCGGTTCGCGGCAGCGCACGCACGCTGGGCAAAGCGCGCCAAACCGACGAATCCCGGCGCACTCGCGAGGATCTGTATAAAGAGAAGATTTCGTACGACCTGGAGCGCATCGATGCCGAAAAAAGCATCGGCGATATTAACCGCGAAATCGGGATGCGACGGAGTAAATTGAGTGCGTACGCTACGAATGATGAAAATGCCACTAAACTGGCCGCCGGTATGGATCTGGCCCAAAAAGAACTCGATGCGGTCAACGATAAACTGATCGATGCTAAAATGCGCCTCGAAAAGGAAGAAAATCCGCGTAAAATCATTGAAAACGCGCAACTACCAGAGTGGCCGGAAAGTAATAAGCGCACCCTACTCAGCATCTTTGCCGGCATTGTGATTGGCACGCTGGCGACGATTTTAATTCTGGTACTGGCTTATTTTGACCGCAGCCTGCGCTCGGCCGAAGCGTTCAAACGCTTTTCCAACGATCTGCCATTTCTGGGCGCCATCAGTAAAGTACCCGTAAAAGGGCTTGATTTTCAGGCTGTTTTTGAGGGAAATAACAAAGACGAACTAGTCACAATTTTCCGCGAAGGGCTGCGCAAAGTGCGTTCGGCGCTGATTCATAGCAATGACCATGTGTTTTTGCTGGTAAGCACACAAGCCAAAACGGGTAAAACATTCACCGGACACGCACTGGCGTTTTCCCTGGCCGCCAACAATAAACGCGTTTTGATTCTCGATACGAATTTCAAAAATCCGCTGCCGGAAGCCTATATCAATCAACCAACGCCGAATGCGCCGCTGCTGAATGAAGCGATCCGCAAGCACGGTTTTGCCGATATTTTTCAGTTGAAAAATAAAACGGCCGCAACGGAAAAAGCCGCCCAGAATGTGGATATCGTCGGCAACAGCGGACTGCAAAAATCACCTTCGGAGATCCTGGACCCAGCCTATTTCCAGAGTTTTCTGGCTACGTTGCGCGAGCAGTACGACTTTATTTTCCTGGAAGCGCCGGCCATGAATATTTGTTCGGATACCCAGGAATTGTTACCATTTGTAGATAAAGTAATCCCGGTCTTTAATGCGACCAATACCCTGGGCGATGCCGACAAAGATGCGCTGGAATACCTGCACAACATCCGGCCACAGTTGGCAGGGGCGATTTTGACGGAGGTGGATGGGAGGGATTTGAATTAAGTGGAACGTGAAAAAATAACATTTTAGCGACTGCTTAACAAGTTTGTCGAAAATAAAGAGTTTAATTTTTAATCAATTGATTATGAGTAAGTTATTAGAAGATAACTTATAACTCGTAACTTAAAAAAGCGCCGCCGATGTCAAATAGTCCTGCTACGCCTGCCAATTACTGGCTGAGGTCTGGCTTTCTCACCTTGCTTGAACGTGGTTCGGGGATGGTTTTTTCATTGGGAACGGCGGTGTTGCTCTTACGTGCGCTGTCCAAAGAGGAGTTTGCGGCGTGGGGGCTTTTTATATTGGTGACGTATTTTCTGGAAATGGGCCGCACCGGACTGATCCAAAATGGGTTGGTGCGTTTTCTAACGATTCACCGACAAGAGCCGGCTACTTATTCGGCCATTACCACGGCTTCGCTTTTTCTCAATTTTGCTTTTTCGATCGCTTCTAATTTACTGCTTTGGCTGGGTATGTCGTGGTTTATCGAGATGTACCATGCGCCGCAATTAGCGGTGGTATTGCCGGTGTATTTCGTGACCAATTTCGTAATGGCGCTGTTTTACCATTACAACTTTGTGCAACAGGCAAATTTCGAGTTTCGCGGCATTTTCTGGAGTACGTTCTGGTTTCGGGGCGCCTTGTTTGCCTGGGTCGCTTTCTGTAAAATAACCGGTCAACCGATCGTGCTGCAACACCTGGCACTGGCGATGCTGGCCGGCGCTGTACTGGGTGCAGCAGGTTCCTATCGCTTTGCCCAAAAACATTTGAATCATGCGCGGCGGGTTGATTTTCAGTGGGTTGGAAAATTGATTTCGTACGGAAAATTTGTGCTGGGTACCAATGTCAGCACGATGTTTTATAAAAATATGGATAAACTGGCACTGGGCCATTTGATCGGTCCGGCGGCATTTGCGGTCTATGACGCGGCTGGGAAAGTGACGCAAATGATCGAAGCGCCATCCTTCAGTATTGCAGCGGTCGTGTTCCCCCAAAGTGCGGAACGCATGGAACGCGAAGGGACGGTTGGCGTGAAACACCTATACGAACGCAGCGTGGGCGCGACGCTGGCCATTATCCTGCCTTTTCTGGTATTCGTGCTGATTTTTGCCCAGCCGATCATCCTGTTATTCGCCGGACCGCAATACCTCGAGTCGGCGGGCATCCTGCAGTTAACGGCATTTTTTGGGGTTTTTATGCCTTTTGCGGTACAGTTTGGCACCATTCTGGATTCGACGGGACGACCGGCGACCAATTTCGTGTACACGACCTTTACGGCCGTCATTAACCTGGGGCTGAGTTACCTGTTTGTGCACCGTTTCGGTCTGGTTGGCGCTGCGCTGGCTACGCTCACCGGCTATGCGATCAGTTTTGTTTTCATGCAGCATTTTTTATATAAAAAATACGGCATCAATGCGTTACGGGCTTTTCAATACATTCCGGGTTTTTATATGATCGCTTGGAATCTGCTGAAAAGAAAACTGGGCATCCATTCGCCGCCCCCTTTGCCACATCCGCTAGAGAAATCCATACCGATGGCGGAACCCTCCAAGTCTGAATCTTTACTTCCCTAATGGCTGCGACTATTTCAGATCCGGGTATGGCGGTGGTTTTTTTCACCCTTTTCCGCACCGACAATCCCTACTCCTCCATTTCCTTGTCGATGGCGAAAGAACTGGCGCGCACGCAGCGGGTTTTTTACGTCAATCATCCGTATTCGCTGAAAGATGTTTGGACGGGTTTACGCAGCGGCGATCCGGTGTTGCGGAAGCGTTTGCGCGGTTTGTTTATGGGCACGCGATATGAATCGGTAGCCAGTATCCCACACAACTTTATCGCGGTCCAGCCCCCAGTCACGCTGCCGATCAACTGGTTGCCCAAAGGCCCTGCGTATGATTGGTTACAGGCGTGGAACAATCGCATCATCCTGCGCAGCATTCGCAAGGTAGTACGCGACCACCATGTGCATAATTATCTGTTTATCAATTGTTACGATCCGTTTTACGCCGGTTATTTACCCAAGTCGATGGGCGCTCGATTATCCATGTACCACTGTATCGACGATATTACGCAAAACGTTTACACGGACAAACACGGCACCGATCTGGAAAACGATGCGGTTCGCCATGCTGATGTAACGCTGGTGACTTCTACGAATTTGCACAAACTCAAAGCGCCTTTTTCCGATCGGGTAGTCTCGCTTTTCAATGCGGCTGATGTGGCGATCTTTCAAAAAGTAATTACGGAAAAATATCCGCGTCCGGCAGAACTGGCAGGTCGCACTAGCCCGGTCATCGGCTTTATCGGCAATCTGGATGCGTTACGGATCGATTATCCACTGCTGAAAAAAGTGGCCGAAGCACATCCGGACAAAACGCTGCTGCTGGTCGGCCCGGTGAATAGTGCCGAACCGAAAGCACTCGGTCTGGATCAAATTCCGAACATCGTTTTTGCCGGCAGCCGCAAACTCGATGACCTGCCGCCGTTATTGCAGCACATGGATTGCGTCCTGATCCCTTTTCTGTGCAATACCCTGACGGAGAGCATTTATCCGCTAAAAATAAACGAGTATTTAGCCGCCGGCAAAGCGGTGGTTTCGACGAATTTTTCGGCCGATATTCGCGGCTTTTCCAAGGTAATCCATCTGGCCGACGATCACGATTCTTTTGTTCGACTGATCGACACCGCGCTTGCCGATACCGATCCGGATCGGGTACAACAACGCCTGGCAGTCGCCCATGAAAATACCTGGACCGCGCGCATCCGGCAGTTGTGGGAAATAGTCGGCAGGTTTCCCGCAGGCAGGTAGCCGATCCAGCTTTATTTGCACTACTTTTGCGGCGAAAGAGGGGATAAACCCAACGTAAAATGCACAACGTACTATGACCCGCCGCATCCTTGAAACGGAACAAAAAGCACTGGAAATCAACCTGGATGATCGCGTTTATGGTGCCTTTGCAGAAATCGGTGCCGGACAGGAAGTGGCGCGGCATTTTTTCCAGGTCGGCGCTGCCGCAGGTACGATCGCCAAGTCGATGAGTGCGTACGACAAGGTAGTTTCGGATGAAATTTATGGGCCCGAACAGTTGGGAAAAGGCCGGTACGTCTGCGAATCACGGCTGTATAAAATGCTCAGCCATGAGTATGAATTGATGGGTGCCCGGTTGCGGGCAGTCCGTCCGGAACAAAATTTCTTTGCATTTGCCGATACGGTCTCGGCCATCAATTACCAGAAAACCATCAAGGGAGATGGCTGGCTGGGTCTGCGTTTCCAGTTGCGTCCCGACGGCGCGCCGAATGATGTGATCGTACACGTGCGCATGCTCGACAACGATAACCGGCAGCAACAGCAGGCCGTGGGCATTCTCGGCGTCAACCTGATTTACGGTTGTTTCCGACTGTATGCGCATCCGGAAGTATTGTTGCAATCGCTGATGGATAACCTGCACGGCCGGATCATGATCGATATGGTCCGCATTGAAGGCCCTGATTTTCAGCAAGTTGACAATCGACTGGTTTGTCTGTGGATGGTAAAAAACGGGCTGACCAATGTGGCCATCTTCGGGCCCAACGGCCGCAGCCTGCACGCCGGTGAATTCCTGTACAAACGCGCTATTCTGGTGGCCAGAGGCAGTTACCGGCCACCGACCGTGGTGCAGGAAGATATGATCCGCAATACGTTTATCCAGTTTCGCCATGAGCCCGACGTCGATCCCGACACGGCATTTTTCCTGACGGAAATTACGTTGGACAATCTGCGTTCCGACGGCGAACTCAACGAACGCGATTTCATGGATCGCGCCGAATTGTTGTGCGCCCTCAAGCAAACCGTGATCGTCTCCAACTGTATGCAGCACAAGAAACTGATCGCCTATTTTGCCGATTATAAAGTGCCGCGCATCGGACTGGCCATGGGTGCCCGCAAACTGCAAAATATCATTCGCGAGACTTTTGAGAACAATCCCGACAATCTGCTTGGCGCGTTTGGCGAACTTTTCCTGCGCAATGTTCGTTTTTACATCTATCCTGCCCAACCGGAAGACAGCGCCGAACTACTGACCAGCAGGCGAATCGCCGTCCCCAATGCCATCCATTTTCTGTACGATCATCTCCTGGAAAATCGCAACATCGTCGATGTCACCCATTTTAACGACACGATTTTACAGATTTACCATACCGATGTGCTGCGCATGATCCAGCAAGGCGAAGCGGGCTGGGAAGAGAAAGTCCCGGAAAATGTGGCGCGTCTGATCAAGGAAAAACGTTTGTTTGGATACGAGGGAGAATTACGAATTACGAATTACGAATTACGTTAAATATTCGCAATTCATTTATGATCTCAATTCAGCAACTCCATTCACCGATAACCCAAACCGAATTACCAGTCAAGTCAAATTTCGTAATTCGTAATTTTTAACTCGTAATTCATTTATGATCTCAATTCAGCAACTCCATTCACCGGCAACCCAAACCGAATTACCAGTCAGGCCAAGCTTCGTAATTCGTAATTTTTAATTCGTAATTAAAAAAAAATGTCTTTAGAAGAAAAAATCAACGACGATCTCAAAACTGCCATGCGTGCGAAAGACGATGTGGCGTTGCGCGGTATCCGCGCGATCAAAAGCGCTATTTTGTTAGCCAAAACGGATGGTTCCGGGGTGGCGATTGATGAAGCGCGGGAAGTGCAGATGTTGCAAAAACTCGTAAAAAGCCGCCAGGAATCGTACGATATCTTTATGAAAAACGGCCGTGAGGCGCTGGCCAAGGTGGAAGAAGAAGAAATCGCGGTCATCAAACGTTACCTGCCGCCAATGCTGGAAGGCGCGGAACTGGAAGCCGTGGTACGGCAGATTATCGCCGATACGGGCGCTACCTCGGCCAAGGACATGGGCAAGGTGATGGGCGCTGCCAACAAACAACTTGCCGGCAAGGCGGAAGGCCGGGCGATTTCGGAGATGGTGAAGCAGATACTATCCTAATGCTGATTTGAGTTGTTGATTTGTTGTAATTCACGGCAAATCAACAACCGATCCAATCAATACTAACATGATCCTTCGCGCAGAACAACTCATCAAAAATTACGGTAAACGCACGGTTGTCAAAGGCGTTTCCTTCGATGTCAAACAAGGCGAAATCGTCGGTTTGCTCGGGCCCAACGGGGCAGGTAAAACCACATCGTTTTATATGGTAGTCGGGTTTATCCGGCCGACCAGCGGCAACGTGTACCTTGACAATGAAGAGATTACGGATTTGCCGATGTACAAGCGCGCCCAGAAAGGCATTGGTTACCTGCCGCAGGAACCATCGGTTTTTCGCAAACTGACGGTGGAGGACAATATCAAGGCAGTGCTGGAAATGACCAAACTCACTAAAGGCGAACAGGCAGCGAAACTCGAACTGCTGCTCGATGAGTTCAACCTGCACCGGGTGCGCCAAGGTTTTGGCGATACACTGTCGGGCTGGGAGCGCCGGCGCTGTGAAATCGCGCGGGCTTTGGCGACCGACCCTAAATTTATTCTACTCGATGAACCCTTCGCGGGCATCGACCCGATCGCCGTCGAAGACATTCAATACATCGTGGCGAAGTTAAAAACCAAAAATATCGGGATCCTCATTACCGACCACAATGTGCAGGAAACGCTGAGTATCACCGACCGCGCTTACCTGATGTTTGAAGGAAATATTCTCAAAGCCGGCACGGCGGAAGAACTGGCCGCCGATGAAATGGTCCGCAAAGTTTACTTAGGCAAAAACTTTGAATTGCGGCGGAAAGTAATGGACGTTGGCCTGAAGGAGTGAAGAATGAAGGATTATTCCTTGATCTCGATAGAGAATTTTTGGAATAAGACGGTGTCGCCGGTGCGTAATTTTTTGCGTTTCTGGGTTTCTGTCGCGCCGTTCACCTTCACTTCGCCTTCGGAAATGCGAATATTGGCCTCGCCGCCGGTGCCGACTAAATTCTTGACTTTCAGTAGATTATTCAGGGTAATAAAGGGCTGGCCTTCGAGTTCGAATTGCAGTGCAGGCATAATGCGCGTTAATTTTAAATGCAAAGGTACGTGAATTGCATTTCCCGGCTACCTTCGTCTGTTTAATCGCCTGGTCTTTCAAAAATCTACCTGTTCATGCGCAATGATTTCTTTTTTTTCGCGACTATATCCGTGGTCCTCACCTGCATAGGTGCCTGGTATTGGCAGCCCTGGCTCCTGTGGCTTTTTATACTGTGGATACCGATGATTGGTTTGGGCATCTACGATATGAACCAGAAACGGCATGCGATTGTGCGCAATTTCCCCTTGCTGGGCCGCCTGCGCTATGTGGCCGAATGGATGCGCCCGAAGGTGTACCAGTATTTTGTAGAGCCCGATACGGAAGGCCGGCCATTCAGTCGCCTGAATCGCAATATCATTTACCAGCGCGCCAAAAAAGAGACCGATACGACGCCATTCGGCACGCAACTGAATGTATATGAAGAGGGCTATGAATGGATGGCGCACTCCATCGCGGCACTGGATCACAATATACTTGACCATCATCCACGGGTAGCCGTTGGGGGTAAAGACTGTAAGAAACCATACGCTTTGAGCGTGATGAATGTATCGGCGATGAGTTTTGGATCGTTGAGCAAAAACGCGGTCGAAGCGCTCAATGGCGCGGCTAAAATCGGTTCTTTTGCGCATAATACGGGCGAAGGCGGCATTTCTCCCTATCACCTCGGTCCAGGCGGCGATCTTATTTATCAGGTCGGAACGGGTTATTTCGGTTGTCGCGCGGCCGATGGCGGTTTTGACGCCGACGTTTTTGCCGAGACAGCCGCACCCGACAGCGTGCGCATGATCGAACTAAAATTGTCGCAGGGCGCCAAGCCGGGACACGGTGGTATCCTGCCGGCGGCAAAAAATACGCCTGAAATAGCCGCGATCCGCAAAGTAAAACCAGGCACACAAGTCGATTCGCCGCCCTACCATAAAGCCTTTAATTCGCCGATCGGTTTGCTGAATTTACTGGCGGTCATGCGCGAACGTTCCGGCGGCAAACCGGTCGGATTCAAACTTTGCGTGGGGAATAAACATGAATTCGTTGCCATTTGCAAAGCCATGCTGGAAACGGGTATTCTGCCGGATTTCATCACGGTAGATGGCGGAGAAGGCGGTACAGGTGCCGCGCCGCTGGAATTTTCCAATTTCGTCGGTATGCCCTTCCGTGAAGCGCTGGCCTTTGTGCACGACACGCTGACCGGATTTGACCTGCGCAAAGACATACGCGTCCTTGCTTCCGGCAAAATTGTCTCCGGTTTTGATATTTTTCGCGCCCATGCCCTGGGTGCCGATGCCTGCAACAGCGCCCGCGCGATGATGATGGCGCTGGGTTGTATTCAGGCATTAGAGTGTCATAAGAACACTTGCCCCACCGGCGTGGCTACGCAAGACCCGGAACTGGTGACAGGCCTGGTAGTCAGCGACAAACGCGTGCGGGTAGCCAATTACCAGAAAAACACCGTCAATAGTTTTGTGGAATTAATGGCCGCAGCCGGCGTGCGCAATAAACAGGACATCAATCGCACCATGATCCATCGCCGCGTTTTTGCGAACTCCATTAAACGCTACGACGAGATTTACCTGCCCATCCAACCAGGTTCTTTACTCCAGGAAAATACCTGGCCCGCGCATTATACCGACTTAATGCGGATGGCCACCGCAGAAACATTTGCCGTGCAGCATGGGTAAAGTTTTTTCACCCTTCACTATTTTTTTTCACTTTTCACTCCCTTCCTTCAAACCCTCCCCAGCCCTGCAACCCGCCCGTATGCACCGCCACAATGGTGCTGTTCGCCGGAAACTCCTTTTTTTCGAGCATGTCATAGATACCGTACAGCATTTTAGCGGTATAGACCGGGTCTGGTAAAATACCCGTTTGTTGCCGAAAGGCATACGCAAAGTCTAGCAAAACTGGATTCTTTTTGGCAAAACCGCCGAATTCATAGTCTTGCACCAGCCGAAATTTATCTTGTAGTGCATTGATTGTTGCCGTGTTGTGTTGCTGCGCTTCCCGTAGTTTACTAAGTATGGTCTGCTGGTCAAATCCGTTATTTACCACCGGAAAAACCAGCACCTGTCCGTTGGTCGCCCCCGTACCATTGATAATACCGGCGGCTGTGCAACCGGTACCGGCCGGGACGCAGATGAAAAACGGCTCCGGCGATGCGGTCGTTGCATGCGGCAGTTGCCGGATGATCTCTTGGGCGATCGCAGCGCAACTTTCCACCGCCAGGGCGGTAGATCCGCCTTCGGGCAGAAAGAAATGTTTGGAAAAATCATGACCGGCCCAGGTCGCCAGTTTGTCTTTGCCGGCATCATATTCCTTTTTGGGAACGGGGATTAATTGCATCCCATTTTGCCGGGCAGCCGTCATGGTCGGGTTATTCAAATCGATGTGCGCGCCCCGTACGATGCCGACGGTTGGAAAATTATAAACCCGGCCGGCGGCGGCGACTGCGTGTAAATGATTCGAGAATGGCCCGCCAAAGGTGAGTACGCCCCGTGGGTTGGAACGGAGCAGTGGCAGCACAGGTGCTAGTTTGCGCCACTTATTACCGTGTATTTCCGAATGGATCAGATCGTCGCGTTTGACCCATAACGTGATACCATCCTGGTTGCCGGGATGTACATCGATGATTTGTAACGGCGATTCGGTAAGGTGGGAATCCAGAATTTGCAGCAATTTAGAGACGGAAGGTACGACCTTTGATGATCCGATAAATTCATGGGCTATAAAAAAAGATTCCCCGGCGGTACGGGACCGCCGGGGAATCAAAATATTTTATTGCTAAAAAGATGCTTATTGAATGACCACCTTGGTCACGCTATTACCTGCATTACTTTCGAGACGCACAGAGTACACCCCGGCTGGTATGCGCTGGATGTCTAACTGTACGGACTGGTTCGCGTTCAGTCCTTCAAACACCTGCGTCAGTGCAGTGCGTCCGTCGGCGGCAGTCAGTGAAATGTGTACCGTACCCTGGATACGATCCTGCACAGAAATACGCAGGAATTCGTTTGCTGGGTTTGGTTGTACACTCATCACCAGATTATTGGCGAGTGGGTCATTGGTTCCGCTAATAACGCCTGGGTTTACGATGACGCCTTTTTCAGGAGCTCTGGCGGTGGCTAAATCACCTTCCGCAGAAGTCACCGTAGCCATTCCATCAAAATAGATCAAATCCAGCAGTTCGAGATCATCAACGGTCCAACTTGCATCCGGCACGGTTGTATTGGCATCGGTGCCGAAGCGGAAGCGAAAATTAAGCGATTTTCCAATGTAATCGCTCATGTCGAAGTAAGACTGCACCCAGCCTTTAGAATCGCCCGAAAAACCATTGAGGTAAGGAATAGCGAAGGTGCCGTATTGCACTTTTGTCGGGTAACCATTGCGGATTACCTTGTCTTGTGAAAAGCGCTGCCAGTTTTGTGGCAGGGTCTGATCGGCAAATTGCACTTCAATAAAGCCTGCGTCAGCCGCGCGTTCCGTCAGGTACTGGTGCCAGAAGCGCAGGGTTGGTTTACTGCCCGAAATATCGATGCTGCCGTCGTAAGTAAGGGTCATATCGGTTTCCGTAGCGAGGCTAGGCGCCTGCCATGCCATCGTTCCGGTTTTTACCAGCGTGCTTTGCAGGGCAAAAGCCTGCTCACCTTCGGAGAAGAAAGCCAGCCATTGCGCATCTGATTCAAGTTCGTCGCGGAACAGACGCGGAGAGCCATCGCTGCTGAATTTGGCCTGATAGGTCACGGTGATTACTTGGCCGGTCTGCATTGTTCCGACATTCCAGGTCACTTTGTTATTGTTGTACACGCCGCCATTTGCAGCGGAGACAAACGTAAGTCCGGCTGGCAATTCGTCAGAAACAACCACGCCCGGCACGGCATTGTCTTTGTGATTAATAACTGTAATCTGGAAAGTAGCCGTTTCGCCCGGGTTGAGGGTAGGCGTGCATAATTTACTGATTTTCAGTTCTTTCAGGCACGTTGGGATCGGATCGAAATTCTCGACACCGTCGGCTGCCTGATCGGCATCGCCCTGATCTGCTTTAATACCCATGCCACGGCGGGCAAAGACATTCATGATCAAACAGGTATCGACATTATCGTAGTACAGTTCGTCGGCCAATAAGATCGCATCGCGGCCGTCGATAAATCCAGGGCTGCAAGGTTGTAGTTTCATACCGTCCATAACCAGTTGAAAGGCGCGGCCGTTGCCACTGGTATGGTTGTTGAGATTACTATCAAAGCCGTATTTATCGACCATAGCCCAGTACAAATCCCACAAAGTAGCCGTCCATACTTCGCCCAGCGCGTGTACCTCTGTATTTTCCGCAACACTGCCGAAAGTCAACGGATTGATGCTCATATCGGTGGTGTACGGGTAGCGGCGAATACCCTGACCGTCGTTCGCTTGGCGGAATACGTAGGTGCCCACGCCCTGTTTTTGTGCTGCATAGTCGCTTGGATTCACTGTAGTAATCAATGTAAAAAAGTCGCTCCAGCCTTCACCCATTTGTTCGGCATTACCAAGGCAGCCTACACCGTCTCCCGTAAGACGGTTGCTGATTCCGTGTCCATATT
This sequence comes from Chitinophagales bacterium, assembly GCA_038203695.1. Taxonomy (GTDB): domain Bacteria; phylum Bacteroidota; class Bacteroidia; order Chitinophagales; family Saprospiraceae; genus M3007. Next base: position 26,648 of record JBBRDQ010000041.1, read on the forward strand.
CATGAGCGACGATACCGTTGTCGAAAGAACCGTCCAGTTGACTCGGGCCGGAATTAGAAGGCTGTACCAACGATATATTGAGCGTTGAATTAGCATACTGGCGCAAAATCGCACAATCCGATTTGCTCATACCTACTACCGGAATCGTTACTTGTGCACCTACTGCACCGCCCCCCAGGCCGAATGTTGCGTCTTCATAATTGCAAATAATACAGCCGATTGCACCGGCTTGTTGCGCGTTGAGCGCCTTGCGGCCAAACTCGCATACACCGCGGTCGATCAGAGCAATCTTGCCGGTGAGGTTATTGAGCAACACATCGCAACCGAGCGTTCCGTCGCTGCTGCCGTCGTTCACAATTTCTACATTACCGGTGACAGGCGTTGTCGAAATCGGTTTACCAAATCCGGCCGCAGCCGCATTGTACGCACCCAGAATAGAGCCCGGTGCATTCACAGTCAGATTCTTTCCACCCTGACGAGTCCAGAGATACATTTGCATGCGACCGCTGCCACCATCGGGCGGCGTCGAAAAATTGGCATTGTCCACCCCGCTTCCATCAAATGCTTCGGCTTGAACCGCATCGCCAGTCTGGCCTTGGGCACCGTAGTTGTTATCCTGAAAATTACCTGCTGCCGGATCAAACCCATATTTATAGGTGAT
>JBBRDQ010000042.1:0-27250 GCA_038203695.1 Chitinophagales bacterium
AAATGCCGTAGGTCGCCCGTCGAATTCACGGAGGGTCTGGTAAAATTCAGCCAAAAAATCGGGATCCCGTTTCGCATGATCAAATGCTGCTGCCATATCCTGCAAACCCGGTAACAATACTTCGGGTACAAAACAGCCGCCATATTCGCCAAAATAGCCGGTGCTGTCGAGAATTTCCTGTTTATAACTAGTGTTTATCTGAATCATGATGTATTATTGTATCAGTACGATGATACAAAGGTAAAACAGTTATTTGAATTAATGCGTACTGATTGCTGATTAATGCCGCGACAGATTTTAAGGTGCTGATAATCAACATTTTACTTTTTTAAACTGGATAATTTTCCAAAATTAAATCGTTGTATCATTTTTGTGGCTTTATTTTAACCGATGATTGCATGGTTGCTCGGCAGCCTACCCCAAGTTATCGTTCATTATTCATCGTTCATATTCCAGCATCATGTCAAAATTCATTGAGAAACGACTGGCGGCCAAAGGCCCCAAACGTATTTTAGCCCTCGACGGCGGCGGCATTCGCGGTGCCGTCACGGTTGGTTTTTTAAAAAAGATCGAGACAATTTTACGGGAGCGCCACAACAATCCGAAACTGTTGCTTTGCGAGTATTTCGACTTGATTGGCGGCACGAGTACGGGTTCCATTATCGCCACCTTACTGGCACTGGGCAAAAGCGCGGACGAAATCGAGCGCCTCTACAATGCACTTGGTGAAAAAATCTTTGGCCAGCAGATCTCCCTCTGGAATCCGCTGCAATGGAGTGAATGGATGAGCGCTGATTTTGATGCGGCACCACTGGAAACCGAACTCAAAACCCTGTTGGGCGATCTTACTTTGGGCAGCGACGCGGTACTTACCGGACTGTGCATCGTGGCCAAACGCGCCGATACATTCAGTACCTGGCCAATGTCCAACAATCCAAGAGCGCCCTATTTTGGCGAGCCGTACAACAATGGTGAATATAAATTGCGCGATGTTATTCGTGCGAGCACGGCGGCACCCACCTATTTCCGCCCGCAATCCATTCATATAGCGGAGGATCAACAGGGTGTTTTTGTGGATGGCGGCATCAGCATGGCCAACAATCCGGCCTGGCAGTTTTTCCTCATGGCGACGCTCAAAGGGTATCGTTTCGACTGGAAAACCGGCGACCGCAACCTTATGATCGTTTCGATCGGTACGGGTACGCATACCAAACTGCGCAATCCCGGCCTGGCCGAAAACTTCAACAAACTGCAATGGGCCAAGGAAATTCCCGACCTCTTCATGGAAGATGCCAGTTGGCAAAACCAGACGATGTTGCAATATCTGAGCAACAGTCCGACCCGTTTTGTCATCGACCGCGAAATCGGCAACATGGAAGGCGAAGTATTGGGCGGCAAACCGCAACTTTTTTACCTGCGTTACAATGCTTGGCTGGAAAAGCCCTCGGAAAAAGAACTGCTGATGAACGCCAAACCGGACCTGACCGCGTATTTTTCAGTAGCGGATCTGGTAGATATGCGCGAGATGAGCAATGCCAAACGCGTCAATGATCTCACCAAAGTAGGGCATGTTTCGGCGGAGTTTTTCGTAAAAGAGGCGCATTTCCCGGAATGGTTTGATCTGAAAAAGGAGTGAAGTTAATCTACTTTTCCTTACACGCTGCCACCGCGATCTTTGAATCCGCCGTCCCGTAATAGAGCAGCCACTGGTCTTTGAACCATACCATACCTTCCAGAAAACATACGTTGTTGATCTGTCCGCTTAGTTCGTAGGGCTGATCGGGCGTCAGGAAAAACTGATTGGCGCGGGCGAGCAATTTATCGGGTTTGGCCGGAGAAAATAATGCCTGGCCTACGGAATAACTATCGGCAGCCAGGGTTTTATCACCACTGCTGGCGCTGTTCGAACTATTGTACAAGAGCAAAATGCCTTCCTTACGGAGTAAAGCAAATGGTCCGGGCTCTACCAGACGGCTGTCAAAATAGCCAGCCCGTGGCTGTAAGGCCGAAAGTAATTTCCCTTTTTTGTCCGTCACCGGTTCCCAATGAATACCGTCATTCGAAGTAGCGGTAAAAATATCGGTGTCGCCCCAATACATCCAGTATTTACCCTTGATTTTATGGGCGATGATCCGTTCGTCGTCGCGCTCGCAGACAATAGCGCCGGATTTGGACCACAGCTCGAAGTATTTGCGATCGGGGAAAGCGGGGCCGTGTTTTTGCCAGCGTTCCAGATCGCTCGAAGTGGCTACGCATAACCGGGCCGTTTTGCCGTCGTAGGCCGTGTAGGTCATTATATAGGTGCCATCTTCGCGCTGCACCACGCGTGGATCTTCGCACCCGCCTTCCCACTCGATATTTTTGTACGTGTCGTTGTCGGGATATAAGACCGGCGTGGCATTTTTACGAAAATCAAAACCATCGCGACTGTTGGCCAGACCGATGCGCGAAGTGCCGGCAGATTCGCCAATCTCATCTTCGGCGCGATACAGCAGCCAAACCCGTTTGTCCCGGACGACTGCCGCAGGGTTGAACACGTCTTTTTCTTCCCAGCGCACATTTTTCCGGCGGATGGGGCAATTAAAATCCGCACTCCGGTCGGGTTCCAGCACCGGATTGTGCTGGTTTTGTTTTACCAGTGGCTGTAGCGTCCAATCCGCATTGACAGGAATTTTTCCGGTGCCCGTACACGCAGCGAAAAAGAAGGCTAAAACGCTGATTTTCAAGGAAAAAGACTGCATAATAAGGGGACTGTGTTTGGAGAGAACTCCTTAATTTAAAACTGGTTTTTTCCGGGGGAAGTAGGCCGGCTTGGATTTGTAAACCGCTCCGGTCGCATCCGACAATTCGGTGGCTTCTGTAGGAGCCGGTAATGGTACCGCAGTGGATACGCCCTGCAACCGGTCTAGTTCACTTTCAATATCCAGCAAGGCGCTTTCAATATTTGGCAACGGCCGGGTAATGACCATGCGAATGATGCCGGCCGGATCAATAATTACCGCCAACCGGTCGCAACCAGCCTGTGGCCGCCGTCCGGAAGCCAATCCGTACATTTTGGCGATCCTGAAATCCAGGTCTTCCAAAACAGGCGCATTCAGGTATATGCCGATAAATCGTTTCGCTTTGTCCGACCAGTCGTGCTGTCGGATTGATTCATTGGTGAGTGCCAGCACTTTTGTATTACGATTGTGCAACCAACGCTCTTTCATGGCCAGAAACGCGGAAAACATGGTCCAGGCCGAGGTAAAATTGGCCGGATGAGCAAAGAAAATACACCATTGACCGGCACTGTATTCCGGGAAACGCAATAAACCACGACTCGTTTGAAACTCAAAAAAGGGGGCCACGTCGCCCACTTGCGGTAAGTCATTATACTGGATTGCCATAGTCAACTGTTTTTGTGAATTTGGATTAAACAACGTCTGTCTACTATACGCGTGATGGCGCAATTTCGTATGCGGGTCAAGGCGATTTGCAAAATCATCCTCAAAAGTAGCGTGTTTTACGATATAGACCAAAGAATTTAACGCAGGTAGCCGCACCGGAAATTATATCCGCTGCAAAGCGTCTGCCAATAGCGGAACTTTACGAATGACTGCGGGACGCAGTAAAAATTTATACTTTTGTGCCCTCGCTCCTGCTACCGAGCCTGCGTCTGACATGAAAAAACTATTGCTCGCAATTACTGCCCTGTTCCCCATGCTTTCCATCGCCCAAGTCCCTTCTTTTACGCCCATCCGCCAGCCAATAAATGCAGCGAACTGGGAGTTCCGGCAAGCGCATACCGCAGCCTGGAAACCGACTCAGGTGCCGACTACCGTGCATACTTCGCTGCTGAAAAACGGTATGATCGAAGACCCTTTCTACCGGGATAACGAAGAGAAATTGCAGTGGATCGAACAGGAAGACTGGGAATTCCAGTGTACATTCGACGTACCCGCTGCTACCTTTTCCAAGAAACACATTTCCTTGATATTAAAAGGATTAGACACCTATGCCCACGTGTACGTAAACGATAGCCTGGTGCTGGAAAGCGACAATTCGTTTCGGGAATGGGAGATAGATATAAAAAAATACGCACGCGAAAAAGGCAACTCCCTGCATATCTACTTTGAAAGTCCGCTAAAAAAAGTAGCCGACGACTGGAAAAACCTGGGGTATGAATTGCCGGGCGGTATCCGCACCATGACGCGCTCCGCCCAATACCAGTACGGCTGGGACTGGGGTCCGCGATTCGTCGGCTGTGGCATCCTGTTCAAGCCGGAATTACTGGCCTGGGATGATTTCATGATTGAAAATATCTACGTTACCACCCAATCGATCACGCCGGAACTTGCCAAATTAGTAGCCCGCATTCGGTACCGGTCCGACTTCTCGGGGCCGGTCACCCTGGAAGCATTGTTCAACAAACGCAAATCGCTGGAAGACCGCAAATTCTTCCCGGGCGTACATGAAGACTCCGTCACCTGGGATGTACCGGAGCCGAGACTCTGGTGGTGCAACGGCATGGGGGAGCCATATTTGTACGATTTTACGATCGCCGTTAAACGCGGTTATCAGGTAGTGGATAAAATGGACATCCGTATGGGTATCCGCAAAATCGAACTGGTGACGGAAAAAGACGACCAAGGAGAGACGTTTTATTTCAAACTCAACGGTAAAAAAGTGTTTGCTAAAGGGGCTAATTATATCCCGCAGGATATGTTTCAGGACCGGGTGGCACCCGACCATTACAAGCGGTTGGTCAGCGACGCAGTGGCCGCCAATATGAATATGCTGCGCGTCTGGGGCGGTGGCGTGTATGAAGACCAACTTTTTTACCAGCTCTGCGATGCGCGCGGCATTCTGGTCTGGCAGGACTTTATGTTTGCCTGCGCCATGTACCCGGGTAATGGAAAATTCCTGAAAACGGCTTCCAAAGAGGCCATTTACCAGATCGAACGGTTGCGCCAGCATCCGTGTATGGCGCTGTGGTGTGGCAATAATGAGAACAATGAGGCCTGGAATCACTGGGGTTGGCAAATGAATTTCACGGAAGCCCAGCGCACCAAACTCTGGAAGGACTATCAAACGCTTTTCGTCGATCTGTTACCGACCTATGTGCAAAACGACGGCGGTAGCATTCCCTACTGGGAGAGTTCGCCGAAATATGGACGCGCCAATCCGAAATCATTGACCGAAGGCGATTCTCATTACTGGGGCGTTTGGCACGACGAGGAGCCTTTTGAAATCTTCAACAAAAAAGTGCCGCGTTTTATGAGTGAATACGGCTTTCAGTCGTTCCCGGAATGGCGCACCATCAAATCGTTCACCTTGCCGGAAGACCGACAACTGGCGTCGAAAGTGATGTTACTGCACCAAAAACACCCGCGCGGCAACGCAATTATTGCAGAGTATATGAAACGCGATTTCCGGCCGACCAAAAATTTTGAAGACTTTGTGTACGTCAGCCAGATTTTACAGGCCGAAGGTATGCGCACCGGGATCGAAGCCCATCGCCGCAACAAACCGTACTGCATGGGGACGTTGTACTGGCAACTCAACGATGCCTGGCCGGTGGCTTCGTGGGCGAGCATCGATTATTTCGGCCGCTGGAAAGCCATGCACTATTATGTGCGGGATGCTTATAGCCCGGTGGCTTCCTTACCAATCGTGGAAAATGATATTCTGAAAATTTACGGCGTCAATGATTTGCCTGATAATCAAAAAGTTACGATCACTGTGCGCGCGCTTTCACTGGATGGCAAAGTGCTGAGCAATGTAACCAATCCCGATGTAACCGTTGCAGCCGATTCAAGCCGGGTAATCTGGGAAGGCTACCTGAAAACGGTGCTGGACCGACATAAATCCGAGGACGTAGTGGTGGAAATTATCCTGAAAACTGCGGAGGGAAAGTTGTTGCACCGCCGTTTGTTCTACCTCGTGCCACCGCGCAAACTGATGCTGCCGCGCGCCAAGGTCGCTACCCAGGTAACCCAGGTCAACGATGGGTATGAAATTACCCTGCAATGCGATCGCGTGGCTAAGAATGTGCTGATCAGCACCGATTCGGATGGATTTTTCCAGGATAATTACTTTGATCTACTGCCCGGCGAGCGAAAAACCGTCTTGTTTAAAACGGACCGCCTACTGGATACGCCGCAAAGTGCCTTCCGGGTGCGCAGTCTGGTGGATACGTATGAATAATTAATTGTTTATCAATTGATTATACTCCAATGAGACGGCTTAACCTGTTAAAAAAAACCTAAACTCCGGTTTACTGCGTGTCTTTCCAGGTTCTTGCGCGTTTAAAGCACGAATCAATTAAATGCAAAATCATGTTAAAAAAATCACTCCTTTTGGTGGTAGCCTTGCTCGCTGCCCAACTCTCGTTCGCACAGTTTGGCAAAATTGTCGATAAGGCAAAAAATGTAGCCAAAGACATCAGCGGCGGCGACCTCACCCAGGATGAAGCCGGCAGAGGCTTGAAAGAAGCGCTGGATGCCGGCGTCGGCCAAGCAGTGGATTTTCTCTCGGCCAAAGACGGTTATTTTGCCAGCCCGTATAAAATCCTGTTGCCGGAAGAAGCCCGCAAAATCACCGATAAATTGAAGATGGTACCCGGTTTTGCCAATGCCGAAGCCGATCTGACCGAGCGCATGAACCGGGCTGCCGAAGATGCGGCGCAAAAAGCCAAACCGATTTTTATCAATGCCATCAAGAAAATTACTTTTCAGGATGCCATGAATATTCTCACCGGCAATCAGGATGCCGCGACGCGTTTTCTGGAAAAGTCTACGTTCGATGCGCTATATGCCGAATTCAAACCGGTCATTCAAACTTCGCTGGACAAAGTGAATGCCCGCGAATACTGGCGCACCACCGTCAATGCGTATAATAAATTGCCGATGGTGACCAAAACCAACCCGGAACTGGACGACCACGTCACGAAAACGGCCTTGAAAGGGATGTTCAGCCTGATTGAGAAAAAAGAAAACGGCATCCGGACGGATGTTGGCCAACGCAATTCGGAACTGCTGAAAAAGGTGTTTGCAAAGCAGGATAAGAAATAGGTGTACCGGCTGCTTCATCTGCCGAATGAGTCGGCAGCTGAAGCAGCCGGTACGATAAGACGAGGGGTAAAAAACGGATCAACCGTTTTTTACCCCTCGTTATTTTACAATCCTACGTAAAAAAACGCACGCTTACGCCATTGCCGTAGGCGCGCCAAAATTCATCGGCGGCACTTGCTGTTCGCTGTCTTCGATCCGGCCGAACTGGGCTTCGTATTTTTGGATATTATCTTTGAGGGCAGCCATCAGGCGCTTGGCGTGTTGGGGAGTCAGAATGATGCGTGATTTTACTTTCGCTTTCGGCACGTTCGGCATCAGGCGGATAAAATCGACGACAAATTCAGAATTGGAATGGGCGATAATTGCCAGATTGGAATAAACGCCTTCCGAAATTTCTTCGGAAATCTCGATGTTAATCGCCGGTGGTTGGGTATTTTTAGGCTCAGCCATGTTGAACTATTATTTGAGTAATTGAAATGAATGGTAAAGGCAAGGCGGGCAAAAGTAAACAATTTACGCTTTGCCGCTGTACAGGATTTTTTGCTCAATGTTGGTCGTGGAATAACCCGTGACAAACGGCAGGCTTTTCACCTGTCCGCCATGTGCCAATACAACCTGGGAACCGACAATTTGTTCGGGTCGCCAGTCGCCCCCTTTTACCAGCAAATCGGGCAACACTAGTTCGATCAGGGCAAGTGGCGTATCGTCCTCAAAAACAACGACTGCATCCACCACTTCGAGCGCTGCCAGCAGATGGGTGCGCGTCAATTCGTCGTTGATCGGCCGGTTGGGGCCTTTCAACCTGCTTACCGAATCGGCACTGTTCAAACCCACGATCAATCGTTGTCCCAGATCCCGCGCTGCCGCCAGGTAATGCAGATGTCCGTAGTGTAACAAGTCGAAACAACCGTTGGTAAAAACGATCGTATCGCCCGCCGCCCGCCAGTCCGTTACCGTAGACTGGATCTGCTCGAAGGTTTGAATTTTTGATTCGATAACGGCGAAAGAAGACACTTTTATGGGTTATGCGTTATTTTGCTGATTGGAAAGTTGGTGGTGTGAACGTTCGCCGTGGCATCGTCGCGTATTTTCACGCTTCACTTTTCACTTTTTTATTCAATATTGGTAGCAAGATCAATGCCAATACCCCCGCCACGAGATTATAGAAAATCTGGATGGAGAAAAAGGCGATGTTGGCGTACGAAAATGCGTCGCTCTCCGGGATGCCGTACATATCTAAACTCTTGATTGCCAGTGCATGAAAGGTTCCCATGCCGCCGGGTGATGGAATTACCATACCCAGGGTGCCAAAAACAAAGACCATGACGGCCTGACTGGCTGTCAGGTGCGCGGTCGGGTCGAAAGCCTGGAGATTGAACCAGCATTGCAGAAAAAACATCAGCCAGATACCGCCGGAATACAACAGAAATAGCGTCGGACTACGCAATTGAAAGACGCTGCGCAGTCCCGCCCAAAAGCCTTGAACGATGCCCGTGATTTTTTGAAAAACCGGTAATTGCAGCAGTTTCTGCCGAAAAATAAAGAAGGCGATCACTGTAATGCAGCCCAAACCAAGGGTGGCTAATACATACGGATTTTGAAAAAAACCACCCTTGGGATTATCGGCGCGATTCTGGGCAATAAAATGCCACAGCGTCTCGCCTTCAAATAAAAATGCCAGTCCGACTACCACGGCCAGACAAATAAAGTCCATCAGGCGATCTACTACCAGCGTGCCCATGACTTTTTCCAGCGGGATTTTTTCATAGCGCGACAAGGAACCGGCGCGCACTACTTCACCGGCACGGGGAAACCCCAGGTTAGCAAAGTAACCCAGTAAAATAGTCAGCAAACTGTTGGAAAAACGCGGGCGATATCCCAGTGGCTCCAGCAACATCTGCCAGCGCAGCGCCCGGAAAATATTGCTCAGTGTGAAAGCGGCCACCACGCCCAGCATCCAGCCGACGTGCACGGTCGAAAAGTCGTGCAGGAGTTTCTCGATCAGGGAGCCTTGCGCACACGGCAAGCCTTTTTCGGCTTTCAACGCGCAATCGGCCAGGTATTTCGTATTCTGATCCTTGAAAACCAGGTACATCACCGCGACCCCCAGACCGAGGAAAAGAATAAACTGAACTGCTTTTTTCACCATCGAAAATTTACAACCTTGTGTGCCTGGGGCAAAAACGGCGCAAAGATGGGAAATTTTGCTTAAAAAGAGGGGCCATTATAAAATTCAGCACACGGCACAAGGGCAGTACGAGCATGGTCGTAACGTCCCTTAAACGGATTTATCGGCAGGCACCGGCCCATTCCTTTATTTTGAGAGACTGCTCCAGGGCCTTTTGAAGATGAACTTTCGCTGTAGCCCAATTGGGGGCAGCCAATATTTCTGTACAAAAGTTGAGGCCTTCGGTTGCCGCATCGTATATCTTATCACAATTATTTAAGCGAGCCGACAGTATTTGTGTATCGTGAAAAATATGCTTGGCGTATTCTACTTTTTGCGAAAGGATGTGCATGTTTTGGGATGCTTCACCATCATTCAGGTCATGCTCGATAAATTCCGCATTGGTACGAATGATATCGACCCAGGTAAAACTGGAATTTGGCGGATACTGCTTCGCCGACGCTAGACATTTATCGGCGGCATCGTGCATTTTGAAAGCCTGCGATCTGGCATCTTGGGCGAGGGCGATCAGTGCGTTGACATCTTTTCCATGTGTGGGTGTGTTGAGCCAGTTGCAGTATGTTTTGCCTAATTCTGCCGATTTGCGTGCTTCAGGGCAGTAAAGTCCGATTAGTGCGACGGCATCAAAATCTTCGTACGATTCACTGAGCTTGATGAGCAGGTTGGCAGGGTCAGGGAGTAATACCGCATTGTTGAGTCGTTCTTCGAGCACGTTGGCGGTTTTCAGCACCCATTCCAACACCTCAGGGCTGTCGTTTTCCTGCGCGTTGGCGCGCAGGGGCGACCAAAGCACACAGGCAATCAGGCAGATATATTTCATGTCAAATTTCTTGGCGTGTAAAAAAAGCAGCCGGACAAATCACTTCGTCCGGCTGATGAAATAAACGATATGAAGCATCTAACAATTTAATTGCCTTCGCTGCCCAGAATATTCATGAGCGGACTTTTACCATCGGTGATGATTGTTTTGGTATTTGGAGAAACAGCAAGTTTTTGAAAAGCCTCTATTTGTTTGAATTTCAACACGTTAGGGGTCAGGCTGATCGTCAGCAATTCATTGGCTTTTTTCATACCTTCTGCTTCAATCTCGGTACCGCGTGCTCTGGCTTCGGACTCAATAATGGCCGCATTTTTTTTACCTTCTGCTTGTATGCGGGCGATTTCTTTGGCACCTTCGGCATCAATAATCTGGCGTTGTGCTTCCTGCCGCTGCCGATCCAGCACAAATTGCATCCGCAGGGCATCTTGCTCTGCTTCAAGTTTGGCTTCGATGGATTTGGACAATCCAGGTGGCAGGGTGATGCTTTTTAACAAGACAGATTCGATAATAAAACCTTTGGGTTCGCAGACTTCGATCAAACGTTTTTTGATTTTTTCTTCAATTTCAGCCCGTTTCGCGCTGTGCATGTTTTTAGCATCGTATTCTGAACATACGTCCGAAGCGGCCGAACGAAAGACCGGTAAAATCAGGGTCTCTTCGAAGTCCATACCGATTTCTTTCAAAATTTGCGGTACTGCCTTGGATTTGATGCGGTAGAGAATTGAACTTTCTGAGCGGATGGTTAAGCCTTCCTTAGAGGGCAGATTTTCAATAATCGCCAGGTTCATGGTTCTGATCGGGACGGTAATCAATCTTGTTGTGAAAGGGTTAAAACATACCAAACCAGGCGGCCTTACATTGTCTTGAACCCGGCCAAAGGTTCGCTTAACCCCAACTTGATCTGGCTTGACCGTGGCGCAGCTGGTCATCAGCAGTAAGATGGCAGCGCCTATCGCAAAATTCACTTTTAAATGTTTCATACTAAGTAGTTTTAATTGAGCACAAAGGTGGGGCTCGGATATTAGAAACAGATAAGAATAGATTTAGAAATGGATTAGACTTAGCGCATGTTGGGGCGAGGGCTGGTGCTGAATACGTTTTTAAGGGTGGGTTTTCAGCATTGGCGGATCGGTGATGTTGTTGCGAAGCGATTGATGGCTCCACAAATTGATTAAAATTTCGGCTCCGTGTATAAGGGTAAGTCAGGCGTTAGGTGTCTCTGATACATTATAACTTACACTTTCAAGACGCAGCGATGGGCACTTTCTGAGGCCCCATCTTTGCCGGAAATTTTTAAAAATACACCTTGTTATGTTCAAAATTTTCTGTTTTTCACTTCTTTTTGGGAGTATATTATGCACCGCCTGCAAAAAGGAACGGAGCCTCGGGGAACCCGGCGCATTGGTTCTACAAACGGTAGATCAGGATGCTTCCCTGCCCTCCATCCAGGTGGCGGGCACTCAATTCCACGCAGAAACCTTCGGCAACCCGAATGACCCCATCATCATCGTCCTGCACGGCGGGCCGGGCAGCGATTACCGCTACCTGCTCAACTGCAAGGCTTTTTCGGACGAAGGGTATTTTGTGGTGTTTTACGACCAACGTGGCTCCGGGCTATCGAAGCGGCACGACAAAAACACCTACAAAATCAACATCCTGGAAAATGATTTAGATGCTGTCGTCCAGTATTATCGGAAATCGCCTACCCAAAAAGTGTTTCTGTTGGGCCATTCCTGGGGCGCTATGTTGGCAACCGCTTACATCAATGCGCACCCTGAAAAAATAAACGGCGCGATCCTGGGCGAACCGGGTGGATTTGTTTGGCAGGATGTACTCGATTATGTGGGCCGCGCGCAGGATTTTAGCATCACCAGCGAGACCTTGAATAATACCACGTACCTCGATCAATTCATCACAGGCGGAGGGGATGACCACGATGTTTTAGACTACAAATTTACCCTGTTGGCCGCCGCTGATGAGGCTAAAGATAGTCCGGTCGGAAATGAAGGACTATTGCCTTTTTGGAGAAACGGTGCGGTCGTCAATCGAACCATGTTTGAATTGGCGGACAAAGAAGGGTTTGACTGGGTGTCAAATTTGAAAAATTTCAACACCAAAATCCTGTTTGTCTATAGCGCAAACAACAAGGCTTACGGCGAGGCCCACGCCCAAAAAGTGTCATCTGCTTACCCGAATGTCCAATTGTTAAAAATAGATGATGCTGGGCATGATATGCTTTCCTTTCCAAGGGGTTGGCAAAAATTTTACCCAACCGGACTCCAATACTATAACGCTTTAAGATAATCAACCCATGAAACGAATCCTTTTAACTACAATAATCCTTATCGGCATTTCGACCGCCATCTTCTCGCAAACAATCAACTGGCGCAGTTTTAACGCGGCGCAAAAACATATCATCGGCCTGGAAACAGGCTGGGACTACGGTCTGACATTTGGTGCAGGGTATGGCTATCGGCTAAAGACCCAATTGCCCATTTTGTTAAATGCCACGTATAGTTTTCCGTCGGGAAAAACCCTGTTTGACGACTTCAAAGTCAAGGGAGGTGTCCAGATCGAAGCATGCCGGATAGGTGGGTTTTCCGCTACCCTGAAGGCACACGGCATCCTGCGCCGTTTTGAAAACGCCTACGCACGATTGGTCAATTTTGGGAGCGAGTTTGCGGTAGTGGCCGGCTACTATCGACCTAAATGGCATGCAGCCGGTGCCTTTGGTTTTGATAAAGCCATTGCGACGCACCTTCGCCATAGCCCGGAGTACCTCGAAAACGTGCCCAACGCACAGAGCGGGTGGTACGTCCCAACAGGTGGTAATTTTCATTACGGCATTCAGGCCGGTATTTCATGGCGAAAAACGGATGTCTCCATCGCATTGGGCCGGGTGATCGCGCAGGGTTTTGAAACCGCGCCTTTTATCCCCTATTATGCGAATTTGGGGGTAAATCGGCGGTTTTAAGTCTTGAAAAGCGACTTTTTAATACTATTAAAATTTAAAAATTTATGAAAAAAACAGCCTGGATACTAATTGTATGCTTAGCCATACTTGTTAGCCTCGTCCCTTTGACTTATATCCATCCAAATACCGCCGCCGGCTTCTTAGAACTAAAAGAAGACGTGGTGTTGAAAAACATGGCCTGGTGGACCAATTTTTACCTGCACATTTTTAGTGGTGGCATCGCCCTGCTGGTGGGGTGGGTGCAATTCAGCAAAAAGATACGGAAAAACTACCTTCTATGGCACAGGGCCATTGGGAAATTGTATGTGGTATGCGCCTTGATTTGTGGTTTCACCGGCGTTTTCGTCGGGTTGTACGCTTACGGCGGCATTGTTTCCCAAGCAGGTTTTGTTAGCGTTGGGTGTATCTATTTTTACACCACGCTCATGGCATATATTCACATTAGGAACAAAAATATTGTTGGGCATCAAACCATGATGATTTACAGTTATGCAGCCTGTTTAGCGGCCGTTACCTTGCGGATTTATGGGCCTTTGCTCACGGTGATCTTAGGCGATTACACAACTGCGTATCGTATAGTGGCCTGGTTGAGTTGGATTCCTAATTTGCTGATTGCGAGAAGGATCGCAAGGGGGATAACTATAGGGGCGTGATACCGGGATAAAGGGGCCGTCAAAAGGTGCCCGGTAATTTTCTACCATAAAATTTGACAATAAGTTTGTTGTTATAAAATTTCAGCAATAAATTTGTGGCTAAATACTTTTAACCATAAATTTATTGCTGAAATGACAAACCCTTGGATAGGTCCAAAAATTATTATTGGTAACACGGCTACTGGTGATTACTACTTTCCGCGCCCGGAAATAGAAGAAATGATCTGGGAGGAAATTTTGAAAGGCAACCATGTGCTGATTGCTGCCCCACGACGCGTTGGAAAATCATCCGTTATGCAGGCAATGTTGTCTAAGCATCCCGACAATACGCGCTGCATATTTGAGAATATCCAAAGCATCAAGTCTGAGGTAGAATATTACCAGCGTTTTTATGAATTGTTGGTTCGCTGCTTGAATAAATTTGAAAAGGGCATGGCATGGCTGCACACCTTTGCGAAAGGTATCAACATTGAAGAAGTTACAGTCGACGGCGTAAAGTTTGGCGCAAAAAAGAATATTAATTTCGAGGAGGAAATTAAAAAACTACTTGCTGAAACCAGCAAAAAACAGATTCAAATAGTCCTGCTCTTAGATGAACTCCCTGAGGTGCTACTCACCTTGCACAAACAAAAACGGGATGAAGAAGCGAGTCATATCCTCGATCACTTGCGGGCATTGCGCCAAAACATGGCCATTAAAGGCCATTTTAGTTTGGTTTTGGCAGGCTCGGTTGGCATTCAACATGTGGTAAAATCCATAGAAGGCCGCATTAGCGACCTCAACGACTTTAACCCCGTCCCCTTCGAGCCGATGAACAGAGCAGAGGCGCTGAAATATGTGTCATGGGCTACGAACGGCGCGACGGTGCAATATGACGCTGCCCTGGCCGAACACCTGTTGGATCAAATCCAGCATTTCATTCCGTATTTTATCAATTTGATGCTGGATGAAATCAATAAAGCCGCAAAAAAAATCCAAAACCCTGCGATCGAAAAGGCCAAAATTGATGCCGCTTTTGAGGCTATTGTGAAGAACAGCGACCATTTCAAAGAGTGGAAAAATCGTTTGACCGATTATTTTGAACCCGCGCAAAAAGCGTTTTTGAACGAAAGCCTGATTTTTATCGCCCACGAGGGTGCAATTGACCTTCAAAATTTGTACAATCTTGCCGTAAAACATCAATTGCAAGATTCTTATATGGAACTCATGCAGGGCCTTGAACACGACGGCTACATCGTTGAGCAAGGGGAACGATTCAAGTTTATATCTCCTTTTTTACAGGCGTATTGGAAGCGCGACAACCCAATTTACAAAAAATGATGCGCCAGATGCCTACACATAAAGATAACCTCACTTCGTTTACAGACCGCCTCACCCTCTACCAGAATGCCAACAGCAGTCCGGAGGCCATCAAGCGGAGTTTTCTGATTCGCATTGCCGAATTTGAACTCATCATAGATGCCTTGCGCAGCAGGAAAAAACGCGATCCATTGCAGCACGAACTCATTCTCGGCCGGCGTGGTAGCGGAAAATCTACCTTGCTGAGGCGTATTCAGATTGAGATAGACGAGCAACCCGACTTGGCGGAAAAGTACATCGCCATCAACCTCGCAGAGGAACAAAATACCATTTACAGGCTTTCTGACCTCTGGTACGAGGTGTTGCAGGAACTCGCTATCCGCTTCCAAAAAAACCTGAATTTGCGCAATTTCAACTCTTTTGAAGACGAACAAGCCTTTGCCCGCTATCTCTATACCGAAATCCACCACCTTCTGACAGCGGCCGACAAGCGGGTGGTATTGCTCTTGGACAATTTGGATCGCATCCTCGAAAACCTCGATAATGATGCCAACCTGCTTCGTGAAACGCTGCTCAATTACAACGATTTCCAAATCATTGGCGCAAGTACGCGCATGACCGAGCATTTTTGGAGCCATAGCAGGCCTTTTTACGATTTTTTCCGCCGCCACCGACTCGAAGGACTGACATTTGCGGAAGTCCACGAATTGCTCAACCATTGGAGTACAGAAATGGACCTGCCGGAACTACACGACTACGCACTGCGGTACCGGGGCCGGGTGGAGGCGATCTGCATCTTGACCGATGGATTGCCCCGCGCCTTGCAGTATTTTATTCAGGTCTTGCTCCACGACTCTGACCTGTACGGCTTTGACTACCTCCGAAAAATCATGGACAAGGCTACACCACTCTACCAGGAAAGACTGAACAATCTGACTGCCCCACAAAGGAAAATTGTGCAGGAAATGGCTTTTTGTTGGGAGGCCATCCCGACCAAAACCCTGGTGGAAAGATGCCGTATGGAAAGCAAGACGATCGCGGCATTTTTGAAACAACTGGAGCAATACGGTATTGTAGAAATCATCCCGACCGACAAAAGAAACCACCTCTACCGCATCTCTGAACGCTTCTTTAACATGTGGCTGATCGTCACTCAAGGCAATCCTGACCAAAAACGCCGCGCTAAATACCTGACCCTCTTTCTGGAAACCTGGTACGATGATACAGAATTAAAAACACTCACGCAAAAACAGTTAACAGCACTCCGAGAAGGAAACTTGAGCTATGACAAAGCAATGGTGCTCAGCAAAGGACTGGTTCATTCCAAACACATCGGCGTGAAAGACCGGGATGCGCTGATAACATTGACACAGCAACTGAATATCGTCGGATTGGGTGATAGCGAGTTACCCAAAAAATATGCGGAGATATTAAAGGATATCAATCAACTGATAGCGGATAAAAAATGGCAAGCAGCCCTCGTCAAAATTGAAGACATTGACAATGAAGCAGACGGCGTGAAGTTTCTCCTGAAAGGAAACTGTTTCGCTGAATTGAAACAACCCAAGGAAGCGGAAAAATTTTACCGGCAAGCCATAGAAAAAGGTAATGTGGGGGCATTGAACAATTTGGCGATTTTATATAAAAACCAAGGCAAAAATGCAAAAGCAGAAAAATTGTATCTGAAAGCCATAGAAAAAGGCGACATATATGCGTTGAACAATTTGGCGGTTTTATATAAATATCAAGGCAAAAATTCGGCAGCAGAAAAACTCTACCTCCAAGCCATAGAAAAAGGATATATGGATGCGTTGTACAATTTAGCGGGTTTATACTTCGAAACCAATCAACAACCCAAAGCAGCCTTGGCCCATGCCCGCGACTACCTCGCTAAAACAAAGGACGAAAGCCAAAATGAAAACATCATCCTCTTAGAAATCTGGAATGGTATCTTCGATCAAGTGGATGAAAAAATAGCGCGTCTTATTCAAAACAACCAGGGGGAGGACTTAGAGTGGTTTTTAACCAACTTACTGTACCTCGAACAGAAACAATTGGTACTCCACCTCTTTGAATCGCCCGAATACGGCAAAATGCTCCAAGACCGCTACGAGTTGCTGTACTACGCCACTCGCATCCTCGCACAAAAAACCGAGGACAACCTGCTCCTGCGCATCCCGCCAGAAGTAATGCCCACCGTGCAGGATATTGTGCAAAAAGTAAAAGAGAAACAGGCATTTTATGCACTTCGCACCTCATAGCATTTACCCCCAAAAGCCCAAAAATCAACTTGCGGGCAGCGAAAGCAACATGATAGTGCCTTGTCCCAATTCGGAGGTCACCTGCACGTTACCGTTGCATTTTTCAACGATGCTTTTTACCAATGACAATCCGATGCCATTGCCGGGCACGTGGCGGGTGTGCTGGCTGCGGTAAAAAGGCTCGAACAAATGGGGCAGTTCTTCAGGCGCAACACCGGGGCCCTGGTCGCTGACTTTCAGGCAAACCGATTTGTTTTGTAAAAAAAGGGTGGCTACTACGGGGCTGTCAGGGCTGTATTTTACTGCGTTGTCGAGCAGGTTAAAAAAAACGGTTTGTAACAAAAAGGAATCGCAACGCACCAGAAACTGGGAAGCATCGTGGGCCTCTAATTGTAGGTTCACGGTGCGGCCCGCCTGTGGATATTTGGTTTGCAAGGTCCGGAAAGCCAACAGCAGGGCTTCGTCCGCTGCGCAGGGTTGCTCGGAGAAAGGGGACACGGCCTCTACTTTTGCCATCAAGAGCAGTTGTGCCACTAACTCGTTGAGATTTTCAGCTCGGTGGCGGATGTTTTCCAATGCTTTCTGATAGGCTTCCGTGGTGCGGCTTTGTTGGAGAGCCAAGTCTGCTTCGGCGGTAATGGCCGTCAGGGGGGTGCGCATTTCGTGCGAGGCGTTGCGGATAAATTGTTGTTGGGTCCGAAACCCTTGCTCGATTCGCTCCAGCATTTCGTTGAAAGTAATGGCCAATTGGCCCAATTCGTCGTAGTTGTTTTTGACTTGCAACCGCAGGTTGAGGCTTTTGGTCCCGATGGCGCGGGCTTTTTTGATCTTATCGGCGATGGGTTGGAGCATTTTTTTTACCCAATACCAACTGACTAAGGTCAGGAGCAGAACGCCCAGCAGGATGCCGCAGATAATGCTTGTGCGCAGGTTGCGGATCTTGCTCATCCCATAGCGATCTATCGCGGAAATAACGAGGGTGTGGTGGGTGGTCGGGTCGTGCCGAACGCCATATTCGCGCGGTCCGATATGCGCAAAACAAAAAGTGCAGGTGTGAAATTGAGCCGTATCTACTAAAAGCGGCAGCAGATCTTTACCGTTCGGGAGTAAAATTTTTTGATCCGCATTGGCATACAAAATGGTTTCGTCGGTCAGGCTGCCCGGAGGCAACTCACTGAGGGCCGTAAATGGATGGAGCGGGTCGCGAGTAATCATGGAATCGGCTTCTTGCAGTCGTTCCTGAATGCGTGCTCTAAACTCCCGTTCACAAAAAAAAACGGAGTATTCGTAAATAAAAATACCTTCCAGCAACAAAATAACCAGGGCGGAAGCCGATATGAACAACGGTAATCGCTGACGGATGGTGAGTGGTCCAAATTGCATATAATGTCATTTTTGAATTAGGGACACAAACAGAATAGGGATTTGCCAATTATTCTTTTAATATAAAACCCATCCCAACCTGGGTTTGGAGCAGTTTTTGCTCAAAAGGTTTGTCAATTTTGTTGCGCAAGTAACTGATATACACGTCTACGATATTGGTTCCGGGGTCAAAATCAATGCCCCATACTTCTTCCAAAATTTCCATTCGAGTCTTCAGCCGGCCCTTGTGGCGCAAGAGAAACTCCAGCAAGCGGAATTCGGTAGCGGTCAGTTTGATCGGCTCTTTAAGACGGAACACCTCTTTGGTCTCATGGTTGAGCGTCAGGTCAGCCAGTGTACTGATTTGCGGCAAGTCAGTCGGCTCAACCCGACGCAAAAGTGCCCGAACCCTGGCCAAAAGTTCGGGTACGCGAAAAGGTTTGACCATATAATCGTCCGCACCAGCGTCCAGACCTTGTACGACATCGGTGGTGTCGCCCAGTGCAGTGAGCATGATAATCGGTACATTGCTGTTTTGACTGCGGATTTTTTTGCATAATTCCTGCCCGCCGATATGTGGCATGATAAGGTCGGTAATGACCAGTTGGAATGACAGGTTTTCAAAATACGACAGGCCCATTTTACCATCAAATGCGATATAGGTTTCGTATCCGGCTTCTTGTAATGTGCGGTTGATCAACGCAGCGATGTGCGGATCATCTTCAACAATGAGTATTTTTTGCATCCTGGAGGTTGGCAGAAATGGAGCATAATAGCAGCGTGGTCATGAAAAACGACTTGGATTTTAACTTTTGAAACGGGATAACGGTGACATATTTTTCAGGGAAAACTAAACCATGTTACAATACTTGCGTTGCGAAGATAAATCATCACTTGCAAACGTCTTTCATTTTCTAATCTATGATAGCAATATTTGACAAACTTTTGTCCGAAAAGTTCCGGGAACGAATGGAGCGTATCACTATTGGGATAGCGATTGCCAGTTTCATCGTGCATTTACTCATTATTTTTCTGGTTAATCAGGACATCATTCATATTACGTCAAAACTCACAAAAAGTCCCATATCGGCAGTATATACCCCCTTCTCTTTCATTCTGGTATACGAAGTGTTCTTGTTGGTGTTTTACCTGCCAAGATCAATCTCAAGTTATATAGGCAAACAATACGAAATCATAACACTGATTGTAATCAGGCGAATTTTCAAAGACATCGGCAACATAGAACTGTCCTCTGAGTGGTTCAAGTTGGAAAATGATCTGCGATTCACCTACGACATGGCCACTGCATTGATTTTGTTCCTGTTAATCCAACAATTCTATCAGAAACTAGCCAAACAAAGTGGGAACGTTACTGCTAAAACGCCTGAAGAACAAGGCACAATAAATAAGTTTATACAATTTAAAAAAACCATCGCCAAGGTTTTGATTCCTGTTTTAATTATACTAGCATTTTACTCGTTTGTTAATTGGATCGTCGCCTCCGAACAAGATCAATTGAATAGTACAGCCGCTTTCAAAAATATTAACAACATATTTTTTGAGGATTTCTTTATGCTGTTAATCATCATCGATGTAGTATTACTGTTGTTATCACTTCTTCATTCGGATAGTTTTCATAAAATCATCCGAAACTCCAGTTTTATTATTTCGACTATTTTAATAAAACTATCATTTTCGGTGGAAGGTTTGATTAATAATGCCCTGATTGTGGGAGCCGTGCTTTTTGGCTATTTGATTCTGCTAATCCACAATTCATATAAAAATAGCACTGTTGCCGACCATTAATATTTTTTGTGTAACCATGAAGTGGCGAATTCAGCTATTCAATACCGCCAGCAATTCCTGCGCTGCCTTGGCCACTACCGTGCCCGGACCGAAAATAGCCGCCGCGCCCGCCGTCCGCAAAAAGGCATAGTCCTGCTGCGGGATTACACCACCGGCCACGACCAGAATATCCGGCCGGCCCAGTTCCGCCAGCGCCTCAATGGTCTGTGGAATCAGCGTTTTATGTCCCGCCGCCAACGACGAAATGCCCAGAATATGCACGTCGTTTTCCACTGCCTGTCGCGCGGCCTCGGCCGGTGTCTGGAATAAAGGACCGATGTCGACATCAAAACCCAGGTCAGCGAACGCCGTAGCGATCACTTTGGCACCGCGGTCGTGACCATCCTGGCCGAGTTTAGCGACGAGGATACGGGGGCGTCGGCCTTCCATCTCCGCAAACGCATCGGCCATTTGGCGGGCTTTTTTAAAATCTTCATTTTTGGTCATAGTCGCAGCATATACGCCGGAGATCGTACGGGTCGTGGCCGTATAGCGCCCGAAAGTGGTTTCCATCGCCAGCGAGATTTCACCCAGGGTAGCGCGGGCGCGGGCGGCTACAATGGCCAGCGCCAGCAGGTTGCCTTCACCAGAACGGGCGCATTGTTCCAGCGCCTCCAGGGCGGCGCCAACTGCCACTGTATCGCGGGCTTGTTTTACGCGGGTCAGCCGGGCCAATTGGGAATCCCGGACGGCAGTATTATCGACTTCCAGAATATCAAATGGTTCATTATCAGTGACTTGAAAAATATTAACCCCGATTATTTTTTCCTCCCCTGCGTCGATACGAGCCTGTTTGCGGGCTGCGGCTTCTTCGATGCGCAGTTTGGGCAATCCTTCTTCAATCGCTTTGGCCATGCCGCCCAGCATTTCCACTTCCTGGATCAACGCCCATGCCTGTTCGATCAGTTGCATCGTGCGTTGTTCCACAAAATAAGAACCGGCCCAGGGATCGACAGCCTTGGTGACCTGGCTTTCCTGCTGGATAAAAATCTGCGTATCGCGGGCAATTTTGGCCGAAAAATCGGTCGGCAAAGCCATCGCTTCGTCAAAAGAATTGGTGTGCAGACTTTGTGTGCCGCCCAAAACCGCCGCCATCGCTTCGATGCAGGTGCGGGCTACATTATTGTAAGGATCCTGCTCGGTCAGCGACCAACCGGAAGTCTGGCAGTGGGTGCGCAAGGCTAAAGACTTGGTATTCTTTGGGTTAAACTGCTGAACGAGTTTGGCCCAGAGTACCCGCCCGGCGCGCATTTTGGCAATCTCGGTGAAATGATTCATCCCGATACCCCAGAAAAAAGACAGGCGTGGCGCAAATTCGTCGATGGACAGCCCGGCAGCCAGTCCGGCACGCAGGTATTCCAGTCCGTCGGCCAGGGTGTACGCCAGTTCGATTTCAGCCGGCGCTCCCGCTTCGTGGATATGGTATCCGGAAATGGAAATAGAGTTAAATTTGGGCATATTTTGCGCACAAAACGCAAAAATATCGCTGATGATACGCATACTCGGCCCCGGCGGGTAGATGTAGGTATTGCGCACCATGAATTCTTTCAGAATATCATTTTGGATGGTTCCGGTCAGTTTTTCCGGCGGAACACCCTGTTCTTCGGCGGCGACGATGTAAAAAGCCAGGATTGGAATGACCGCACCGTTCATAGTCATCGAGACCGACATCTCGTCCAGCGGGATCTGATCGAACAGAATTTTCATATCCTCGATCGTGTCGATCGCTACGCCGGCTTTACCCACGTCGCCCACGACGCGCGGATGATCGGAATCATAACCCCGGTGCGTGGCCAGGTCGAACGCTACCGACAGCCCTTTTTGCCCGGCCGCCAGGTTGCGGCGATAAAACGCATTGCTCGCTTCGGCCGTGGAAAATCCGGCATACTGGCGGATCGTCCAGGGCTGCGTGACGTACATGGCCGAGTACGGCCCACCGAGATACGGTGGAATGCCGGCTACATACCGCTGCACCGGCCAGGAGACCTGGCTTGGCTGATTCGTCCCGGTCGTGGTGTCATCCGGACGAAGGGTAAGATCGAGGGCTTGGTTGGCAAAATCTGGCACTTGGAAAGACGTGAAAAGTGAAAAATGCAGCGTGAAAAGTGCGGTAATAATTGTATTTGGAAGCAACCTTCCCTTTTCACACCTTAACTATCTCGGCACTTCGATTTTCTTCACAATATCGTCCAGTACTTCTTTGGTCGAAAAACCTTCCATTTCGCGTTCCGGTGTAAGAATAACCCGGTGATTCAGTGCCGGATAAACGACATAGCGAATGTCGTCGGGGGTCACGAAATTGCGACCATTCATCGCGGCTATGGCTTTGGCGGTTTTCATCAGCGCCAGCGAGGCGCGCGGACTGGCACCGAGGAAGAGGTCGGCGTTATTGCGCGTATTGTGGACGATGGCGGCGATGTAATCCAGTAATTCTTCGCGAATATAAACTTGTTCGATGCGTTTTTGGCAATCTACGATGTCTTGTGGCGTAATGACGGCTTTTACCGTTTCCCGCAAAATACCGTTGAAATCGTTGCGGAAACGGCGCAGAATGGTTTTTTCCTCGGCTAGTGTCGGGTAAGTGAGGATAATTTTAAAGAGAAAGCGGTCGAGTTGCGCTTCGGGCAGTTTGTAGGTGCCTTCCTGCTCGATCGGATTCTGGGTCGCCACCACAAAAAACGGACTGCCCATCGGGTACGTAATGCCATCGACGGTCACTTGTTTTTCCTCCATCACTTCAAATAAGGCGGCCTGCGTTTTGGCTGGCGAGCGATTGATCTCGTCGATCAATACCACATTAGAGAAGATGGGCCCGGCTTTAAAATTAAAATCCGAGGTCTTCATATTGAAAACCGGCGTGCCTATTACGTCGGCTGGCATCAGGTCGGGCGTGAATTGAATGCGGCTGAAACCAGTGTGCACCGTCTGCGCCAACAATTTGGCAGTCAACGTTTTAGCAATCCCTGGCACTCCTTCCAGCAACACGTGTCCGCCGGTAAAAACAGCGACCAGTAATAAATCCAGCATCTCATCCTGCCCGACGATTACCTGACTGATCTGCGTTTTTACACGTTCGGCGCAGTCCACCACCAACTGCACATCCACCCCTTGCGACATCGTGCTTAAAAAGGGCGGAGGCGTTATAATTTCCGGTGCTGGCTCAAATTCAGGCTTGGACAAGTCAATAAATTCATTTTCAGACATTATATATGCGGTTTAAGGGTTGATTGATGGTGGAGAAGGTTGCGGTTATGAACAGGTAGTATGGATGCAGGTTATTTGGCTTTTTTGAAAAATGCTTCGATCGACAAATGTAAATCGACCATCATTTGCTCGGTTGGCTGGTATGTGACGGTATTGGAATACTGCGAAAAAATAGAAACAATTTCACTTTCTGGCACTTCCGAAACAGCGGCCAGTCGGCGGTAATAATCTTTGTCCAGTTTTGGCAAATCAGTCGCCGGATCGATGCTGGCGATCAGGCCATACCGTTCGCGGATTTGCACCAGAAACAGCTTCATCCCCTGCAAACACAGGCCGGTGTAGTTGCGCTCGCGAAAGTGTAGATTGGCGATGGTGCTGATAAATTCGTACGAGGAATTTTCGTTTTTTGCCAGTACCGGAATGATGCGCTGGCGGCGTTTCGCCCTGAAAATCAGCCAGGTAATGGCCAAACCCATCAAAATGTACCACATCCACGCCAGCGCCGGTTGTTTTAAAATATAGGTCAGCGGATGTTCGTCGCTGATGGTGCGCGAGGAGGAGTTGTTGCGGCGGCGCGCGACCGCTTCAGGCACATGGCTGACCGCATCCCAATAAATATCGCCTACCGGCAAATGCGATAATACACCGGCGATATACGGTTGTGTTTCGGCACGCAGCAGGCTGAAATTGGTAAAGGCAATGGGATCAGTATGCAGCAAGAACCGCCCTTTGCCGTGGGGGAATTCCGCAAAATTCACCTGGTTGTTCGAAACCGTGTGTCCCAAGGGCCGCTGGGCCAGTTCCGCGCAGAAGAACTGTTCCTCGATATAATGCCAGTTATACGAACGCGGCCGGTTGCGATCCGCATAAAAAAACCGGGTGGAGTTGGTGAGCGGCGGCTGGTCCAGCGAGAAATAAGCAAATGTATCGACCTCGGTTGTATAATCCGTCCAGATCGCATCCTCGCATTCATCGAAATACACCGTATTCATCAGGTCGAATGGGATGGTTTTACTGGCGATAAAGGCGGTATTGCCCGCCGCAACAAAATCCAGCAACCGTTCGGTACTCAACGAGTCAAGGTACATGGCCTCGCCGACAAAAACATAGGTGGCTGGTTTAGCGGCATCCAGTTCAAGTTCCGTTTGTACCTCTTTCTCGATCCTGGTGACCGCTTTACCCGGAAAATAATCGGACAGCAACCGGAAAAATATTTTGGTGTCGTACGGCTCATCTTCGTTGTAGCGATAGGCTTTTTTACCCCAACCGTCATCATTCCAGACATACTTTGCTTCATCCGTATTGCTAAACGCAGCAAACGCCAGCGCCAGTAGGACGATCGCAGCAATGGCTAAAATGTAAATGGAGCGATTTGACATGTTATGAGGAAAAAGAATAAGGGGCTAAGGTAGGCGTAATTCTTACAATCAAAAAACTTCGCCGATGGAGTTATGTGATTCCGCCTCAGGCAATCATGGCCGCTTTGATGCATTCGACGATTGCCTTCAAAGCGGTTTCCTGCTCCGATTCGGTCATGCTACGCAGCGATTTCCGAATGGGATAGGCAGCGGTATAACGTGGTAATTCGCTGATTGCATAATCACAGTCGCCCACCAAAACCCACAGCAGTTTTACTGCATCGCTCTTGGCGGCTTGCCGAATGTACTGCATCTCCGGCGACTCGTAATCTTTGTCTAAGTAAGCGGCACCAAGTGTATTGATTTGCTGGACATGATCGGGCAAATATCTTACTTTTGACCAATATTTTCAGAAAAAAGACCTTTTGTCACATGTCTGTTCGCTACCTGCTCCTGCTCTTTTCAACCGTCCTTGTCGCCCGTGCACAAGCCCAAACGCCCAATCCTGAATCCCTGCTGCCCTATGTCAATCCGATGATCGGTACCGGCGGGCATGGTCACACCTATCCCGGCGCGACAGCGCCGTTCGGACTGGTCCAACTCAGTCCAGACACCCGGATTTCCATGCAAGACTGGGATGGCTGCTCCGGTTATCACGATTCGGACTCGCTGCTCTACGGCTTTTCACATACACACCTGAGCGGTACCGGCGTACCCGATTACTGTGATATTTTATTTATGCCGTTTCTGGGTGGCGTGCGGCTGGAACCGGAGGAATACGGGGCGTATTTCCAAAAAAACAATGAACACGCGGAGGCAGGATATTACGCAGTGGTGCTCGATGGCAGCCGTATTCGCTGTGAATTGACCGCTACCGAGCGCGTGGGTGTGCACCGGTACACCTTTCCGCCCAACCGGGAAAAAGGCAGTTTACTGATCGATTTGCGCCACCGCGATGAAGTGTTGGACGCACACCTGGAAGTCATCAGCAACCGCGAAATCGCCGGGTACCGCGTCTCCAAATCCTGGGCCAAGGAACAACATATCTACTTTGTAGCCCGCTTTTCCAAGCCGTTTTTCAGCAGCATTGTGCTGGATATGGCGCAGAATCCACGGGTGGCACTGCCTTCGGTGACCAGTAAGGCTATTTTAGGATTGCTGAATTTTTACAATGATGCCGACCCGATTGTCGTGACCGTTGGCATTTCCGGCGTAAGCATGGACGGTGCGCGGCGCAACCTGGAAGCCGAATGTCCGCAGTTCGATTTTGATAAAATAAAGGCGGAAACCCAGGCAAAATGGCAGCGCCAGCTCCACAAAATCCAAGTCGAAGGCGGCACTACCGAGCAAAAAACTATTTTTTATACGGCTTTGTACCACACGATGGTCGTCCCGAATATCTGGAACGATGTAGATGGTCGGTATCGCGGTCGCGATGGGGCCGTACATCCTAATCCGGGCCACGATGTCTATACGGTTTTTTCGCTGTGGGACACTCATCGCGCCGCCAATCCGCTGTATACGATCCTGGAACCGCAACGCACCAATGCTTTTATCCAGACTTTTTTGCGGCAATACGAGCAGGGCGGACTGCTACCGGTCTGGGAGTTGTCGGGCAATGAAACTGACTGTATGATCGGCAATCACGCCATTCCGGTCATCGCCGATGCCTGGCTCAAAGGCATTCGCGGGTACGACGGCAAAACGGCGCTTGCTGCGATGTTAAAAAGTGCGAATCAGGACCGGCTGGGACTGTCGTATTATCGCACGCTGGGTTACATTCCGGCCGATAAAGAAGCGGAATCCGTTTCAAAAACGCTGGAATACGCCTATGACGACTGGTGTATTGCGCAAATGGCCAACGCCTTGGGGGTAGATTCCACAGCCGTTGTTTTTGGAAAAAGAGCGGACAATTACCGCAATATATACGACCCATCGACCCGATTTTTTCGCCCCAAAAGTAATGCCGCCTGGGTAAAACCCTTCGATCCCTACGAGGTCAACTTCAACTTTACCGAAGCCAATGCCTGGCAATATCGTTTTGCCGTGCCGCAGGATATTCCAGGTTTGATCGATTTGATGGGCGGCCCAAAAGGTTTTGAAAATCAATTAGATAGACTGTTAAAAAACTCCTCAAAAACAACCGGGCGCACCCAAGCCGAAATCACAGGATTGAACGGCCAGTATGTGCATGTCAACGAACACACACACCACATGGCGTATCTGTACAATGC
>JBBRDQ010000043.1:0-27056 GCA_038203695.1 Chitinophagales bacterium
GGGCATACGCTGAATCTCAAGGCTCAACATACCTAACCGGTGCATTACCCCCGGAACGCAATCAGGCACCATCCCCAGGTCTTCACCACAGATCAACATATTGGTAGAACGCTTCAGCGCAGGCAATTTATCCATAGCCTCGCGCTCCCAGAAGGCATCTTGCCGGCGGTAGAAATAGTTGAGGTACAGGTTGTTAAGTCGTTCTTGTACTCCTGCTTCCAGATTTTTAAAAGAAGGCGTTTTGTCAATACCGATGCGGAAATGTAATTTCAAGCCACCTTTAGCCGGCGCTGCAGACACATCTTCGGCCAGAAAAATCACATTGGAAATCAGGTTAAACAAGCCTTCCTGTAGTAGGGTATTTTCTGCCGATGGTTCCTGAAAAGCAAAATAGGCTTCGAGCTGGCGCTGGGTAGCGTATTCCGGCCGGAGATCGTACCGGCCATCCGGGCGCGGCAACAAAAACGTTCCTTTTACGGTATGGTCTGCCTGGCCAAAAATTTCCCAGACCAGACGGTCGGTGATATACGGCTTGCAAAAACGATCGTAATCAAACCCGATGCCTTTTTCATTCAACTCTTGTTCTGTAACCGGAATTGCCGGAATGAAGCGTCCTAAAATACCCTCCACTGCATCCAGTGGAATACTCCAGATACGGAAAAATCCTAAAATATGGTCGATTCGGAAAGCATCGAAGTACAAACTCATTTGCTCGAAGCGCTGTTTCCACCAGGCAAAACCATCCTCTTTCATGCGCGCCCAATTGTAGGTTGGGAAACCCCAATTTTGGCCTTTCGCGGCGAAATCATCCGGCGGGGCGCCAGCCTGTTTATCCATATTGTACAGATCGGGTGCAACCCAGGCATCGGCGGAATACCGGTAAATGCCAATCGGCAAGTCGCCTTTCAGCGCCAGCCCACGCGTATGCGCATAATCCACAGCGGATTTTAACTGCCCGTGTAAATGCCATTGCACAAAAAGATGAATTGCCAGCAAGTCGAATTGTTTGGATTTCGGCGAAGCCAGTTGCTCGATAGCCGCCGCATCATACACTGCATATTCACTCCATTGATTAAAGTCCGCAGTGCCGTTCATATCGCGCAGAAAACAGAAAGCCGCATACGGTATCAACCAGTGTTTATTCTCGGCGAAGTACTGCTGATAAGCCGCATCTTTTAGCCAATCCGCCTTTTGCAAATCGTACAATTGGCGAATAATATCCCATTTATGCTGCAAAACCGCTGCATAATCAACCACTTCCAGCGCATTCAGTGCTTGTTGGATTTTGGCAAGCGGCTTTATGGCGGCTGCATTCTTTTTGCCCGCCACAACGCTGACATTCAGGTAAATCGGATGCAAGGCAAATACAGAGATGGGCGCATACGGGTACGAATCGGTCCAGGTATGCGTAGCGGTCGTATCATTGATCGGCAACAATTGCAGCAATTTCAGTCCGATAGATTTCGACCAGTCGGTCAGTGCATTTAGATCCGTAAATTCTCCAACGCCGAAACTCTGCGCCGTACGCAAACTAAATACTGGTATTGCAACCCCTGCCCCTTTCCACGTGTTGGCTGGGAAGCGTGCAAATCCATCGTGCACGACTACATTACCTAAAAGTGTGGGTGAGAAAGTATAAATTGTACGATTGGTGCCTTCCTCAAACCCCTTGAATTGATGCCGTTGCGTATTCCACACACCATATTTATAGCCAAGTGGGAAATCTTCTTGTGACAGGTCGAGTCGGATTGTCCACCAGTTGCCTTCCCGTATCAACAGCAGTGGCGCTGCTGTATCCCAGGAGCGCAGTCCTTTGCCGTGTCCCAGCAGGCACAAGGATTCATGTTCACCCAGTAGGGGTGCTTTTACCCGAAACGTATGCGTATAAGTCGCCGGAATTTTAAGGTCGGCTTTCTCCGCAGATTTCAGGAAAACACTTTGGAAGGGCTTCGTATAAAAAGCATTTTCCGCAGCACTCGCCGGATTCCAGGTGTCGATCACCTGTAGGCTGTCCGATTTTAATTGTTTCAGATCCAGCCTGCGTTCGCTTTCCCATTCGGTGGTAGCCACACCATCGGTCGCTTGAAACTGGTACTGATACGTCAGCATGGGCTGCTTTTTGGCATCTGTCTCCACCGAGCCGTGCCAGAATTCCTCGTTGAGGTATTCGAGTAACATCGGCGCATTTTGTTCAATGCACAGCAAACAGGATTCACCGGGGCGGGTGCGGTAGCGCAAGTAAAAATGGATTTTCATACGAAGTAAAAATTTACCATCACGGTGATACGCGGGATGGCAGCAAATGTAGCGCAGGAAAAGGATTTATAGCAAAAAACGTATTCGATAGCGATTTATGGCTATCACGTGCCGCTATCAGCGGCTTCGTCGGGCGGCTGCGCATGTGACTGCCATGTTTTACGTAATTGAGATCGGTTCCATCGCCCTTGATGCCGTTTTTGTTGATAACATGCTGGTAAGCGACGGCTCAGCTATCATGCGCGTCCACGGCAATTTCGCTATGCCGAAAGTTGGGGATGAAATCATGCTGGAGGCACAATTTCGCCAAATCTGGGATAACTCAATCATCCAGAATTGGGTCGGTTTGAACGCTATTCAAGTGAATGGAATGCCTATCAGCAACCGAACCATTCCGCTCAAATAGTATAAAAAAGCCGCTTGGGAAACTTTCTCAAGCGGCTTCTTTATTCCGCTGCCATCAGCAGATCCTCCCATTCCGTCAGCCAAAAATTATTGATCCCTTCACCCTGTACCAGCATAATTTCCTGGGCGTTGAGCAGCTCCAAGAGCGCTAAAAATGTAACGACGGCATGAATGCGATTTTCTAAATGGAGAAAGATCGTTTCAAACGGCGTATTTTTTCCGTGCGCAATATTGGCTTTTATATAAGCCCGCTGATCCTGAATCGTATAGTTGAAATTGTAAACTGTATGGACTCGTTTGGTCTGCTTGTCTTCTTCAAACCGGGTCAACAACCGTTCGAAGACCCGCAATAATTTGTACAGCGTCACCGATTCCATTTCGGCATCAGCCAGGGCATGGGCGGCGAGTTTGCGCAATTCGGTGCTGGCATATCCGCGCGGATTCATGAATGCCCGTACTTCCTCCAGCCGACGCAGGTCGTCCAGTACGCTTTTATAGCGTTTGTATTCCAGGAGCCGATCTACTAACTCGCGTCGCGGATCTATTTCATTGCCTTCATCATCGACTGGCTTGCGAGGCAGCAGCATTTTGGCCTTGATGCGCATAAGGGTGGCAGCAACGACAATGAATTCCGACGCAACATCAATGCTCAACGACTCCAACAGGCGCATGTATGCCAGAAAATCATCGGTAATTTGGGTGATCGGTATATTGTAAATATCCAGTTCATCGCGTTCAATAAAAAACAGCAACAAATCGAACGGCCCCTCAAATACGGGCAATTTTATCGTAAATGTATCAACCATGCTTTGTTTTGGGCCGCGTTAATTGTGCGCAAAAGTAGGGAAGCCGCCTGTAATCTTCGGGCCTGATTTTTAAATCTATCCTAATTAAAAGTTAAAAAAGCATTCACAAAAGTTGTACCGCTACCAACCTATACCAAATAAAGTTTTGCAAAATCCGCTTTAGAAAAGCACTTTCAGATATAATATTGGCTTTTGGCCAAAACAACAAACGAAGTTTCATTTTACATAAAAAAAACAAAAACGGCTATAATCGTTTGCCGTACTTTTGCAGGTGACTTATACGGCATAAACTCGTTTTGGTTGTTACATTATTCTTTGTGAACTATGCTACTAAAAAATCATCTTCTGTCTATACTGGTCGCGATGCCTGCATTATTGCTCGCAGTCGACCCGCCGATTACGGATTATTCAACTGTGGATACCGACGGCCCGTTTGTGTTATATCGTGGCAATAAAATTGTCGTAAAATCAATTGTGAAACGCGACACGTCATTTATTCCTGTAACCCAAACGTACGAAAACACCACCGATTTTTCGCTCCATTGTACGGTATCCGAGACGAATGACACCTTTTCATTTCAACTCCATAATCTGCCGAAGGCCGAACCGGATCAATACGAACTCCCGCAGCAAATGCTGGTTCTTTCGGACATTGAAGGGGATTTCAAGGCCTTCAAAATGATGCTGCTGGGAGCCAAGGTAATTGATAAAAATTTCAAGTGGAATTTTGGACGCGGCCATTTAATGCTGCTGGGAGACTACTTTGATCGTGGGGTCAACGTAACGGAATGTTTGTGGCTGATTTACAAATTAGAAGCGGAAGCAGAAGCGGCCGGAGGTAAGGTGCATTTTATTTTGGGGAACCACGAGCTTTTAAACCTTGCAGGCAATACGCAATACGTGCGTAAAAAATACCTTGAAAACGCGCGTTTTATCAGTGAACCCTACCGTCGCTTGTACGATAACAACGCTGAATTGGGGCGTTGGTTACGCACTAAAAATGCCGTTGAAAAAGTCGGCGATTACGTTTTTTGTCACGGCGGTATCAGTCCTGAACTGGCTGCAAGCGGATTAAGTCTGGCGGAGGTGAATCGTATCTCGCGTCAATATATCGGCAGGGAATACGATGAAATCCCCGATGCTAACGGCAAACTGGTGTTTGACCAAAAATATGGCATATTCTGGTACCGGAACGCTGCAAAGAATCAGTTGACCGCCGAACAGGTAGCGTTGGTTTTAACCTATGCCAATGCCAAACGGATGGTAGTTGGGCATACTTTGCAAAATGAAATAACCGGGTTATATAACGGCCAAGTTATCTGTGTCGATCTTTACCACGAAGAAAATGTGCGCATCGGTCTTATGAAAACCTTATTGATTGAGTCCGGCCGCTGTTACGGCATCAATAGCAAGGGAGAAACCAGCTCGATATTTACGGTTCCTTTTCCAAAAAAAAAGAAAGAGAGCGGTGATAAATAATGCAAGTGTTATTTATTGATTTATAGCAATTTGTGTTAAAATACGGGCTTCTCAGCGCAATAATTCAATCAATTGCGATACCGTCAGTATTTTTTGTTCTCCATCCTCCTGCTTTTTGATGGTAAGTTGGCCAGTTTGGACTTCCGTTTCCCCTACAATGGCTACGTACGGGATGTTTCGTTTGGCTACGTATTCGAATTGCTTTTTCAATTTACCCGGTTCGGGATAAATTTCAACGGCAATGCCGGCAGCCCGCAATTGTGTGGCACATTCAAATGCGTAGGACTGCGCATCCGCATCAAACGTAGCAAAGAGTAATTGTACGCTGGTGGCCAACGACGCTGGAAAAACATCTAACGACTCCATGACATCGTAAATGCGATCAGCGCCGAATGAAATACCTACCCCGGAGAGGCCGGGCACACCAAAAACGCCGGTAAGATCGGCATAACGCCCACCTCCGCCAATACTTCCCATCTGAACGCCCTTGGCTGCCACTTCATAAATGCAACCGGTGTAATAAGAAAGTCCGCGCGCCAGCGTAATGTCAAAGACCAGTTCGTTGTGCAGTGGTGTTTTAGCCAAAAAATCAAAAACGCGGGTCAATTCGTCCAGCCCAAGTAATCCGGTAGGACTATTGGCAAAAATGGGTCGTAGCGCGGTCAAATCGGGTGCGGACAGGATTTTTTCAATCGTTGCAATGGCTTCGTTCGGAATATTTCGTTCCGATAGTTCTTTTCGCACGCCGTCGATGCCGATCTTATCCAGTTTATCGATCGCCACTGTCATATTCATAAACTGATCGGCGATACCTGCCGCTTCGGCAATACCAAACAGGATCTTGCGATTATTCAATTTGATGGTAACCGGCACCTGTAATTTGCGGAACGCCTCGTCGTAAATCTGGGTCAATTCTGCCTCAAATAGCAAACTATCTGATCCAATCACATCGGCGTCGCATTGAAAAAATTCCCGGTAGCGCCCGCGTTGAGGGCGATCTGCCCGCCAAACCGGTTGAATTTGATACCTTTTGAAGGGGAAAATTAAGGTCCCCCGGTTCATGACTACATAACGGGCAAATGGCACCGTGAGATCATAACGCAGTCCACGCTTGGCGATACTGCCGGTTAGTCGCGCTGCGTTTTTCGTCTCCAGCGCTTCCACATCGGCATCCTTCAGGTAATCGCCATTGTTGAGGATTTTGAAGAGCAATTTATCGCCTTCTTCGCCGTATTTACCGGTGAGTGTGCTGAGATTTTCCATGGCCGGCGTTTCCAGCGGTTGAAAGCCGAATTTTATAAAAACAGCCCGGATCGTATCAAAAATAAACGTGCGTTTGCGCACTTGCTCTGGTCCGAAGTCACGTGTTCCTTCAGGGATAGACGGTTTTTGCATGGAAAAATTAGCAGCAGAATGAAATAGGAGGGCAGTTGATCAATGGCAGGGATGCTTTAGTTCCCGGTGGCACTGGCCACGTTGCCCAGCACTAAACCTTTGTGTGCCAAGGTACCCACGATCAGCAATACCGCAATAATTGTATAAGTAGCCACCGTGCGATGTTTTTGTTCTGCTGCAATGGCCCTTTTTGAAAAGGTGCGGCCGAGTTGGATCAACACAATCGCAATGAACATGGATGCGGCATGCTCCATGGCAAAGTATTTTTCCCATGATTTACCATCGAAAGCCGACCAGTTGGCCAACACAATTTGCACACGCGGGCTGATAAAATACAAGATCAACCCTAGCAGCAATTGTAAATGGCAGAGTCCCAGTAATGCTGCGGCAGCGATATTATCCGGCTTTTCATACGGCTTTTTACCCAGCCAACCGGCAATCGAACGGAAGAGCACAAAAGCCAGCGCGACCAGAATAAGGTAGCGATTGTAGGAGTGAATGGTATTGAGTACAGCGTACATAATTACGATAATTGATGGAATGATGGGCAAAAGTACTAAATCTAAAAAAATAAACGGTTAAATGTGACTTTTGGGCACTTCTTGCGTTTTTATAGCAGAAATTCGCTAAAAATAGACCTGCGAAGCGGGTCTTTCAAGATAGGAAGATTGTTTTCATTTGGTTTTTGGTTTAACCGTCGGCGCGAAATGCTCCGACGGTTTTTACAAACTGAACCAGTGCTCGACAAATTGACCGGTACAAGGTCACTAAGATAGGAAGATTGTTTTCATTTGGTTTTTGGGTTTAGCCGCTATGCGTAATGTACTAGCGGCTTTTTTATTTGCGTGGTTTGGGTGTACTTTTGCAGTTTATCGCTCAATCTTGACCACGCAACCATTTACATGACGCAAGTACACGTTTTCGAATTTAACCCTTTTGCGGAGAATACGTATGTGGTATTTGATGAAACAAGGGAATGCGTCATCGTAGATCCCGGCTGTTATACGGTAGCGGAGCAGCAAATACTCCAGCAATTTATCGTAGAAAAAGCGCTACAGCCTGTGCGGCTGCTCAATACCCATTGTCACCTGGACCATGTGTTCGGCAATCATTTTGTAGCCGAAACCTGGGGATTGGGGTTGGAAATCCACCGGGACGAATTACCCGTTTTAGCACGTTATCTGGATGTCTGCCAGATGTATGGCATTCCAAATGCAGCGCCTTCTCCAATGCCCAGTGCATTTTTAGCCGCCGGCGATGTTGTCTCATTTGGCAGTACGGCTTTAAAAGTGCTATTCATGCCCGGGCACTCCCCCGCCAGCGTCTCCTTCTATTGTGCACAGGAAGATTTCATCCTTTCCGGGGATGTATTATTTTGGGAAAGCATTGGGCGTACCGACTTGCCTGGCGGCAATATGGAAACCTTGCTGGAAAGCATTCGCAGCCAAATGCTCACCTTGCCTGAACATACCCTGGTATATCCTGGGCATGGTCCTGGCACGACTATACGGCACGAAAAAGCCCATAATCCTTTCTTATAAAAAGTATGCTGCACTATTTGATCCGCCGAATCCTGTGGGCATTCCCGACCATACTCATCGTCTCTACGGTGGTATTCGGCCTAAATCAATGCGGCAACGAGGAAAAAATACTCGCCGCCATTGGTGATGATGCCGGCGCTTTGGACCCTAGCAACCGAGCACAGAAAGAACAGTTAGCGCGCAGCACCGCCTCGGATTATTACCTGGATAAACCGGCGTTTTACTGCACATTCACAACTGCTGCTTTCCCCGATAGTGTCTACCGCATATTTCCACCCGAACGCCGCCAGAAACTGGTGGCACTGACCAACCAAACCGGTAACTGGTCCGCTGTACTGGAATATGAACGGATGGTAACCTATGCCGACAGATTAGTAAACAACATGCCGGATTCTTTGCCGGCAAAAGCCGAATGGATCGGCCTTTTTAATCAAATGATTACCCGGAAGGATACGGGAAACATTGGTGCATTACTCGGCAATATCTTGTTGTTAAAAACTCAAACCATCCTCCCGGAATCTGTAAATCAATGCCTTGATAGCCTGCAATTATCATTTGACAAATTATGTACGCCCGTCCAACCCGATCAGCGCTGGATGCCGGCATTTTATTGGCACGGCGCTGACAATCAATACCATATCTGGATGAGCGGACTTTTTTCAGGTAATCTAAAACTTACCCAAACTGCTGAAACAACCGTTTGGGAGGATATACGACCTGCATTTTTCCCGACCTTGCTGCTCAATCTGCTGGCTGTATTACTTGCTTACGGCCTGGCAGTACCGCTGGGTATATGGATGGCCCGTTGGCGAAATACCGGAAAAGATCGCTGGATGGCCCGCATCTTGTTATTACTGTATACGATGCCCATCGTTTGGCTGGGGTCCATACTACTATTACTTTTTGCTACCCAAAATGAGGGCCTTTCATACTTACCCAAGTTGCCTGTACGGGTTAGCCCCTGGGATATAAATGAACATTTTATAACCTGGTTTGTCAGTAATATTGGTGGACTTATTTTACCGGTTATTGCGCTTACACTCAGTGCGCTGGCCGTATTAGCGATGCAGTTGCGCGGTAGTATGCTCGAAGCCCTGGGGCAAGATTATATCCGCACTGCCCGGGCCAAAGGGTTGGCCGAACATAAAATACACTGGCGACACGCTTTCAGAAATGCACTTTTCCCGCTTATTACCATTTTTGCCGGCGTTTTCCCCGGACTTTTAGCTGGTTCCATCGTTGTAGAGGCCTTATTCAATGTGCAGGCCGGGATGGGGTGGGTGGCACAACAGGCTTTTGGAAGTGGAAATTTTGCAAAAATTTTAGTGATTGTAATGTTGGGAGCAGGTCTGACGATCCTGGGAAATCTGGTGGCCGATGTGTTGTATGCGTGGGCAGACCCACGGGTTCGACTGGCTAAGAACT
Source organism: Chitinophagales bacterium (assembly GCA_038203695.1). Classification (GTDB taxonomy): domain Bacteria; phylum Bacteroidota; class Bacteroidia; order Chitinophagales; family Saprospiraceae; genus M3007. Next base: position 9,308 of record JBBRDQ010000043.1, read on the forward strand.
AAGCGCGTCCAATCGTGTTATGGTGTCTCCTAATTTACCGTCGGTCATAATTTCATAATCCAAACTAAAAATAGCAGTGGCATTTCAGGATCAAAGTTATACCGCGCATCAAAACCATATTAAAAAGCACATCACTGGCGCTGAACGAGTCGAAGAATTGCTTGCGCTCTGGCAATCAGAAGATGACCCGAAGCAAAAAGTTCACCACCTTTTTTGGCAGCTTACCAACCCGCTTATTCAATCTGGAGCCACTTGGTTGACGGTAGGCGATATGTATGGAGCAGACGCAAACTATCTCATCAAACAAGGTGCCGATGCAACTGCCTCCGACTTGACGGAATCTTTCCTGAAAATAGCCTTTGAAAAAGGATTTGTCAAAAAGTACACCATCCAAAATGTGGAACGGCTTACTTATACAGACGATGCGTTTGATTTTGTCTATTGCAAGGAAGCTTACCACCATTTTCCACGCCCGGCCATTGGCTTTTATGAGATGCTGCGGGTGAGCCGTCGTGGCATTATACTTCAGGAACCGGTAGATATTCTCTCTAAAATGCCGATTCTGGTATTTTTAAGAAATACGTTAGATCGGATAAGCCCGTATCTATTGCGTAAAATCTGGAAAAATCAGTACAGTTACGAAACGGTGGGAAATTTTGTGTTTAAAGTTTCCGAACGGGAATTTGAAAAAATGGCCGCCGCCCTCAATCTCCCTTTGGTTGCCTATAAGGGCTTTAATCTTGACAACGCCGCTACCGGCAGTAGTCAGGCATTGCTACAGGTAAAAAACATGCTTTGTTGGTTAAAGGTGATTCCACATGAGCATTTGTCGGCGATAATATTTAAAGCGGAACCGGATGATCAAACCCTCACGCGACTTAAAATGGCTGGTTATCGGGTGATAAGATTGCCTACAAATCCGTATTTGTAGTCTCGATCGGCCCGTAGTTTTTTAAAATGCCGGAAAAGGCATCACCTTTCCTTTTTTTGGCTAAAATGACCTATTTTTGCGCCGCTTTAAGTAGAACGCCCCATTTACAAGCCAACAAGCGTGCGAACCTGCACGCACAGATGTTACGATTCAAATATGAAAAATATTCGCAATTTTTGCATTATTGCACACATTGACCACGGCAAAAGTACACTGGCTGACCGCTTGCTGGAATATACCAATACCATCAACAAACGGGACATGCAGGCGCAACAGCTGGATGACATGGATCTGGAACGGGAACGTGGTATTACCATTAAGAGCCATGCTATCCAAATAAAATATCTGCACCCGGAAAATGGCGAGGAATATACCTTCAACCTGATCGATACGCCCGGACACGTGGATTTTTCCTACGAAGTAAGCCGTTCAATCGCGGCCTGCGAAGGGGCACTATTGCTGGTAGATGCCTCGCAAGGTATTCAAGCTCAAACTATCAGCAATCTTTACCTGGCGGTCGACCACAACCTGGAGATCATCCCGATCGTCAATAAAGTCGATATGGAAAGTGCCATGGTCGAGGATGTACAAGACCAAATTATCGATTTGATCGGCTGTAAACGCGAAGATATTATTTCTGCTTCCGGCCGTACGGGGATTGGCATTGTCGAGATTTTAGCCGCCGTAGTAGATCGCATTCCTGCACCCAAAGGGGACCCGGACGCGCCATTGCAAACCATGATTTTTGACTCCGTTTTCAACTCATATCGCGGCGTGATCGCCTATGTGCGCATCATGAACGGCACGCTGAAAAAAGGTGACAAAATCAAGTTTTACAACACCGGAAAAGAAGTAGTCGCGGAGGAAGTCGGGGTACTGAAATTGGATAAATTTGAAACTGCCGCGATCGGCGCCGGCAATGTAGGCTACGTTATTACGGGCATCAAAGTTAGCCGGGAAATTAAAGTGGGTGATACCATTACCCACGTAGCACGCCCTTGTACCGACCCCGTACGCGGTTTTGAAGAAGTCAAACCGATGGTTTTTGCCGGTATTTACCCCTTAGACAACGACGATTTTGAAGACCTGCGCGATTCGCTGGAAAAACTCCAGTTGAATGATGCTTCGCTGGTTTTTGAAGCGGAGACGTCCGCTGCCCTGGGTTTTGGATTCCGTTGCGGCTTTTTAGGTATGTTGCACCTGGAAATCGTGCAGGAGCGCCTTTCCCGCGAATTTGATCAGGATATTATCACGACGGTTCCGAACGTACCCTATTACGCCACCGACATAAAGGGAAACCGTAAAATGGTCTATCAACCGACGGAAATGCCCGATCCGACCTCGCTGGTAAAGGCGGAAGAGCCTTATATTTATGCCCAGATCATTACCAAACCGGACTATATCGGCAATATCATGACCATGTGTCTGGACAAACGCGGTATCCTCCAAAAGCAGATGTACCTCACGCCGACGCGCGTGGAAATGACCTTCCACCTGCCATTGGCAGAGATCGTGTTTGATTTTTACGATCGGTTGAAATCTATTTCACGCGGGTATGCTTCCTTCGATTACCAACTGCTGGACTACCGCGAAACTGATTTGGTAAAACTCGATATCAAACTGAATGGCGAACAAGTGGATGCCCTGAGCGCGCTCGTTCACCGCTCCAAAGCAGAATTTATGGGTCGCCGGATGTGTGAGAAACTGAAAGAATTATTGCCGCGTCAACAATTTCAGATTGCGATTCAAGCGGCCATTGGTGCCAAGGTAATTGCCCGGGAGACCATTTCCGCGCTCCGTAAAGACGTAACTGCCAAATGTTACGGCGGTGATATTTCCCGGAAACGTAAATTGCTGGAAAAGCAGAAAGAAGGTAAAAAGAAAATGAAGCAATTTGGCAATGTCGAAGTGCCGCAGGAGGCATTTCTGAAAGTGCTAAAATTAAATGACTAAGTTATGATCGTCTCAGCAATTGCTGCGATTGCCCGCCACAACGTGTTGGGCAAAGACAACCAGATTCCCTGGCATTTGCCGGCAGATATGGCGTATTTCAAGCGAACGACGCTGGACCATCACGTTATTATGGGACGCAATAGTTTTACCAGTATGGGGCGTCCGCTGCCTAAGCGAACGAATATTGTGATTAGCCGCGATCCTTATTTTACGGCAACGGGTGTATTGGTAGCGCGCTCTGTAGAAGAAGCGCTTGGATTAGCGTATGATAATGGCGAAAAAGAAGCATTTATCATCGGGGGAGGGGTTATTTTTAAGGAGAGCATAGATTTGTGGGACAAACTTTACCTGACCGAAATTGACCTGACGGTAGATGGTGATGTCTTTTTTCCTACGGTGGACTTTTCCGAATGGCACCAAACCTGGAGTGAAGCGCATGAACCGGACGCCAAAAACGAATGGCCATTTGTATATCGGCTGTTCGAGCGGCCCGAGGCAGCGTAATATTGCATATTCAAGGAAATCGAATACGCGCATACGCATTCGACGCATGAAAAGCGTTCTCCCATAAAATTGCCATTTTTGCGCTTCAAATTGAATGACATGGGATTTCGCTCCGCCATTATCCGCCCGTTCGCCAAAAGTATTGCCCGCTCTATTGATCGCTGGGCTGCTGATGCCGTGAACCGGCAGGAAAAAGTTTTTCGCATGCTTTGCGAACAGGCTGCTCCTACCGCCTTCGGACGCGATCACCAATTGCACGAAGTCCGCAGCCATGCCGATTTTATACAGGCGGTGCCGATTCGGGATTACGAAGATCTCAAGCCTTATATTGAACGGGTAAAAGCCGGTGAAGCAGACGTACTTTGGCGCGGCCGACCGGCTTATTTTGCCAAAACTTCCGGCACTACTTCCGGCGTGAAATATATCCCGATGTCGAAAGACAGTACACCGCCGCACTTTTCCACCGCACGCAATGCCGCTTTTAATTATTTTGCGCAGACTGGTAACGGTAAGTGGCTGGATGGCAAACTAATTTTTCTCTCCGGTAGTCCCACGCTCGATACCGTCAATGGTATTCCAACCGGGCGACTGAGTGGCATCAGCAATCATCTGGTGCCTTCCTGGTTGCGGACGAATCAATTGCCTTCCTGGGAGACAAACTGTATCGAGGACTGGGAGGAAAAGTTGGAACGTATTGTAGATGAAACGATTAACGCCGATATGCGGTTTATTTCCGGTATCCCGCCCTGGGTGCAAATGTATTACGAGCGCTTACTCGAACGGACTGGTAAACAAACCATTAAAGAAATTTTCCCCAACTACTCGCTGTTTGCTTACGGCGGCGTAAACTTCGAACCGTACCGCGCAAAACTGGAATCGCTCGTCGGTGGTCCGGTCGATACATTCGAGACGTTCCCGGCATCTGAGGGGTTTATCGCTTTTCAGGATCGCTTTCCAAGTGAAGGGCTGCTGCTCAATGTAGACGCGGGTATTTTCTTCGAATTCGTCCCAGCCGATGAAATTTTCAAACCCAATCCAACGCGTCTGTGGCTGAAAGAGGTAGAACTGGGGGTAAACTACGTCCTTATTTTAAATACGAATGCCGGTCTGTGGGGGTACAACATTGGCGATACCGTGCAGTTTGTGAGCAAGAATCCATATCGGCTGGTGGTAAGCGGCCGCGTAAAACACTTTATCTCGGCTTTCGGTGAACACGTCATCGGCAAAGAGGTAGAAGAGAGTCTTTTACCCGTTGCCAGGTCTGCCGGCATCCGTATTGTAGAATTCACCGTGGCTCCGCAAGTCAGTCCAATGGAGGGTGGATTGCCTTATCATGAATGGTTTATTGAATTCGACAACGAGCCAGCTGATTTGGAAAGATTTGCCCGCGATGTAGATACCCAAATGCGCCACCAAAATATTTACTACGACGATTTGATTGCCGGCAATATCCTGCAGCCGTTGAAAATTCGCCCAATGCGCCGGGATTCATTTCGCGATTTTATGAAATCAGAAGGTAAGTTAGGGGGCCAGAACAAAGTGCCGCGTTTGGCCAACGATCGCAAAATTGCCACTGTTTTAGAAGCATTAAACGCGTAATCACCTGTATTGCCACCCAGCCCTGTCTTTTTAGGACGCGCCCTTCCATATCAAGTATCGTATTTTTCTTCCATGCCTACTATCTATCGCACGCCCTGTGATGCCATACCGATAGCATGGCATGGCTTTTTAGGAGTCTCTTATTTATTGTTCCTGCTTTTATGTTTATTCTAATCCGCGCAAACCAATCGTTGAACAGGGTGTTTTGTCTTTGTCTACCGATTTGTACGATATTCTCCTGCAAATGGATTGGAGATGTGGTGTTTTTTATTCTTAAAATGATTATTTTATACTAATTGATATGATCCGACTTAATTTTGCACTTGAAACGAGTAAATTATGATCAACGCTAAAGCGAATCTGGGAGATGATCGATCGCTCATAGTATTACTGTGCAATGGCGACAACGATGCCTACGCATTGCTCTACGACCGCTACGGAGCAATGTTGTATGGCGTGATTCTGCGTATCGTGGGAGAACATCCCGATGCTGAAAATCTGTTGCAGGATACTATTGTAAAAGTATGGCGTTATATTGATTCGTATGATGCCTCTAAAGCGCGTTTCACGACTTGGATTTTAAATATCGCCCGTAATACAGCGATTGATTTTACCCGGTCAAAAGTTTTCCTGCAACGTAAGCAAAAACAGAATCTGGAAAGCCTGCACGACGCTGGAAATGAATTGGTGAGTACAAGTGGTATTCAATCAGATACGATCGGGCTTCGCCAAATTGTGGAAAAATTGACTACCTCGCACCGGCAAATCATCGACTGGATGTATTTTGACGGCTATACCCAACAAGAAATTGCCGATAATTTTAATATACCTTTGGGGACCGTAAAAACGCGAACGCGTGCTGCCCTGACGGAATTGAGGCGGTGCTTTGCCTGATAGAAATAAACTGATTATGACAAACGATTTACTCCGCAGCCTGCTGGCTGATGCAAATGGAGGGGAGGTCAACGCAACGGAGTTGCAAAATGCAGATGAAGCCCTGTCTGCCTTTGCCTTGGCACACGCTGCACCGCCACAGCTGAGAGTAAGAGCGGCTATTTTAGCCAAAATTAACGCGCTAAATGCCCAAAAAGCCCATCGCTCCTCCATTTCGCTGGAGGCAGTTCCTTTTTTGACGCCGGATGCCAATTTCTTGGACTGGGCTACAGCAGTACGAGACATTCCCGCGCCTATCCTACTGGAAGATGTATTTTTGCATCCAATTCGCAGCGACGAACAGGTCGACATTTTTGTCGCCTGGGTAAAAGTCGAGGTCCCAACAGAAGTTCATCACGATCTACTTGAGAGCTTTATCCTTTTAGAGGGTACTTGTGAATGTGTCATTCAGCAGCCGGACGGTACTTCCCGTGTCGTACACATGCGCGAAGGAGACTATATATCTTTCAAACTGGGTGAAACACACGATATATTCATTACTTCTTCCAGTCCGGCCAAGGCTATATTACAATGGTTGAAGGTGGCGGCGTAGAAATATTTCGCTTGGAAGGCAAAAATGGTTGCCCCATAGATGTGAGTCAACCATATAGTTTACTGGGATACAGTCAACATCCATCCTACTGCTATAGCGTTATGGTACTGAACGGCATTCGTGCAATATATTCTCTTTGATCCTTAAATGATTTAATATTCAGCAATGTACTGGCATCGCCTGGAGCAAGTCTATATGTTTTCACTTGCCGTAAATTCACTTCAAAAATGATTATCTCGTGGATCATTGCTGATTTTGTACGATTAGCACTGGTGACAGAACCTATAATTTCACCACCGATTTTATCTGAATCAAGAAGCCCAACACGCTCATCATTTTTAAATTCTCGATGATAAACTTGTTTTTTTTGCACAAGATCATAAATGCTGAACGCTTCCCGGCATGGATCAAACGGCTCAGAAGGCGAATGGCCAGCTTTGATATGCGTAAAATACAAAAATCTACCATCCACTGTAATTAACGGATCCCCAATTGCATGATCCAGATGAATGCGCATTATCTCGCTCCCATGCGCATCAAAAACTATAAGCGTCTGCTCCCAACCAACGACCATTTTTAACTTGGCCATTTTTATTAGTTCAAATCCAACGCAAATAAATCCCTTAGAGGATACAGATCGTATCCAATTACGCGTGTAGTAGTCTGTCGGAGTGGGTAGTTTTATTTTTTGACAATTAGAATCGGGGCCATACATTTCCATATACTCATAATCCAGACCGCCTATACTAATATCCTGATAAGTACCTGTATTGTATGGTGTACTATTTTCCAGATCAATTCGCTTCATTAATTGACGCGTAGTTGTGTCGTAATACTCGATTAATGTACTATTACTCCATATATTCAACGTTTCATCGCGTTGACGTGTATGCACCAATATCCCGGCATACACTTCTTTAATGTTATAGACAGCCGAATCCTTATGAACGCTGCAAGAAAAAAAGCCGCCGGCATGCCCTAACAGGTAGGGGCCGTACTGATGGGGCATGGGCCACTTAGGTACTTGCTGCTGACTATTGGAGAAGGGTACGGGACTGTTTACCTGAGCGTTTTTCTCGCTTCCCTGTCCATTACATCCTTGCGTGATTATAGACAAAAATACCCAAAGCAGCGTTACTTGATTAGGTATCTCTGTGAAACAACCCTTAAAAAAATGAAATCGCATAGTTAATAATTTTAAGCGGCGGCAGGTATTCCATCCGCTCCAATCCAAGCCCACCGCCGCAGCAGAGTCGGTACGGTGCTACTGCGTAAAAGTTGTTTTTACAAGTGGAACACTTCGTAGGTGCTTAAATGTTCGCTTTTCAGGTTGAATAACTTCGAGATGTTGGGTGTAACTTTAGAGGATGCTGGTTAAAGAAGGTGAATTGATTGGGTCAATACATTGCAGAACAAAAATAAGCAAGTTACCTTTGTGGAGATAAAATTATTCCAATTTTATCCTCAATCAACAAAACAGATTCATGTCCCGGACTAAACCCACTTACATCTACGCAATCGTCAGTGTTGCTTTAGTGCTGTATGTACTGGGTTTTTTTGCGGTTACAGCACTCAACGCACGGCAATTAGTGACGTTGTTTAAAGAAAAAATTGACATCTGGCTGGAACTGAAGCCAGGTATTACCCAGGAAGATGTAGCCCGGATCGTCGGCCAGGTTCGCCGACAGCCGTTTGTAAAAAAAGAAAGCATCAAATTTATTTCGCGTGCCGAAGCAGCCCGCAGCATGAGATCCGATCTGGGAGACGAGAGTCTGCTGGAACAAATGCCCGATCTCCTCCGCGATGTGGTACGTTTCAATGTGAGCGCTGAATATTTGCGCAACGACAGCCTGGCGCAATGGCGCGAAGAGCTGCGGCAGGACACCTTGATCGCCGACCTTTACTTTGAAGCAGCCAACGTGGGAAATGTGAGTAAAAACATCGAAAACATCGGTTGGATTACGCTAATTCTTGGGTTTTTACTGGTTTTTGCAGCAATAACGTTAATTCATAATACGATCCGGCTGGCTTTGTTTTCCAATCGGTTTCTGATCAAAAATCAGGAATTGGTCGGCGCCTCTTGGGGATTTATTACACGCCCGTACATTCAGCGCGGTCTGTGGAATGGCTTGATTAGCGCCATTATTGCGATCGCCGTTTTGGTGGCTACCCTCGCCTGGATTCAACATCTTATCCCGGAAATAGCCGACCTGCAAAGTACCAACGACACCGTGCTTATTTACTTTGCATTGGCCGTAACCGGTTTACTCATTTCCGGTCTCAGTACCTGGTTTGTGGTCAATAAATTCCTGCGCATGCGAATCGATGATTTGTATTAAGCGGTTGATGAATTTTAGTCTCATAAAAAGTGCTACTTTTGCCGACTTTTGTTGTCCTTGAGACGGTAACGCGCTTAATTCTAACAATTTATCTCCGCTGAAAACCATTCTAACCAGCATACAAACATGGCAAAGCAACCACAACGTCCTCAACCAGCCACCCGCCCCCAGCAATCTGCGCCTGCTCCGCAGGTAAAACGAACCCCTGCTCCCGTACGCACAAAACCCACTGGTAGCAGTGTTTTTACGACCGGAGGAGAGGTTATGATCTTCGGCCGCCAGAATTTTATGCTGATGGGAATCGGTTTGGGTCTCGTGCTGCTGGGACTTATTTTGATGGCGGGCGGTGCTATGCCCGACCCGCTGAAATGGGAGCCGGAGCGCATTTACAGCACCCAGCGCATTACACTGGCACCCATTTGCATGGTAGCCGGATTTGTGATTGTCGCCTGGGGTATTTTTAAAAAGAGTACGGTGGTAGTAGCTGAATCTCCTGTCGTCGAACTGGATAAAATGCCCGGCGCATGAACCTGCTCCATGCGCTGATACTTGCTATCATCGAAGGCATTACGGAATTTTTACCGATTTCTTCAACGGGTCACATGGTTATCGCGTCGACCGCGATGCACATCCAAAGCGATCCGTTTGTCAAGGTATTTACAGTAGCGATCCAGTTTGGGGCCATTTTATCCGTTTTGGTGCTCTACTGGCGTCAATTTCTGCGCAGTTTCAATTTTTATGTGAAACTGTTCATCGCTTTTTTGCCGGCGGTGTTTTTTGGACTATTGCTGAAAAAGCAAATTGACCATTTACTCGAAAACATCGTCGTAGTCGCCTTTGCACTGATCGCAGGCGGGATCATTTTCCTGTTTCTGGATGGCTTTTTTGAAAAAAGTGGTCACCGCCAAACCACGGTCGACGATGTAAATTATCCAAAAGCACTCAGAATCGGCTTATTTCAAGTTATCTCGATGATACCAGGCGTGAGCCGTTCGGCAGCCACTATCATTGGCGGATTGACGCAGGGACTCTCGCCAACCACTGCCGCAGAATTTTCCTTTTTTCTGGCTGTACCGACCATGTTTGCCGCAACCTGCAAATCGCTCTGGGATTATACCAAAGAAGGCGGCGTTTTCACCAACGATCAGTATATCTTGTTAGCCATTGGCAATGCTGTCGCATTTGTCGTCGCGCTGCTGGCCATTCGCACCTTTATTCGTTTTTTGACGAAATACGGGTTTAAGGCGTTTGGCTATTATCGCATCGCACTCGGGGTTATTATCCTTATACTTTGGGCATTAGGCCACTTTGAGGGCGTAAACATCGGTGATTTTTAAGAACGCGGGGTCCGCACAAAGTGCGAAATTTAATAGGCCCGTTCGTCTTTTTCTTCAATGAAATTCATAAAGGCGCGATTTACCACCCGATTTCCACCCGGTGTTGGGTAACGTCCCGAAAAATACCAGTCACCCGAGTTATTTGGACAGGCTTTATGCAGGCCGTCCAAGGTCTGAAAAATGACTTCCACTTTGGGCTTCGTATCTTCCGGCGTCACAATTTCGGCAATTTTACGGCTCACCGCCTCGTAGTCAAACAAGTCATATAGCGCAATTACTTCATTTTTAACCATTTCTACCGGACCGTGTTCGGAGGCTTTACAGCGCTCATACGTTTCCTGTAGCAACTTTTCCTGACCGGTTTCTTTTAACAACTGGACTAAAGCCTGGAAAGCCACAAAATCTTTCATTTTGCTCATATCGATCCCGTAACAGTCGGGGTACCGGATTTGTGGCGCGCTACTCAACACAATAATTTTTTTCGGTCGAAGCCGTGCCGTAATACTGACTATGCTGTCGCGCAGCGTAGTGCCGCGCACGATCGAGTCATCCAGCAATACCAATGTATCTTCATCATCGGTGACAAGCCCATAAGTGACATCATAGACGTATCCGACCATGTCGTTGCGCGCTTTTTTATCGGCGATGAAGGTGCGCTGCTTCTCATCTTTATGCACGAGTTTTTCGGTACGTGGACGCACATTGAGGATTTCCGTAAGTCGTTCCGGGGTTATTTCCCCGTTGGCTTTCAGGATTTCAGCATGTTTCCAGGCATTCATCTCTTTATCCAGACCCTCCATCAGGCCGTAATAAGCTGCTTCTGCGGTATTCGGGATATAGGAGAACACCGTCTTTTCAATATCGAAGTCTACGGATTGCAGTACGGTAGGTGCCAATTGTTCGCCAAGTTTTTTCCGTTCCCGGTAAATTTCCCGGTCGTTGCCCCGACTGAAATAGATGCGTTCAAAGGAACAGGCACGGCGCTCGCGCGGCTCGATAAAAGGTAATTCTTCGACTTTCCCATTGTATTTTACAATCAGTGCATGGCCGGGTTGCAATTCACGCACATTCGCATACCGCACATTAAAAACGGACTGAATCGCAGGGCGCTCCGAGGCTCCGACGACGATCTCATCATCCATGTACCAATATGCTGGACGAATACCGTTAGGGTCGCGCATCAGGAACGCATCACCATGACCAATGAGGCCGCCCAATACGTATCCGCCATCGAATTTTTTGCTGGCCCGGCGCAAAAGCCGTTGAATATCAAGGCTTTCGAAGATAAGTTTGTTAATATCCTGGTTCGTATTTCCGTCGGGTTTGTACCAGGAATGCAGGCGCTGTACTTCGTCATCCAGGAAATGACCAATTTTTTCCAGCACGGTTACCGTGTCGCTTTTTTCTTTGGGATACTGACCCAAGTCGACTAGTTCCTGGAACAATTCATCAACATTGGTCATGTTGAAATTGCCGGCCATCAACAGGTTGCGGGTGATCCAGTTATTTTGCCGGTGAAACGGATGCACCAATTCAATGCTCTTCCCGCCGTGCGTGCCGTAGCGCAAGTGGCCCATCAAGACCTCGCCCGCATACGGCGCGTTATCTTTTAGCCAAGTCGGATCACTGCGTTCCTCCAGGGTGTAGGAATTCAATCGGGCCCACACCATATCAAATAAATCAGTCAGGTAATTGGGGGCATTGCTGCGTTTACGGCTGATGTAACGGGTACCTGGTTTGGGGTTGAGTTTAATGGTAGCTATGCCGGCACCATCCTGACCACGATTGCGCATTTTTTGCATCAAAAGCTGCATTTTTTGCACACCGTAAAAGGCCGTACCGTATTTTTTGTGGTAATATTCAATCGGCTTGCGTAATCGCAGTACTGCGATGCCACATTCATGCTGTATTGGGTCGCTCATTGCGCGGAAATAAAATTTGGAAAAGGAAGGCAAAGGTACGACTTTCGCACTGGAGCAATGCCACACATGCGGCAGCGTTCCGATAATATTAACAAACGATGCAGCAAAACGTTACAATTCGTCCCGCTACGGAACGTGATTTACCCGCTATTCATGCCTTGGTGCGTGAACTGGCGATTTATGAAAATGCCCCAAATGAGGTAGAAACCGACCTAAAAGAGTACGAAACTGACTTTAAAAATGGCCTTTTTGAAAGCACCGTTGCTGAAATGGATGGTCAGGTAGTCGGCATGATCCTCTTTTATATGACGTACTCTTCGTGGCGGGGAAAAATGTTATACTTGGATGATTTTGTAGTTACGGCCTCGCACCGGCGTTATGGACTGGGGCAACTTTTATTCGATGCCTTTATAGAAGAAGGGCGCCAACGCGGATGCCGGTTGGTAAAATGGCAGGTGCTGGATTGGAATGAACCAGCACTACAGTTTTATCGAAAAAATGCCGCCATCATCGAGACCGACTGGTGGAATGGAAAACTGTTTTTACAGGCCACTTTATAATACGATGGAAAAATCCCGCCACACATTCCAATCCTTGGCATACAAATAATTAAGGCGTGCCGTCATTGCCTCCGTGGCATGAACGCCTTCCAAGCCCTGTAAAGGAGAAAAAACACTTGGTCTGATTTTGGGTAACGTGCTGTTTTGTGGATTCGAGGCATAGCCTACCCAGGTTTTTTTACCCATTGCTACGGACCACCAGTTTTTAGCAAAATCATGCTTTTTATGAGAAATTAAGGCCCATAATGGACTTAGTAAAACCAATAGTAGGCAAAATCCAAGATCAAATACCCGTTTGTTGCGGCGCTGCGGCGCTGCCGCTATATTATAGCGTATGGCAATGGAGTACAATTCACCCGGTTCATTCTTACTACTGCTTCCAATGATGCTCAAACTTTCCTCCGGCACGATTTTATACGATACTGCCGGTCCCAGGCGCGTCATCCAAGTCAGAATATCCTGGGCCCGAATGTCTTTTGAACAAAAAATAACCTCATCAACCCGATAAATACGCACTACTTCATCCAACTGCGACAGGTTGCTCAGGTAAATGCGCTCATCTGCGCTACCTGGCGGCGCAACGGTGCCAATAAAATTTTTGGATACGCCCGCCTGATTCAGCAGGCTCAGTACCCGGTCACTTTCTGATTTGACGCCGATGATAACCAGATTTTTTACCCGTTCCCGACCGATCCTGAAATTACGAAACTCCATAAAATGCGTGATCGCGCGTAAGCCAGTCATCGCCAGCGCTGCCCATGCTGCGCCCAGCAAGACCAATGCCCGCGAGGGCCGGTAGTTAAGATCCAGGAAGCCGTATACCGCTGCTAATAATAAGGTGCCAAAACCCAATCCACGCAGCAAGCGCCGCAAGTCATAGCGTTCGTCGTACCCGCCATTTAGCCAGACGGTACCCAGCCAAATAAAAATGTAAAGTGGGAAATTGAACCACAACACATCGGGCTTGAACCAGCTCGGATCGTGGTAGTAATAACCGGCCCAAAAATTCTTTAAAAATACCAGCCCAACGTAAATCACCAGCGCATCCAGGGTCGGCAACCACATTTTATCCCACGCGTTTTTTGCCAGTGTAAGCGCCGCCCGCACCCAGATGGCCCCTTGCAACATGGCTACAAACAGACCTGCCTGCCGACCGGTAAAATGTTTTCTGGTAAAAATTATCATGGCCTGATAAAACGTACGCACGTAATTCAGGCTGCCTTTTTTAGTGCTTTCGCCTTTGTAATGGATGATTTTCGTATCTGGAAAATAATAATTTTTATACCCGGCCTGTATAATCCGATACGAGAGATCAATATCTTCTCCGTACATAAAAAAAGCTTCGTCCAACAAACCCGCCTGATCCAATGCCTCCCGGCGCATGAACATAAAACAACCCGCCAACACGTCGACTGCATGCGTTTCATTCTCATCCAGATGACCCAGGTAATACTGATTGAAGCGCTTACTTTTTGGAAAAACCGTGGATAATCCCAGCGTTTTGCAGAATGCTACCCATGGGCTGGGAAAACCGCGCTTACTTTCCGGAAGGTATTTTCCACTTCCATCAATCAGCTTTACGCCCAGCGCGCCGGCATCGGGATGGTTGTCCATAAAATCCAGGCACTTGGAAAAAGTATCTTCTTCTACGAGTGTGTCCGGGTTTAGTAATAATACATATTGTCCGGTGCAGGCACGAATAGCCTGGTTATTGGCCACTGCAAAGCCGGTATTCTGGGTATTGGCGATCAAATGTACTTCCGGGAATTTTTCCTGTACCATCCGCACCGAATCATCCACGGAATTATTGTCTACTACCCAGACCTCCCCATTAATGCCCTGCATAGCGCGCCGAACCGATCCTAAAGCCTGCTCCAGGAAGTGACGAACATTGTAATTGACAATAATGACGGAAAGGCGCAACACTTAGAGATCGAAGTTTGGACTCAATTCCTCTTTATTTTCAGCATAAAAAGCATTGATATATTGTACTGCATCGTCTGCATCGTCCGTGATATGAAACAGATCCAGATCGACCGCATTAATATTATTGTGTCGTTCCAGCATCACTTCGACGATCCAGGCCCGCAAACCGCTCCAAAATTCTTTGCCCATCAGCACAATCGGAACTGGCGATATTTTATTGGTTTGTACCAGGGTCAGCACTTCAAAAATTTCATCCAAGGTGCCAAAGCCGCCGGGCATAACCACAAAGCCCTGGGCATATTTTACGAACATGACTTTGCGGACGAAAAAGTAACGGTGTTTTAAATTCAGCGCCGGCGCGATGAATGGATTGTAATGTTGCTCAAAAGGCAAGTCGATATTGAGTCCTACCGACATGCCATGTTTCATCCAGGCACCCTTATTGCCGGCTTCCATAATACCCGGCCCCCCGCCGGTAATAACGCCATATCCCTCTTCCGTAAGACGGCTGGCCACTTTTACCGCCAGTTCGTAATACGGCGAGCCAGGTTTGGTACGGGCGGAACCGAAGATAGAAATGCACGGGCCGATGTTGTTCAGAATTTCGAATCCATCCACAAATTCAGCCATTACTTTGAACATAGTCCAGGCGTTCTCGCCTTTCATTTTAGTCCATTCTTTCATAACTCGCCGTGGCGGTGTTCCGTTCACCGGTTCGGTTTCCGGCTTATTGACGGCTTTATTGTCAGCCATAATTTTCTGTAATTTAAAAGGTTAGGAACGGTGTCAGCCTAATATCCCCATTTCAGGCTAATTATTTTGGTGTCAGCCAACTATCTTTTTGAGGCAAACAGCAGCGCTATTTAACGAAAAAGATGGGACGGCTGGCGGCAAAAGGATGGCATCAAGTGGGGATATTAGGCTGACACCGTTCCTTAGGGACAAAAAAGCCCTTCCGGGGCGCGGAAAGGCTTTAGCAGTTCTTGCTGTAAAGTTTTGTTTAAATGATTGGAAAATCAAAGTTTATCCAAAAATATAACAACACACTTTTTACAAATTAGATCATTTTGAATCCTGTGTACCGATGCAAAACTTTTGGAATCCGGATACCTTCCGGCGTCTGATTGTTTTCCAGCAGTGCCGCGACGATGCGAGCCAGCGCCAGCGCCGATCCATTGAGCGTATGTGCCAGTTCGATTTTACCATCACCATCTTTAAATCGCAATTTCAAACGATTGCTTTGAAACGTTTCAAAATTCGATACCGAACTAACTTCCAGCCAGCGTTTTTGGGCAGCGGACCATACTTCGAAGTCATAGGTAAGGGCTGCTGCAAAACCCATATCGCCCCCACAAAGGCGCAAAATACGGTACGGCAGTTCCAGCTTGTCCATCAATTTTGATACATGACGGATCATAGCCTGTAAGGTTTGATAAGAGCGGTCCGGATGTTCGATTTGCACAATTTCCACTTTATCAAACTGGTGCACGCGATTGAGTCCGCGTACATGCGCGCCCCACGCGCCGGCTTCGCGGCGAAAACAAGGCGTATAGGCTGTCATCTTGATGGGAAGTTCTTTTATGGAGACGATTTCGTCGCGCAGTATATTGGTGATCGGGACTTCCGCAGTCGGGACGAGGTATAAATTATCGCGCTCGCAAAAATACATCTGCGCTTCTTTGTCGGGTAGCTGGCCGGTGCCCCGGGCGCTGTCTTCATTCACCAGCAAAGGGGGCTGAATTTCCTCAAAACCTGCCTTAACTGCTTCATCCAGAAAGAATTGCACCAATGCTCTTTCCAATCGGGCACCTTTGCCACGGTATACCGGAAACCCGGCACCGGTCAATTTTACGCCCAGTTCGAAATCAAAAAGGTTATATTTTTTGCCCAGTTCCCAGTGGGGTAGCGCATCATCCGGCAAAGCCGGGAACGGCTTTTTCCATGCTTTGGCAACTTTGTTGTCCTCCGGCGTTTTTCCTTTGGGAACGCTTTTATGCGGACAGTTAGGAACGGTATAAAGCATTTCTTCCAAGTTACTTTTTACACCCTCGAGTTGCGTTTCCAATTGTCTGCTGCGCTCTTTGAGGGTTGCAACCTGACCTTTGGCAGTTTCCGCTTCTTCCTTTTTACCCTGGCCCATTAGCTGGCCGATTTGCTTGGCTAAACGATTGCTTTCTCCAAGCACATCATCTAACTCTTTCTGGGTAGACCGGCGCTGATCATCGGCCAGCAGTATCCGGTCAATAATTTTGAGTTGTACTGCCGACCAGTTGCGTTTCCGCAGACCATTGAGAATACGTTGTTTTTCTTCGCGGATTACTTTTACCTGGAGCATTATTAAATTTGAAGTTTGTTAAACTGTTGATGCCGACAAAGCAACATTTTAAATATTCATTCGTTCTAGACATACTTTTGTTTAGCAAAAGCGCTTAGTCGTAAAAAAGTGGCGCAAGATAGGGCGAATTTGAAAAAAGGCTTATCTTTGCAGCGTTCATTCCGAATTCGGTTTTTTTCGCCGTCCAGAAAGTGTTAGATTCCACTCGTCTTTTTCCTGATCCGCAATCATCTTTTTATTTTTGCCGGACGCATTCCAGGGAAAATTACGTGGGCGAACAACCGAAATCCGACCATCCATATTACCAGTTTCCATTTCCGAAAAATCAGCTTCAACCGAATTTTCGGGGCCCTCTCCGGCCAATTTTAAATTACACATTGTTTTTTATTGCATCTAATACTGTCACCGAATCATTCTCACCTTGTGCGCGCCTGCTAACGCCTATACGGCTGTTATTATCCCTGTAAGGGAAGTTTATACGGCAACACACTTACTTCAATTTATTGGAAGTCAATGCATTTGAATTTCAATCGCTTAAACAAAACACCTTAACTTTTTCCAATACCTGCCATGTACGACATATTACAGCTGAATGATAAGCTGGTACCTGAACTTAAAGAATTAGCACAACGCCTCAACGTAAAAGGGTACAACAAACTCACGAAGCAGGATCTTATCTACAAGATACTCGACGAACAAGCCCTTGCTGAAAAGACCAATTTAGCAAAAAAAGTTCCTGTAGTAGATGAACCTAATCCCCAGACCGGGCGCAGACCGCGGAAGGTCACTGAGAAAGAGGTGCCCCCTCCGGCGCAGACAGTTGCAGAAACGCCGCAGCCGTCTACACCGCAACCACC
>JBBRDQ010000044.1:0-26992 GCA_038203695.1 Chitinophagales bacterium
TTAGCACCACACCATGTTTACAGGTATCATCGAATCTTCCGGCACCGTCCAATCCATCAACCGCGACCGCTCCAACGTTCATTTTGTGGTAAAAAGCCCATTGGCCACGGAATTAAAAATAGACCAGAGCGTCAGCCACAATGGCGTTTGCCTGACCGTGGTGGCCCTGGATGCCGACACACATACAGTCACCGCAGTAGAAGAAACATTGCGCCGCTCAAACCTGGGCGATTGGGCAGTCGGGACCCTGGTCAATCTGGAGCGCTGCCTGCCGATGGGCGGTCGCCTGGATGGGCATATCGTGCAGGGACACGTGGATACGGTTGCTACCTGTATTGAAGTGCTGGAAACGGGTGGTTCGTGGCGCTACACGTTTCGGTATATACCTACGCCCGAACATCTGCTGGTCGATAAAGGCTCAGTTTGCCTCAATGGCGTGAGCCTGACCGTGGTCGAACCGCACGACGATCTGTTTTCGGTGGCCATCATTCCGTACACCTGGGAACACACGAATTTTAAAACCCTACAGGCCGGCCATGGCGTGAATATCGAGTTCGATATCATTGGAAAATACATCGCCCGGCATTTAGCGGCGTACGGACGATAGTTTTTCAATTTCGCGTCGTATTCTTGCTTTTTATTTCCATAAAACAGCAAAACGATGCCAGCCGAACTTGACCGCCGTTCTTTCCTGCAACAAGCCGCCCTCGCCGGTGCCGCTTTGGCCTTACCGGCCATTGGCCATGCCGAAACCATTGACCATCAATCCATTGCTACACCAACGTTCCTGCCGGGCAAACCTAAAACTAAAATCAACATAGGTTTTATCGGCACCGGATTGCGCGGTTCCGACCACGTGGATGCGGCCTTGCGCAGAGACGATTGCAATGTCCTGGCAATTGCCGATCCCGATCCACGTATGGTCGAGTCCTGCCTGAAAATGTTCGATGAAAAAGGCAAAAAACGGCCGGCGGTGTACGGCGATGGTCCGCAGGATTACCAGCGTTTACTGGCCGATAAAAATATCGACGCGGTTATTATCGCCTCGCCGTGGGAATGGCACACCCAACAAGCCGTGGCCGCCATGCAGGCCGGCAAATATGTCGGCACCGAAGTATGCGGCGGTTTTTCGCTCGATGAATGTTGGCAATTGGTTAATGTCCAGGAAGCCACCGGCGCGCAGCTGATGTTTCTGGAAAATGTCTGCTATCGCCGCGACGTCATGGCCGTATTACAAATGGTGCGCGAAGGTTTGTTTGGCGAATTGATGCACCTCGAAGGCGGTTATCAGCATGATCTGCGCGGCGTAAAATTCAACGATGGACAAACGCCCTACGAATCTGGCGTAGAATTTGGTGAAAAAGGGTTTTCCGAAGCCAAGTGGCGCACCAAACACTCCGTCCATCGCAATGGAGACCTCTACCCTACCCACGGTATCGGACCGGCCGCTATGCTGGCCAATATCAATCGCGGCAACCGCTTTGTCTCGCTTACGGCGACGGCTTCCAAGTCGCGCGGATTGCATGAATACATTGTCAATCACCCCAAAGGCGGTCCGGAACACCCGAATGCGCAGGTGTTGTTCAACCTTGGCGACATTGTGACGACCGTACTCAAAACGTCGAACGGCGAAACCATGCTGTTGTCGCACGATACCAGTCTGCCGCGTCCTTATTCATTGGGTTTCCGGGTGCAAGGCACCAAAGGCATCTGGATGGATGTCAATAGCAGCATTCATATTGCCGGGAAAACGAAACCGCATGCCTGGGAAGAAGCCAAAGCCTGGCTCGACAAATATGACCATCCGCTCTGGAAGCGGTACGGTGCAGACGCGGCCACAGCCGGCCACGGCGGCATGGATTTCTTCGTCTTCAATCATTTTGTGGAATGTGTAAAACAACAAATCGCTCCACAGATCGATGTGTATGATGCGGCCACCTGGCTGGCTATTACGCCGCTTTCCGAGGCTTCGATCGCGACTGGCAGCAGCCCGCAGGCATTTCCTGATTTCACACGTGGGCGTTGGACGGACCGGAAGGCAGACTTCGCGATGGGAGATATGTTTTAGTTGCGGTCAATTGCGCAGTTGCAATCCCAGCCCCGGTTCTTCCTTCAATTGAATCTTTCCTTCCACCAATGCAGGCAGGTCAAACGGGTTATTCCGGATCAGCCAACAGCCATCCAGGTCGGCAAAATCGCAGCGCGGCGCCAATTGTGCTGCGGCCAGAATGCCGCAGCTGGTCTCCGTCATACAGCCGATCATCAGGCGAAGGCCTCGGGCGCGGGCGGCTTGTACCACACGATACCCTTCAGACAAACCCGTACATTTCATCAATTTGATATTTACGCCGTGAAAGCAATTTGCCACCTGGTCGAGATCTGCAAGCCGTTGAAAACTTTCATCCGCAAAAATAGGCAGTGGCGACCGGGCAGTAAGCCAGGCGGCAGCATCGAGATCAGTTTTGGGAGTGGGTTGCTCGATCAATTGCACGTTTTGCTCGGCCAGCCAATAGATGAGATCCAGGGCGGCTTCTCGATCCGTCCAGCCCTGATTGGCATCGACATAAATAGGTTTATCGCTGACCTGCCGGATGGTCTGCACGATTTCCCGGTCATGGTCGCTACCGAGTTTTATTTTCAATATTTTAAAATCTGCCGCTTCACTTACTTTTTGCCGCAACACTTCCGGCGTATCCATGCCGATGGTAAAACTGGTCTGGGGCATGTTGTCCGGCAAAATAGCATCCCCTAAAAGGCGCCACACCGGTCGATTTTCCAGTTTTCCCCACAGATCGTGCAAGGCAATATCCACGGCGGCCTTGGCGGCATGGTTGCCAGGTACAAGACGGTCGATTTCGACCATAATTTCGTGAATATCAAATGGATAGATTTTACGTTGCAAGGTTTTGGCCGCTACGTCTAAAAAAGTGGCGGCCGTAGCGTGCGTCTCGCCATAATACGGCGGCATGGCGGCCTCGCCATAACCGATCCGTCCGTTGAAATGAATCTCGGTACCGACCGCATTGGTGTGGGTGCGCGTACCAAGGGCAATACGAAAAGGATGTTTGAGGTCGAGCAACAAAGGTCGATGCAGCAGGCGCATATCCAGCATTTAGTCCTAAAGGTCCCGTTTTTTTACTCAACAGAAGGTGCCAGACTAAAAAAATGACTTTTCACCCTACACGTAGTTGCGACGAGTGGGGTTGCGTGCGCCTAAAAAAATAATTCTATCCCGGCTATTTTCGGTGTATAAGGTTGCTTCAGCGCCTAAAAAGCCCGTTTGCCAGCAAAATAGTATAAATAAAATGAAGAAACTTATTTCAACAGTATTCGAACATCGCAACAATGCGGTATTTTTCTGCCTAAATTTAACACAAACCAAATATGGCAACCAAAAAAGTCAATAAAGCCACTTTCATCTATGGTGGTGAGCAACTTACGCTTTCCAAAAGCAAAACCCAGGCGGCGGTGCGCTACACTTCCGGCATGCAAAAACCAAAGCGTGGTAAAGCGGAAAAGACGGAGCAGTTTCGCGATTTTGAAGTGATCGATGTAAAAAGAGGGGTGGACAGCAAACTGGATGAATTGCGGGCAAAACCGGAAGTATCGGTGGGCACGCACGTTTGGAATACGGAAGGAGGCAACGATGTGCCATTTATCCCCAGTGGTTATCTATATGTTGCTTTCAAACCCAATACGGATAATAACCAAGAACAGCGCATTTTAGAAAACTTACATTTGAGCGTGCGCGAGCGGATCGATGACGATGCTTACCGGGTACAGGTGACCGCAGAATCGCCCAATCCGATCAAATGTGCTATTTTGTTACAACGCCATAAAGAGGTAAGCATAGCCGAGCCTGAATTTATTACCAAACCGATGGTCCGCGCTTTTTCGGAGCCGGCCGGTCGTTTTATCAATACCCAATGGCATCTGGAAAATGCCGGCATCCAAATTCCGGTCATCGATGTGCCGAATACCGTTTTTGGCAGCAGTCAATTTCGGCGCGGTGCCGATGCCAAAGTGAAAGAAACCTGGTCTTTATTACAGGGCTTAGGGTCAAAAACACTCAAAATTGCGGTAATCGATACCGGTTTTGATATCGAGCACCCCCAACTTCGCGGCGATGGAACCAAAATCCGCAATACGTTTAATGCCGCCAATCGCAGCGCCGATGTGGCGCCGTGGTTCCAGGCAAGCGATGGGTCATGGGGTATTTACAGCCACGGTACTTCCTGCGCAGCCGTAGCAGCCGGTGCCTGGGACACCCAGGGAATCTTAGGTGCCTGCCCGAATGCGCGTATTATTCCGATCAAATTGGACATTCTAAGCGACGATGCCATTGTAAAAGCCTTTGAGCATGCCTTGTTGAATGGTGCCGATATTATTTCCTGTAGTCTCGGCTTCCCAAATCCGGTGCCGCTTTCGACCTGGGTATCCAATACGATTGCTAAAGTGGCTCGGGAAGGACGTGGGGGATTGGGCACGCCGATCTTTATCGCGGCCGGCAACGCCAATCCCGCATCTAACAATCAGCCGCGCCAGATCAGCGACTTCGCCACACATCCCAATGTAATGTGTATCACCGCTTCCAATAGTTTGGATGAGCCTTCGAGTTATTCCTTTTACGGTTCGAATGCATTTATGAGCGCACCGACCAATGGCAATAACGGCTGCGGAATTACGACTGCTTCCGTGGCCGTGGCTGGCGATGGGCGCTCGCTGGAGCATGTTTATGTCAGTGATTTTGGGGGCACATCAAGCGCAACACCGCTAGCCGCAGGCATTTGCGGACTATTGCTGACGGCCAATCCCAACCTGACCGTCACCCAGGTCAGGTCGATTTTTCAACAGACCACCGATAAAATCGGGAGTGGCTATGACGCGAATGGCCGGTCGCCCCGGCTCGGTTATGGCCGCATCAATGCCATTAAAGCGGTGAAAATGGCCCTCGGCAATGCCGCGCCAGCCGGTAATACCGGTGGTGGCACCATTGTAACGCCGCCGCCAACAACGACCACTTCCATGAAAGGCAAGGTAATATCTAATTTCCTCAATGTGCGAAGCGGTCCGGCCAGTACAAATCCTAAAGTAGCGGAATTACACCAGGGTGACGTGGTAAACCTGCTGGAAAAATCCGGCGGTTTCTGGCGGATCGGCCAGGGGCAATATGTTAGTGCCGACTATATCCAAGTGATTGCGACCGGTAGTACTACCCCTGTAGCACCCGCTTCCCGGCAGGGTGTTATCGTCAATTCACCGACGGTCAATGTACGTTCAGGTCCATCAACGGCCAACGCCAAGGTGGCTGTACTCAAGCAGGGTGCACGCGTGACCATTTTTCAAACCAGTGCGGACGGATGGCATCGTATTGGAACCGGCCAATGGGTTATCGGTAGATATATTCAGGAAGTTTAATGTAGGAAGCAATGCAGTAAATTATTACCAATCGTACCAGATTGTTCCGCTGCTCAACGATGTAAGCCGTACATTTGCGAATTATCGTTTAAAAACACTTTGTGTAAAAAAAGCCCGGAGCGGCCTAGATGTACAACTAGATAGTATGGACCCAGCAATCCAGTATAAAGTAACGATATTGATGGCGGATGATGACGCGGATGATCGTTATCTGGTACAAATGGCATTTGAAGAAAACGATATACAATGCCAGTTACTGTTCGTGGAGGACGGCAGCGAGGTATTTGAATTCTTAAACCGTCAGGGGAAATACGCAGGAATCAATACTCCATTACCGAATTTGATCATGCTGGATCTGAATATGCCTAAAAAAGACGGTCGGCAGGTACTGAGTGAAATAAAGAATATTCCAGCGTTCCGGCATATTCCGATCGTAATTTTTACGACCTCCAAATCACCGGATGATGTGCGGCAATTGTATAAAATGGGAGCGAGTGGCTTTATTACCAAGCCTTCTTCCTTTGATAAACTATTGGAAGTAGTGCGCAATATCGGCTCATACTGGGTAGATACCGCTACATTGGTGATCTACTAACGATCGCGCAGCTGGCGAAAGGCGTTGCCGATCTTTTTCGCTAAAGAGGGTTTGGGGACATCATCTTTTTTGCCCCTGATAAAATTAACCACTTTTGGCAAATTGCGCAGCAACATTGGCACAGCAATCTGAGCAGCAATGCCGACGAGTGGGTGCCGCATACGACGTGGAATCATGGTAAGTGCCAGTCGCACGCCCTGTGTTGCAAAACTGTTGTCGCGAAAAGATTCCGCAGCTTCGGAAATTACATTTTTAGCAATTGCTAAAGGCTTTACCGATTCCTTCAATGCCTGGACATCCTGATGGATCAGTTGTCGGTGATCTTCCAGACGCTGTTTTAAACGGGCACGTTCAGCTAATATTCTTGGATTGGGTTTCATCGTTTTCGTCGTTGTCTTTGATGGAATCAAGCACTACATTGGTAATAGACGTACGCAGATAGGTTTGTGCAAAGAGCAAGGCACCGCCCAGCATCACTAAGAATACACCCGCCATAATAAAGTAACCTACAGCTGGATTATTGAGTATCTGCCCCAGCCAAATCGCTGTACCTATCCCGGCAAATACAACTGCAATGCTTCCGAATAAAGCAGTCAGCATACCTATAATCAGGGAGGACAATGCGGAGATACCTTTTTCCGTCAATGTCAGCAGCATTAAATCCCAACGGGTATCGATATATTCGATCACATGTTCCGACAGTGATTCTAAACGAAAGCGCGATTCTTCATTGATAATTCCCATAATGTGCGAATAATAAATTAGATCATTAAATGATAAATGTGCTGATACACCGGTGGGAGCGGCGTATCAGCACATAAACACACTGGTTTAATTAAGTTTATTGGCTATTTCGCGGCCTTCACGGCTGGCTTGGTTAGCGGCTTTTTTGCCATTTTCTACCACATTATCTATGGTGTCGCTGGCGTCGTCGGCCATTTCACCGGCTTTATTTTTGGCTTTATCCCACATGGATTTACCTTCAGTAAGAATGTGACGCATAAATTCGTCCATTTCATCGGCTGCAATACCCACGCCTTTTTCGGCTTTACCTTTGGTTTCGTACCAGGTTTTTTTACCTTGCTCAATCAGAGCATCCAGGTTATCAGAAGAGCGGGAAGCGGATTTAAGGATTTTTTTGCGTGTTTCTGCACCCGATTGTGGCGCATATAACAGGCTGATGACTGCACCGGCAGCGGCGCCGCCGATTACAGCGGCTAACAATTTTGAGTTAGACATAGTCGAAATTTTTTTGGTTGTTGTTTAAGTATTGTGTTCGTATACCCTTACACAACTTAAAATTTTATGCCAGTCAACTTTTGCGCTTTAGCAACAAATTCTATCAAATAAATGCCATTTATGTAGCATTTTGTGGAATTAAAACCCCAAATGCCTTGTTTTTCAAGATTGGAACACTAATTTTAATCTTATAGCATTTAGTGTTTTATCGTAACTTCACAGTTATAAATTTTTGCTTATTAATTTGTCGACACAATGGATCATGGTAAAAAACTACTCATCATTGATGATGAGGTGGACGTATGTTTACTGCTTAAACGAATTTTAAGCCGCAGATTTGCAACCATTGAAACTGCCTTTGCGCTCGCTGAAGGGCTGGAGAAGGCGTCTACATTCCAACCGGATGTGATTTTGTTGGACAATAACCTGCCCGACGGGTATGGCATTGAGCACATCGAGACTTTTAAAAACTCCATCAAGTCAGTTCAACTGGTGATGATCAGCGCTATGGACATTCGTGCGGAAGCACTCGCAGCGGGCGCGGATAATTTCATGGGTAAACCTATTATCCTGGCAGATTTACCCTGGTAACTACCTTCTTACAGCAGAACGGGCCCGATTGCCAATAGGCCAGATCGCACAAATAAAAAAAGCCCGTCAGCATAAGCCGACGGGCAATAACAAAACGAAAAATTATATGAATCTTAGAATTGGAACCCAATGGTGAGTCCAATGCCACGAGTGCGGCGGTAAGGTTTATTATCGTTTTGATTGTTTGCATCCCTATCCAGCAGGTTATTAATCCCCAAGTTGTAACGCGCGTCCAGGAATACATTTCCTAACTTAACGCCACCACCAAAGGCGACACCCCAATCCAGGCGACGCTGACGGTCTGCTGCGTCACTATTGTCAAATTCGAAATCCGTTTCAGACGTTGTGCTTGCACCTAGTAAAGTGGTGGTAACTTTTGATTTCCCACCCAGTGCCAAGCCGGCGAATGGTCCGCCGATCAGGTAAAAGCCCGATTTGCTGTCTCCGGCAAAAAATTTCAATTTTGCCAGTACCGGTACTTCTACGTAATTGTAATACAGGCGTGACTCGACTTTGTTTTCATCATTCAGCCGGGCAATTGATTTACCGCCTTTTTGAATGTACAGCACTTCCGGTTGAATTGTAAAAATGTCGGAAAGCCCGAGATCGAACACCAGACCGGCCTGAAAGCCGACCACAGATTTGTTCTTGAAGTCTTGGTACGTGGCTTCCGTTGAAGACTCCGACATACTGGCGATGTTTACCCCGGCTTTGATACCGATTTGAGCGTCGGCATGATGCAGCAGGGCTACCATACCAAAAGTTACTGTTAGAATAATTGCTTTTGTGTTCATAATGATAGTGAATGCGTTATTAAAGACATGAATATTATACCCGACAGCATGATACCGTTCAAACGGGTATAAAACACGGTCTAAAAAGAGCGCGCCACGCTTAACAAGGTACTTATACAGATTTTTGGGGAACTGATACCGCACGTATGTGGAAAATTGTAGAAATGGGTCCCGCGAAATTGAAATTCGGAAAATCAACCCCTGATTTTCCGAATTTCATCCGTCGTTTTGTGCTATTTATCCAACTATTTTAATCACCGTAAATGCGTTTGCGTAATCTTGTCGCCAATTGTGACGGATCGGAATTTTTCAGATCTGCAAATTGCGCGTAACCATCGCCTCTTATCTCCTATTTTTTCAGAAAAGACAACATCGCATTATGGAAAACAAGCCGCCCAAACGCAAAAAACGCACCCTTCTCTACGTATTAATCGGCATAATCGGCCTGTTAGTGCTAGCCGCCGTAGTCAAAGCGCGCCAAAAACCGAAAGGAGAGGAAGTAAATGCCGAAAAGGCCGAACGCCGTACGATCCGTGAAATGGTGAGTGCGAGCGGTAAAATTTTTCCGGAAACTGAAGTAAAAATAAGTTCCGACGTATCCGGCGAAGTCGTCGAACTATATGTCAAAGAGGGCGACTCGGTGACCGTTGGTCAGGTGTTGGCTAAAATCAAGCCGGATGAATACCAAAGTGCGCTGGAACAAGGACAGGCATCCGTGAGCACGGCCCGGGCACAACGCGAAATATCATCCTCCAATGTGTCGGGTAGCAACGCCCAGATCGAACAATTGAACGCCGATCAGCGCCGGTTGGTCGCCCAATTGGACGTGTCCAGAAAAGCGTACGCCCGGAGCGAAAAACTGTTCAAAGACGGCGTGATTTCTGAATCGGAATTTGAAACCGCCGTGGGTAACCTCCGTGCGGCGGAAGGTAGTCTGGCTGCGGCAGAAGCAAGTCTTAAATCCGCCCAAAGCAGCCTCGCCGGTGCCCGTGAAAATGTGCGCGTATCGGAATACGGCATTAATAGCGCCAATGCCCGCTTGAAGGAATTGCGCACCAGTCTGCAAAAAACCATTATTACGGCACCCGTAAGTGGCATTATCAGCAAGTTAAGTGTGGAAAAAGGCGAGCGCGTACTGGGTATGGTGCAAATGATGGGTACTGAAATGATGCGCGTGGCCAATCTGAGCAGTATGGAAGTGCAGGTAGATGTCAGCGAAAACGACATCCTCAAAGTAAGCGTGGGCGATGAAGCCGACGTAGAAGTAGATGCGTACCTAGGGCGCAAGTTCAAGGGGAAAGTCAGCGAAATCGCCAGCAGCGCCAGTAACATTTCGGCTTCGGCTACCAGCCTGAACACGGACCAGGTGACTAATTTTGTGGTAAAAATTCGCGTTTCGCCAGAATCGTACGCGGATTTAATGAAAAAAGGACAGCGCTATCCATTCCGTCCGGGTATGTCTGCAGCCGTAGACATCTACACCAATACGGCCGACAGTACACTCAGCGTGCCACTTATTGCCGTCACTGCCCGCGATAACAAAGAGGAATCGGCTAAAAAGACAGATGCTGCACCAAATAACAACGTGCAAGAGGCCAAGAAAGACATTAAAGAAATTGTATTCGTGGTCACCGGTGATACCGTCGCCGTGCGCGAAGTAAAAACTGGTATTCAGGACAACGATTATATCGAAGTGGTGAGTGGGTTGCAAGATGGCGATCAGGTCGTCACCGGACCGTATTCTGCGATCTCCCGCAACTTGAAAAGTGGTACCCGCATTACCATTGTAGATAAAAAGAAAGGTAGCAAGGATAGTAAAAGCGGCGGCGTAAAAGTCGAAGTGGATTAGGTAGTAGATACCTAGCGGTTAAAAAAGCAGGTCAGTGGTTTTCAAAGCCATTGACCTGCTTTTTTTTGTGCGTGAAAATCTCAACCTGCGAAAAAATAACCCTGCGAAATTCCGGTATGGAATGCGCAGGGTTATTTTTAAAATATATGGGCTGAGAATTATGCTGATTCCCTTTTTCGCAACGACCTTATTCTTTACTAGCGGTCCCGGTGCCGATCATATCGAGCATAATGTGGAATGCTTCGTTCAATTGCGAGTCTTTTTGCTTGTCCTTGATCCAGTTATCATTGCGGGCCACCCGGGAAGTATCCGTCTGGATGTGTTCTTTATCCACCATAAGATTTTCTACGGTAAAACCGGAGATTGGCTTGAACATATCATCGTACTTAGCGGCTTCCTGATCTTGCTTATCGTTCCACATGCGGTATTTATCGGCCTGCAGCGGGTATTGCGTGGCATCTTTCTGCTTGCGCAGGCGTACC
This sequence comes from Chitinophagales bacterium, assembly GCA_038203695.1. Classification (GTDB taxonomy): domain Bacteria; phylum Bacteroidota; class Bacteroidia; order Chitinophagales; family Saprospiraceae; genus M3007. The sequence goes on from JBBRDQ010000044.1 coordinate 10,969, forward strand.
GCGTTTTCGCTGATTTTTTTGAAGGTCGGATCAATTTTCACCCGGGCTTCGCTGTTGGCTTTCAGTCGGCTCATATCGGGAATTTGATAGGCTTTCTGACTAAATGGTACGGCTTCAATGGTGGTTGATTCCAGCGGGTAGTCGTTTTCGCGTTCGCCGAGTTCCACCAAATTATAAAAATCGGGCAGCACGATATCCGGCGTCACGCCATCCAACTGGGTCGTTTTACCCGTGATGCGGTAGAATTTCTGGATCGTAAGTTTCATGTCGCCCAATGGTTTTACCGACTCGTCGCTAGTGGAATTATCGAGTGGCAGGAAGCGCTGTACGGTCCCTTTGCCATAAGTGCCGGCAGAACCTACAATCACGGCGCGTTTGTAATCCTGCATGGCAGCCGCCAGAATTTCCGAAGCGGACGCACTGAATCCGTTGACCATAACAATTAACGGACCGCCATATTGGACGGACTGATCATTGTCCTCCATCACATCGGCCTTGCGATTGCGGCTTTTCACTTGCACGATCGGGCCTTGCTCGACGAACAAGCCGGACATTTGTACTACATCGCGCAGCGAACCACCGCCATTATCGCGTAAGTCCAGGATAATACCTTTGACATTTTCGGATTTCAATTTTTCGATCTCTTTAGCGACATCAACCGAGCAGCTGGTTTTACCGGATTCAAAATCGGCATAGAACATCGGCAGATAAATGTAGCCAATCTTGTCTACGCCATCGCCATTCCGGAAAACAAGGGATTTAGCCAACCCTTCTTCCATGATCACCACATCGCGGGTGATGGTAACGACTTTCTGAATGCCATCCGGTTTTTGGATGGTCAACGTAACCTTGGTACCTTTCGAACCGCGGATCTTCGAGACCACATCGCTGATCTCCCAGCCCATGATATCGACCGATTCCTTATCGCTATCACCCTGGGCTACTTTTAGAATGACGTCTTTATTCTGCAATTCGCCGTTTTTCCAGGCTGGACCACCGGGTACGATACCGGTAATCGTCGTTTTTTCGCCGTCACTTTGCAGTTGTGCACCGATCCCTTCCAATTTACCCGACATTCTGATATCAAAGTCTTCTTTCCCTTTTGGAGAAAAATAGCTGGTATGCGGGTCAAAGACATTTGTCACCGCATTGAGATAGATTTCCAAACGGCGGCTGCGATCTTGTTTTTGCAGGCGTTTGAACCATTTGTCATAGACATCCAGCACTTTTTTGCGCTGTTCTTCTTCGTGCTGGGCAAAGGTTTTTTTATCCCCTTTAAAATCGGGCTTTTCTTGTTTTTCCGTCTCCTCCGTAATGCGGCTGAGCACTTCATATTTCATCCATTTATCCCAGCGCTCGCGCAATTCAGCGTCATCCTTGGCCCATTTAAGTTTTTTGCCGTCTACTTCGATTTGCTCATTTTTCGTAAAATCCAGGGGTTTGGCCAGTATTTCACGGTACCAGCCCTGGACTTTCACCAAATCTGCATCCATCAGATCGGAAGTCAGGTTGAAAAATTCGAAGGTTCCGGCTTGTGCCTGGTCATCGAGCTTAGTCTCGAAGGCTTCAAAACGAGTAATATCCGCCTGGGTATAGAAGCGTTTGCCGCTGTCCATATCCTTCAGATATACACCATATACTTCTTTAGAGAATGTATCATCTATCGGTTTGGGCTGAAAGTGCAGTCGGCTAACGCCTTGCAGGATAGACTGTATAAGGGCGGCTTCCTTGTTCGGGTCGGGATCGCCGAGCAGATGGAAGGGGTTGGTAAAGAACAAGAGACCTGCCAGGCCGACTACGGAAAAGAAAAGCAGGGATGTTTTAAGTTTCATGTCCAAAAAGAATTTATCAAAATCAAATTTGCCCCGTGGGCGGTCGGAATAATGCAGCATCGCCAAAGTGTAGGTTTAAACTGAACAAAAATGGATGGTAGTCGGTTGCTAAAAAATATTAAGCGGCCAAAGATTCAGGATTTTTTGCAAAAAACAAACCTAATTGCGGTGTTTAGCAAGCCATTTACAAACGTATGAAATAAAGAATAGTGTAAGTCTTGTTCCTTTTTTCTACCAACCGGCATTTTACGCCCCTTTTCGGCACAAATTCGCGACAGATCGGCCCTGCAAAAAACCGTACGTACATGGTTAAAAGGCAGTACCAAAAGGTTATCGGCTTCGTGTTGTCAGGAGTTGATTGAGTTGCAGGCGTTCTTCCCGCAGTGCTACGATTTCTAATTTCAACTGCGTATTCTCGGCGCGCAGCGCTGCGACATATCGATCATCCGCCTCTTTATAGACTGCCTGTTGATCGAATTCAGGCGCGAAGTGATTGATAATTTTCCGGTTATGGAAAGTGTGTAGTTCCGGTACAGTAGCCCCTAATACGTTGGCGATTTTTTCAAGTTCGCCTTGTTTGGGGTCTTTTTCACCGTTTTCTATTTTACTGTACGTGGTTGGCGATATTTCTAACGCGTCGGCCATGTTTTGTATCGTGAAATCACGAAATTCCCGTATTTTCCGGATATTTGTTCCGAGTTGCGACATGAAAAATAAGATTTAGAGGATAACTGCAAAATATTGGCAAAAATAAACAACTTATTGGAGATTTTCGCAACAAAAAAATTGTGTGTATTCGCGGGGCGTCCAATACTTTTGTAGGGTCAGGTAAAGGCTGCGGAGCGGAAGATAGATAAGTTCCGTCAAATGCGATGGAGCAATATTCATTCGGATTAATATGAAATCATAGCAAAATATCTGCTTCTAATAGGATAGGGGCAGGTGTTAACGGGGCCATATGCGCAAGTGGTGGACTTGCACTCCGTCTTTGGGCTATGTGATTAATCAAATTTTTAAATCTATGATGAATCAATGACAAGGAAGAAGCCTGTTTTATTACATTATATAGCCATTGCAAAGTGATTGTGAAAATTAATTCGACATAAACATTTCACCATTGATAGTTTGTAGTTCGTCCTTTTCCACAACCATTTTGCAACGGCTATGTATTGTTTTTGAACAGGTTTATTTTTTATAAAAATTTTTCTGTAATCTGCTCCTAACTAACAACCAATAAAATCTTCAACTTATGCAACCTAAACTTAGCAAAAGCAAGAAGTTACTTTTAACTTTTTGCTTTATTTTCGCTTTATTAAGCATTTTGAGCGACTTCTCACTACCTTTAATGTCATCGGCGAAAGAAAGCGTTCTTTCAGATCAACTTTATAGGTATGTCACCGCTTTGCTATTAACATTACTGGTTATTTTCTTCTCTGTACGATACCAAAACCAGCGAAATAGGTTATCGCAATAAAACACTATTATTATTGCTATGAATGCTTTGATAGTGCCAAGATTCAGGTGATTTGTTTACTTTACAGCTTCTAAACGCTGGGTTTGGATTGCTTTGTGCCGACGAACCCTCCAAGCCATTTATTATTTTGTAGGGGATCGGAGTGTGAATAGTTGTCGGGCGTTTTGGGATTGGATACTGGATGATTACAAGAAGAGTTTCACTTTTTCGGGTTTTGGGAAGCATACGCCAACGTTATTGACAACGGCAAGCATCAAATGGTTGCAATAAAAGTGGTCAAACCAACAATGTGGAATGCTGGAACAACACCCTGCGCCAAGAATCTGCCGCTTTGTTCGAAAAACATTATACCTTTCAAAAAGCGCTGAAATACACCCATTGTACTCAAATTATTTGTTTACAATTATAGCATATCACTCGCAAAATGACACCGCCAAATGCTTATTTAGTGTGAATGAACCCATCAAAGGCGTACACCAAACTGGAACCGCCCCTTTACTGGCCGAAGTTAAATATCATCACCATTATGAGAAAATAATTTTCTCCCTATCAATGCTGGCAGTCGCATTTTTTGCAGCATGTCACGAAGACCAATACAAAAACAATGACTCCACTCAACGCGATTTTTTAGATATAAGGAATCCTGGCGTTACACAAGAGGACATTATACGGATCGCTACTAAGTACGGTCTACAGGATAGCGTCGTACAAGGTTATAAATGTCAGTCCTTTACACTTCCTGAATCCGGTGCATATCCGTACATGGATCCCCATTTATATCGACTCTTTTTTATCTTCTCAAGCCCGCTCCATAAAATCCTGGCATGAAACCAAGATTAATATCCATAAACAGCAGTAGCCGCGCAGTCTTTTTTTGCTGCGCGGCATTTTCACTTGTTTCGATGCAACAGTTCATTCCACGCATGGCCGGGCAATACGCTACCTTTGTCCTATACAATGACAGACGCCTATCATACCATCGAGGCTCCATCGGTCGGAGAATACAAAGACCGGGGTAGCAAATTTATTGGGCATGCTTATCCGGTGCGCACCGAAGGAGCGGCTATGCTGCATCTTGAAGCGCTGCGCAAAGCACATTTTAAAGCGGGGCATCATTGCTTTGCATGGCGCCTTGGGCTGGATGGCAGCCGCTTCCGAGCCAACGACGACGGCGAACCCAGCGGAACGGCCGGTCGGCCCATGCTCGGACAAATTGATGCATTCGGACTGACCGACGTACTGGTCGTGGTAGTGCGCTATTTTGGCGGTATCCTGCTGGGCACTTCGGGACTCATCCAGGCATATCGCGAAACGGCCGCCGAGGCGTTCCGGCAATCTGTAATCATCGAGAAAATTATACTGGACACTTTCCGGCTGGATTTTGATTATGCGCTGATGCCGGACGTGATGAATACCGTAAAAAAACTGGCGTTAGAAGTGCAACAACAGGAATTCGCCGAACGCGGCTTGTTGCAAATTGGAATCCGCCAGGGCGAAACAGCGGCTACTTTGCTAAAAATGAAGGCTTTACTCTGGCGAGTAAGTCTGGAAGAGGCCGCAGCGCTGGATTTCCCGGCAGGGCTGAACGTGGAGAAAATAGCGGAAATCGTATGAGCACGCAACGCCATATTGCCACTTACACATTAGGAAATGATCTCGCTTTTTGGAAAGAAAAGTTACTTATTTGGGTACACAAATATGATCTCTCGGTCTACCTCGATAGTAATAACCATTCGAGTATCGGGGATTGGGAGTGTCTCGCAGCCGTCGACGCGATACAGGTACTGGAAATGCCGGCAGGCAGCGCCTTTTTCGCGCTGAAAAAATTACAAACCGAAACGCAGGACTGGCTTTTTGGATTTTTAAGTTATGATTTAAAGAATGAAGTCGAACACCTGGCGTCCACGCACCCCGACGGAATCGGGTTCCCGGATCTGGCTTTTTTCCAGCCCAAAACGGTAGCTGGTATCCGCAATGGACAGTTGGAGATTCATACACTACATACCGAACCTGAGGCGATTTTTGCCGGCATTAAAAATGCCCAATTTCACCCTACATCTCTAAATCGTCCCGGCGAACTGACGCCCAGGATCCCGCGAGCCGATTACCTGAACACCGTCGGACACATTCGCCAGCATATCATCGAAGGAGATGTATATGAGATGAATTTTTGCCAGGAATTTTTTGCTGAAAACATGGATATTGATCCGCTTTTAACGTTCAAAAGGTTGAATAAAATCGGGCAAGCGCCCGCTACTGCCTATGTGCGCTGGCGGGATCGTTATGCCCTCTGTGCCAGTCCGGAACGTTTTTTGCGCAAGCAGGGAGATCAATTATTTTCACAACCCATCAAGGGAACGCGTCCACGGGGGGGTACGCCGTTTGATGATGAAAATATCAAGCAAGAACTTTTCACCAATGAAAAAGACCGCGCTGAAAATGTAATGATTGTCGATCTGGTGCGCAATGACCTGGCCCGGCATTGTGAGCCGGGCTCTATACAAGTACCGGAGTTATTTGGAATTCATACGTTTGCTACCGTTCACCAGATGATTTCAACAGTATGCGGCACTTTGCGGGCAGATACCCATCCGGTAGATGCACTGCGCGATGCCTTTCCCATGGGCAGCATGACGGGAGCACCTAAAGTAATGGCGATGCAATTGATCGAGCAATATGAGCGAACGCGGCGCGGCTTATATTCAGGAGCGATCGGCTATTTTACCCCCAACGGTGATTTTGATTTCAATGTGCTGATCCGCAGTATTTTATACAATCAAACCACGCGATATGCATCGGTGCAGGTAGGTGGCGCTATTGTATATGATTCTGTCCCGGAAGAAGAATATGAGGAATGCCTGGTAAAATTGGCGGCCATGCGGCGCGTTCTGAGTGCTGAAGTGTAGTATTTCGTTTGCCTGATTGCACGATTTAATCAGGCAAACGAAATACACTATACAGCGACCGCAACCGTTTTTTGCGGCAATACCCGCACTTTTAAGGCATTACCCAGTTGTTCCAGCACCTGTTGCCACTCTTTATTGACAAACACCCACTCCCCTTTGCGATAACCACGCGTCAGCAGATAAAAAACATTCTGGCTGCGCCAGTACAGGGGTTTAAGCCCCATTTCTCCGACGACCTGTAGCACCTCGATAAGCCACATTACCCGTGGTAGAGAGGATTCATCGCGGTCGATTTTCTCGATTTCCTGGTACAATCGATTGCTGACGGCATGACGAACGGCCTCTTCATCGGTTAATTTGACATTCCAGCGCCGCAAATCTTCGGCAATACGCCGTAGATTACGGGTATCAGTCGTATCTTGATCTTCGAAAAAATCCAAGAGATCTGACTGTAAAATATAGGCGGCGATATTCCGCCAAGTGTCCGGAATACTCAATCCCGCATCCTGTAAACCCGTGATCAGTTGGTAATTATCGTTAAAAACATTGCGGAAAGTAGATTCTGCCGTCGCCAGACTGGAAGCCGTAATGGTTTTAATAATCTCTATTTTTTCGTCGGCAAAAAGACTGGCCAGGGTAAATTTTTCCGGACCAAAATACTCCTGCAAGATGCCGATGGTCTCTCCTACATTGGCCGAGCGAAAACTTTTGCTGGTTCGACCGTACATCTCTTCAAAGGTAGTACGATTCATTGTGCCGCTGATATTGCCGATGATATGTTGCTGCCCAAGGTAGATTACAGCGAAGCAAAAGGTTCGTTCTGCTGTACTTAGCCGGGAGCGAATAATCAATCTGCCGGCAGCAAACTGCGGGGTACCAGCCTGTATTTTTTCAAAAAACTCCACTGAAGCCGTATAATTAAACAAGTCCAGCCCCTCCGGATCATCTTCAAACAGGGATGCGACGGCAAAGTGCATCGCCACGCGCTCTAAGGTGACGCGGGTCGGCAGCACATTCTGCAGATAACTGGCCGCCCCATTGGGGAACACATTACTGGGCGCTTCGGCCAAGCGGCGCGTAAATTCATCATGCAGGTTTACACCGATGGCATCCTGCGCATAGTCCATTGCCCGGAGCGCGTATTGCAAAATCTGATTGGTCTCCAGACCGGATATTTCATCAAAAAACCAGCCGCAACTGGTGAACATAAGAATGGTATGCCGTTGCATTTCCAGCAGCCGCAGCACCGCTACCTTTTCCAGCAGGCTCAATTCCCGACGGGCATGCTTTTTCAGAAATGCGCCAATAACGGCCTCATCGCGGTTGAGCATCACTTCAATATATTCGTTGCGCGCCACCCAAGGGTCGCGCAGCAGTCGCGCACCTTCGTGTTCGAACAATGGTGCCAACTGATCGCGCAGCCAGTTCAGCGTATCGCGCAGGGGTTTGCGCCAGCGCTGATGCCAGCCCGGATGCCCGCCTGAATTGCAGCCGCAATCGGTATGCCAGCGGCCGATACCATGTACACAGCTCCAGGAAGAGTTTTCGTGAATTTTCACCTCCCATGCAGGTGGAAAAAGTTCCAGGAACTGCCCGTAATTGGTTAACGTGGCTAAGGCGCGATCTTCAATCTGATTGAGGCAGTCGGCCAGGGCCATTTCGCCAAAACGGTGGTGGTGGCCATAACTTTCTCCGTCGGTAGCAATGTGGGCTAACTGCGGTGCATCATCATTGTCAAAAAAACTAGTCATGCGGCGGGCAAAATTGCCGCCGTTGTTCAGCAGTCCGTTGAAAGCCACCTCCTGCGCTACGCCTCCGTGATAGAAAAACAGGGCAATCCGCCGGCCGCTTGGCAACAGGCACCAGTATGGATGGCGGGTATCGACTGTTTCGGCAGACACCTCGCGCCAGTCGAACTGCGCTTCCGAGCCGGTGGCTATTTTTCGCACCGCCTTGGCTTGGCGTGGTGCCAGAATGGTAAACTGAATACCGTGCGATGCCAGCACTTCGAGCGTTTCGGTGTTGACTGCTGTTTCAGCCAGCCACATCCCTTCGGGATAACGGCCGAAGCGGAATTCAAAATCACGAATACCCCACCACACCTGCGTTACTTTATCGCGGTAATTGCAAAGTGGGAGGATCAGGTGACTGTGTACCTGGGCCATGGCAGAGCCATGACCACCGTAGCGTTCGCGGCTGCGGATATCGGCTTTTTTGAGCAAATCGTACGTATCCGGATCGCTGTCGTCGAGCCACGAAAGCAGCGTCGGACCAAAGTTCCAGGATATCCGATTATAATTATTGCGGATTTTCATGATCCAGCCCTGATCATCAAGAATACGCGCCGCCGCATTGGGGGCGTAACATTCGTAGTTGATGCGGGCATTCCAGTCATGAAAAGGGCGGGCACTTTCCTGTTGCTCTACCGTTTCGAGCCAGGCATTTTCACGCGGCGGTTGGTAGTAGTGGCCATGGATACAGACGTATTTATTGGTGCGACTCATGGGACGAAGGTATTTAAAGAACTTTAGAGTGCGGTAACGTACCCTGAAAACAATTTAAATACGAAAAGCCAACCCGTCGGTAACAGGTTGGCTTTTCTATCTAAAATACTGTAAATCAGTATAGTTGTAAATTACTTACCGCCTTTCAGGGCACGTGGAATTTCGATTGTTGCAATCGGAACCGCCGTGGTGTTGGTAATTTCTACGCCGTCAATTGGCGTAATATCGCGCACCCGGATGGTAGAGCCCAGTTCCATACCGGAAATATCGGCGAATACTTCGTCGACTGCGTTCTCCGGCGTGGTCAGAATAGAAATAGACCGCAGGGTAGTCAGGAATTTGCCGCCGGCCTTCACTCCTGGCGCAGAACCGGTGAAACGCAATGGCACGCTTGCCTTGAATTTCACACCTGGTACCAATTCCAGAAAGTCGAGGTGCATCACTGCATCCGTTACCGGGTGGAACTGAATGTCCTTCACGATGGCTTTGTGTATGGTACCATCGAGGGTAATTTCAGCCATTTTGAATTTTGGTGTGTAGACCAAATCCCGAACTTCAGGCGCACCCAAAGTAAACGCAACGGCTTCGCCGCCACCGCTTTTATAAATTACCGCAGGTACTTGACCGTCGCGACGAATTCTTCTTGCTCCTTCTTTACCAGTACTTTCCTTGCGGTGAGCCTGTAATGCAATGATTTCCATTGTGTTATGTGCTAAATTATGATACTTCTTTGAAAAGCGAGCGCAAAGGTAACTAAACTTTGTTCAATTTTCCAAATGAGACCGGAAAAAAGTCACAGCATTTTAACGTCTTCCAGTTTTATATGAATTGTGCGCAATTGGGTCGTCCGTTCGGCAATATCTTCATCGGACCCTTCCAGGCGCAGCACGCCACGCGGACAAACTTCCGCGCAAATTCCACAGCCAACGCAAGAAGACCGCACGATATCCTGTCCTTTCTGGGCATATGACCGCACGTCGATCCCCATTTCACACTGGGTGGAACAGTTGCCGCAACTGATACACTGACCGCCGTTGGTCGTGATGCGAAATTTTGATTTTTTCTTTTGCCACAACCCCAACCAGGCGGCCATCGGGCACCCGAAACGGCACCATACCCTGCTGCCCATCAATGGGTAAAACCCTACGCCTACCACCCCGGAGAAAACGGAGCCGATGAGGAATGAATAGGTTTTGTAAAAACCTTCCGACGCGCTGCCCAGAATGCCCTTGCCGGTCATTACATTGATCCACAACAAAGCCGTCATGCCTAAAGCAAATACCAAAACGGAATAAATCATCCAGCGTTCTATTTTCCAGGCAGTTAGTGATTTATCGGATAAGTGGCGGAATGGATCGCCGGCTGTTTCCGCCAGGCCGCCGCAGCCGCACACCCAGGAACAATACCATCTTTTGCCGAAGAAATACGTCAGAATGGGTGTGCCGATAAAAAACATGGCCAGGCCAAAGATGAAAAACCAGGTTCCCACCGAAGTCTGCGATTGCCACGACCAGGTATCCGGGGTCGCATTACTATAGGCGAGTGGCCAGAAATAGGTAAAGTACAGTTCGGGTTGTTGCAGCCGCAGCAATATTCCGGGTAACAAAAACGAGAAACCCAATTGAAAAAACATCACCGAGGCGGTCCGCACCAACTGGTAGCGATTGTGCCGGTATTTAAACATAAATCGCGTACCCATTACCAGCACTAAGATGGTATAAAACGAGCCGTAGACAAACCACTGATCGGCCGGTTTGTGGCGAAATGCCTGACTGAATGGCTCAAACAGCCCGATTAGTCCGGTCAGGTATTGTGGTGCCCAATACAGACACACATAAAATTCGGTCAGCACGATACCGATTAACCAACCCCAGATGCCGCGCGCAGAGAGACTGCGCAGCCACATAGCGGACCCGTTGGTATTTTTAGTAAAATCAATGCGCTCATCGCGCAGAAAAAGCCATAGACCGGTGACCAGTGCTAAAAAGAACCCCAGGGTGAGCGGTGTTGGCGGCAATGTGTGGTAGCGCAGCCCCTGGAAAAGGATATACGAGGCGGCGCTTGCCAGTAACGCCAATCCTGCCTTTTGCAAGGAAGTCGTAAGCGATGGGTTGGGGGTAGCAAGAGATAAAGATGTATCTTTCATGGAGGCAGATAGAACAGTTAACGCAGATTTGCAGGGTTTAGGCAGGCATGTTTTCCCGCAGGAATTTTACCACAGCCGATAATCCCCGTTTTTGTTTCAATTGCAGGTTTTTACCGGTTCGCTGATTATACTCGACTACTAATTCGACTTCGTGTTGCGGATAAAACTCCGGGTCGAAATTGGCCAGGCCCAATTGTTGCAGCACCGTTTCAATCGAGGTACCCTGACGCAGCCATTTTTCACAGACTTCGTGGCGGTATCGCACGCCCATCAGATTGAAACCGGCAATGCGGCCGGACGTCGTTTCGTAGGTGAGTCGAATGGATTTTTTGCCTTCCGGATGCTCCCAGTACAATGTGCTGTGCGCTTCCGGCAAAGCCGCGCGGATGTCACCGTACACTTGATACTCAATGTGAAAAAACTTGGCCGAATTAAACCAGATACCCGGATCGTAGGCGGTCCGATGTCCACAAATCGTATGGGCTACGGTCTCGCCCATCATACGGGCGGTATACCAAATGGCTTCGATCGGCCTGCGACCTGGCTCGGGCTGGCGCAGTTCGGCGCAATCGCCGAGCGCATACACATCGGGGATATTGGTCTCCAGAAATTCATTGACCAAAATACCACGCTTGATTTCCAGGCCACTTTCTTGTAAAAAAGCAACATTTGGACTGACACCAACCGTAAGGCCGACATAACCGCAGGCAATTTTCTCGCCTTTGCTGGTGATGACGGTGGCGCATTTTTTGCCGGTGGCATCGGGCAGGATTTCTTTGAGTTCGGTGCCGGTTTGGAGGTCTACATGCTGTTCGCGAATATGGCGCGTCACCATGCGCGCTTCTTCGGGTGGTAGAATATTATTCCAGAATTCATTTTCCCGGACCAGAAAGGTCACCGGAATACTGCGGGAATGGAACATTTCAGCCATTTCAATACCGATCAAACCGCCTCCGACGATCACTGCCCGTTGCAGGCCGGGCGTGTGTCGTTCCATTGCTTCCAGATCCTGCAGGCTGTACAACCCGTGCACACCGTCTAGGTCCTGTCCCGGCCAGTCAAATTTGTTGGAACGTGAGCCGACTGCGAGGATGAGTTTATCGTAGGAGAGCGTTTGCCCGGTGGCTGTAGTCAGTACTTTGGCGGTAAAGTCGATACGTTCGACCCGCGCCTCCAGCAAGTTGATGCGATTTTTCTCCCAAAACCACGGTTCGTACGGCTGCGTATCCTGCAAGCGCATGTGTCCCATGTAGATATACATCAGGGCGGTTCGACTGAAAAAATACGCTGTTTCAGCGGAAATAACGGTAATTTCATGGTCGCTTTGCTTGCGAATATGTCGTGCTGCGGTGATGCCGCCGATACCGTTTCCCAGGATAATTATTTTCATAAAAGTCGGTTTACGCTGTGTTACAAGGCAGTAAAGATACGAAGCAATCTACACTTGGTTCCGTGCTGCGAAAGTAACACCTGATATTTTTAGAAAGCAATAAAAAAGGAAATTGTGGAGCGACTTGTCGGGAAGGGGACAAAGTAAGGGGACTGACACGAATATTCCGCGAAAAATAAAGGTTTACCCGAAAAAAATTAGGATGATTTATTAAGTGGTTCGTCTAAATAATGGCCTACAAAAACATAAAACATTTAAAATCAATCTATTATCAATTGGTACACTAACTGGCTTGATTTTTACAATAGTGTTTACACATTCAATGATAAATGAAATAAAAATTCATCATTAAAATTCTAACATTATGTGGACCATCGCAATCATCGCCGTTTTGTTTGTCATGTACTCAATTATTTCTGATCATTATGAACATAAACATACACAAAATCTTCACCCAGCCAACGAACATTCTGATATTGGCTACGACAATGATCATTTCAATTTGATCGACACCAATCGAAACTTCTATGACCCCTATCATCGGGATCACTACCGGGATCGTGGCCCAATTTTCTCGCCGGATCGCCGCCACATCTGGGATGGCGAAAAATGGGTGGAGAATGAAAGTGGTGCTGGCATGGGTATAGTCATAGGCATAGTCATAGGTTTTGCAATTTTCTATTTTCTCAATCACTAAAATTTACTGCCATGCGAATCTTTAATATACAGAGACCTTATTATAAGTTTAAAATACGAGGACCCTGATAGCGCATTAGTTTTAAAACAGACAACTATAATTTTTAAATTTTACTACCATGCTCTCAATTCTCATTTTACTATTTTCCGCTCTAATAATCCAATGGGCTTATAAGAACATTGACTTTAGTATTCAACCTTTAAAAAAATATCATAGAAATAATACCACGACTAGGCTGAAATTCAATAAATTAATCTCTAAGAAAGGGTTTAAAATTAAGTACAATAGATTTAGCAAGATACTAAAACCACATACATCTTTGACTATTTTAAATGATAGGGAGGCTAGTTTACTCAAAACCATAAAGGCATTACCGTCAGTTATGTTACTTAATTTAAGCGTAAATAGATACTTCACAAATTTGATCAGAGGAATAAAGAACCACTCACCACCCGAAAAAACACCCGAAAAGAACCCGAAAAAAATTCTGATACCATATTTTTTTTCGTCTAATCCTGTACACCGATAATAATTTAAGATGTTGATAATCAAATATTTAATATATAAATTAGTTTATGGCTTGATATATGTACTCATTTATTCTTTAAATCATCCAGCATCATGAACATAAGTAAAGACATTCAAATCCCCATTAAGATACACCCGGGTGAACTTGTTCAAATTTTAGGCTTCACCAATAACAAGTACCAGTTTATCATTGGGAGAAGGAAAGTTCCTCTTATGGTTACAATTGACCCAAACTACAAGATTAAGAGTACCAAAAAATGGCCTGTGAGTTTAATAGATACGACATACTCACTATTAAATCGTTGGTTAGCAGATGCCCCGGTTATTTCTGTTGATGATGTAATTGAAATATTTAATCTTCGGGAATATATGGGTTGCAAAATCGAGAATGCCGATGAAACACTGTGTTTTCGCTTACAAGCATTGAGAGCGATTTTAGACAACGTGGAAATAATTACGTTTATTTCCCCTTGGCGTACCAGTCAGTTCACTGAATTTATACACGGATTACAAACGTTTGTAGCAGATCATTTTGACAGTGGCAGTTATGACCCTGCCTTTGTTGTCTACGACGCAGATAATTTGATTGGATTTTCTTGTATAGTAGATCGCGTGTTAGAGCCACAAAGGGGTCGATTGAGAGAGTTGGTGGTTGATTTCTGATTGATGATAAATTTTGCATAGAAAATTTATCGTTTTGTGCTTTGCAATTAAATAAAATTAAATATGTTTGCACTGCACTTTGAAAAATCTTGTCTATGCCCAATGAACACAACTCCATCTCGCCAGAGCGCCATTCAATAATGTCAAAAATTCGCAGGAAAATGCGTGCTGAATTAATGCGTGTTCTTGCGGATTTAAAATTGGAAAAACAGTGGGAAAAAATTGCTTTTGCATTGCCTAAAGAAAAATTTCGCAATCTAAGCATTCGAGGCCCTCTATCGTATATGGTTTACGATTATGTACAACAGCAAGCGATTTTTGAGCAGATTAAACTATCAAGAAGCCCACATAAAAACCTATTTGATACCCACATACCGTTTATTGTGGAAATGGTCATTAGTATCCAGTATTTAGAAAATCAGATATTAGATGGCAAGGGTGGGCTACTTAAAAGAGGGATTCTTGATCGCAAAAAGACGAACGAAAACCTACTTGCTAGCCACTATCTGAAAGATTTTTTGTACCGGTACGTACTCGAAAATGTATTTTCTGAAAACTGTCGTGAGCAAACCACTATATTGAAATTTTTGCACAAAATGTTTCAATCGGTTGAAGTTGGGCAGTTTGCTGAAAAAAATTGGAGTTCTATCAGAAATTATGAAAAGGGGTTTGTAAGCAGACCAACCTTTGGTATTGAAATAGAAAACCTATTGGATCATGAGTTGATTGATGATCTTTGGGACAGGATTCATACTTCGGGCGTTGATGGTTCAAAAAAAACATTTGTACAATTTTACCTGTACCGAATGTACCTTACCAACGCTGCTTACTTTACTTTCGTGGCAGATATGATCATGGAATTGGTCGCATATCCTCTTGAAAAACGGAGTAACTTGAAAAAATTTATGGGCGGATTTGGAATGCTCCAGCAGTTGATTAATGATGTAGGTGACTATGTTCCTGCTTCATATGGTCAAAAGACGCTTACTAAGAAGCCCGAAGATGCTTTTTCAGATTTAAAAAACAACAATGTAACACTACCATTTTTTTACTACGCAAATAGTAAAAAAATAGGTTACAAAGAAATAACTCTGAACTTAAATAATGTTCAGAAACAGAAAGGAATATTCAATATTGTAAAACCTGTTGTTAGTGCTGTTGTTATCCCGTTATTGGAACAATATGCCAAGGATATACAAACGCACCTTAATTCTAAGGTTCTAGCGTTTAAGTCTTTAGGAGATGCGCCTAATCTAGTTTACAGTAGAAAATATTTTAAATATTTTAAGACTAAACGAAATTAGCCCAAAAACTCAAATAAACCAATATTTAATCCACGTGAATAAATCTTCCCGTACTCGTCACTCAAAAGATAAAATCATGTTACCTGAAAGAAAAAAAGAAATGATTGAAACGCAAAAGAGAATTCAAAAAGAATTTTCTTTATTATTACGAGATACCCAACTCCATCCAATACTCGTTGAGCAATTACTACCTTTGGTAAAAAAGAGGATTAGTCATATAGGCATTAGGAGCTTTTTTGTCAGTACAATTTATAAGTATGTTTGTGAAAATGCAAAACAAGAAAAAATAAAATTAAAAGAATATAATAACCAGGAACACTTATTTACAACGCAATTACCACTTGTAGCAGAGATAATTATTGCAATTCAGTATTATGAAAATCAAATTTTAGACGGCAAAGGTGGTTTACCTAAAATAGGAGAGGCTACTAGTGACAAAGTCCACAAAAATTTAATTGCCAGCCACTACCTTAAAGATTTACTATACGATTATATTGATACTAAAATATTCCCAGATGATTGTATAAAAGGGCGTATAGTATTAAGGGCGGTACGTAGGATATTTCAATGCGTTGATTTG